>NZ_MAKD01000070.1:0-78507 GCF_001691235.1 Vibrio sp. ZF57 | reverse complement strand
CGTGTCAGCGAGGTGGCATTATAGAGATTTCGATCACACTGGCAAGCCCTTTTTTAAGTTTTTTTCGTTTTTTTATTCGTTCGATTAAAAAGAACTCAAAACGCCTCAAAAGTAGGCTTTTATCTTACATATTCTTCAGTTTTTCAGTGAACAAAGAGACTTTTTCCCAGTTTGTGTACTCAACTTCCTTCGTTGTATCCGTTTCACCACCTGTCATATTCATAATAAAGCGGATCATGGTTCTATCGAACCAGTTATAACGTGGGTAATAGAGGGCACCTGCAAATACACCGATTAAAGTCGGCTGCCATGGAGACTTGGTAAGGAACTTCTTAATATACGCACTGCCTTCTGGTGTATCTTTGCCTTGGTCTTCTTTACGCGCCGTTAAGTTAACACAGAAGAACGCAACCTTGCTTGATTGCAACTGAGTAAGGTTGGCATCAATAAATTGATATAGCTTCTTATTAAGGTGGCCATAACGAATCGATGCGCCAATCAACACTCTGTCGTACTGAGCAAAGTCCACCTTGCCAATAGTGTGCAGATCTTGAAGCTCACATTCGAACTCACTCATTTCTTCTTTTATATAGTTCAAGATTTTCTTGGTCTGCCCTTCACGGCTTGAATACAAAAATAGAGCTTTTGCCACAATGTTGTCCTTAGCTACGCCAAAACGTAGGGGTCAATAAGATTAATAAGGTGAAGATTTCTAATCGGCCAAACAGCATAGATACGATAAGTACCCATTTTGCTTTGTCGTTCACATCGCCAAAGTGCACCGCGACTTCACCAAGGCCCGGGCCAAGGTTATTTAATGTCGCCGCTACCGCAGAGAAAGCACTCAACTCGTCCATACCAGTTGCAATAAGAGCCAGCATACAAACCACAAACACTAATGCGTATGCAGAGAAGAAGCCCCAGACCGCATCTACAACACGTTGTGGTAGTGCAGAACCGCCAACCTTGATGGTATAGACAGCCCGTGGGTGAACAAGACGCTTCATTTCACGAGCACCTTGCAGAGTAAGTAGTAAGATTCGAATCACTTTCATACCACCACCCGTAGAACCTGCACATCCCCCTATAAAAGAAGAGAACAAAAGCAGTACGGGTAAGAACAATGGCCACTCTGAGAAACCCGTCGTTGTAAAACCCGCGGTCGTAGAGATAGACACGGTTTGGAACAAGGCTTGGTCGAAAGCATCGTAGTACGAATCATAAGAGTGATGATTGAGCAGTAATAAGAAACAAACCAAGAACAGTACTGCCTGAATAAAGATAAAGGCGCGGAACTCAGGATCTTTCCAATAATACTTAGGATGCACACCACCTGAAGCAAATGCAGCAAAGTGAAGCGAATAGTTACATGCGGATATAAGAAGGAACACAACTGTAATCATGTTGATCGCAGGGCTATTGAAATACCCCATGCTCGCATCGTGAGTCGAGAAGCCACCAATCGCAATAGTAGAGAAGCTATGACTGATGGCATCAAAGAAGCTCATCCCAGCAAGCCAAAACGCCACTGCACAAGCAATGGTTAAGCTCAGGTAGATGTACCAAAGCGCTTTTGCCGTTTCAGCAATACGCGGAGTCATCTTGCTATCTTTTACTGGACCCGGGATTTCAGCACGATATAACTGCATACCACCGATACCCAGAACAGGGAGGATAGCTACCGCTAATACGATGATACCCATACCACCAAACCATTGTAGGAACTGACGATAAAAAAGAATCGCCTTAGGCAGATCATCGAGGCCGACAATTACGGTCGCACCTGTCGTAGTTAATGCAGAGAAGGATTCGAAGAAAGCATCGGTTACCGACACATTGGGGTTATCGGCGATCAAAAACGGCAGCGCACCCGCACTACCGATTACCGTCCAAAACAGAACAACAATCAAAAAGCCATCACGCGCTTTCAATTCATGCTTATAACGTCGGTTTGGAAACCAGCAAGTTGCTCCACAGAATAAGAGAACGAAGAAGGTCGTCACAAATGGCACACCCGCACCATCTCGATAGATCAGTGCGACGAGCGCAGGAGCAAGCATTGATACACTAAAAAGTGCTAATAATAATCCGACGATTCGAATAATTGAGCGAAATTGCATGAGCTATTGAACGAAGCGAAATGCTTCACACTTCCTAGTTGTCTTTGACTTTCGTTACCAGTGCCTTAGCACCGCTTTTATTGATCATGGTTTGGGTAAACGAATCTACCTGAAGGAGCTCTATTTCAATAATAAGCTCAACTTGAACACCATAATCCGCTTGGACCTCAACAGCCTGATGCTGAGCCATGATGGATTGTGCGATCGGCACAAAGCCATAGTCTAACTCTAGCCGTAATTTTGTGGTTATTTTTTTCTCGATAGTTTGAAGCAGCTTGAGAGCTTGTTGTACGCCACCGCCGTAAGCCTTAACCAAACCGCCGGTTCCAAGCTTAATTCCGCCAGAGTAGCGCGTCACAACAGCCGTTAATTCACCGACACCAGAGCCCGATAGTTGCGCCAAGATAGGCTTACCCGCTGTACCCGAGGGTTCACCATCATCACTGAAACCCCAAAGCATTGAGTCTTCAGGTCGACCAGCAACAAAACCCCAACAGTTATGTCGTGCTGAAGAATGCTCTTTTTTCACCTGTTCTACGAACTGTTTTGCAGCTTCAACACTTGGAGTATGAGCAAGATGCGTAATAAAGACGCTCTTTTTTATCTCTTCTTCAAACAGAGCCGACGCAGAAGGTATTAAATAAGGCTGTTCATTCATATCGTTAACTTAGTTAATAAGAGCGACGAAGTGTATCACGCGTGAATAATAAGGGTTAGAGGATCTGTGCCATCGCACAATGTTAAACAATTGTTTAAAAAATGTATTGAAATTAATCAAGCAGAGGTACAGACTAAGATAACTGGTCTTACCAGGTATTCTACAATAATAGAAAGATAACAAGATTCTCTCAAACAATCGTGGATTGTATGTCATGGAGATAGACAATGATTTACCAAGCTAACACCCTACAGGTAAAGGAATTACAAGATGGTATTGCGGAATTAAGCTTCTGTGCACCAGCCTCTGTAAACAAACTCGACCTTGCTACTTTAGAATCACTAGATAAAGCGTTAGATGCTCTTAATGCTCACGCAGGATTACGTGGTTTAATCTTAACTTCAAACAAAGACGCGTTCATTGTAGGCGCAGACATCACTGAATTTCTTGGCCTATTTGCTAAGCCAGAAGCAGAACTTGATGAATGGTTAAGATTCGCTAATTCAATCTTCAGCAAGCTCGAAGACCTTCCTGTCCCAACTCTTTCAATGATGCGTGGCCATGCCCTTGGCGGCGGCTGTGAATGTGTACTCGCTACCGATTTCCGTATCGGTGACAAGACCACCAGCATTGGCCTACCTGAAACCAAACTTGGCATCATGCCTGGTTTTGGTGGTTGTGTACGCCTACCTCGTGTTATCGGTGCTGACAGCGCAATGGAAATTATCACGCAAGGCAAAGCATGCCGTGCAGATGAAGCGCTTAAAGTTGGCTTGTTAGATGCGATTGTTGAAACAGACCAGTTACTAGAATCGGCAATCAATACCGTTTCTCTGGCTGCTAATGAAAAATTAGACTGGCAGCTACGCCGTAAACAAAAGACATCAGCGCTTTCACTAAGCAAACTCGAAGCGATGATGAGCTTTACCATGGCGAAGGGCTTAGTTGCTCAAAAAGCAGGGCCTCACTACCCAGCTCCGATTACTTCTGTGATTGCGATTGAAGAAGCAGCACGCAGCAATCGCGATGCAGCACTCGACATCGAACGTAAGCACTTCGTTAAGCTAGCGAAATCGGAAGAAGCAAAAGCATTAGTTGGCTTATTCCTGAATGACCAGTACATCAAAGGCTTAGCGAAACAAGCGGGTAAGTCAGCAAACAAAGCAACTGAGCGTGCAGCCGTACTTGGTGCAGGTATCATGGGCGGCGGTATTGCTTACCAATCAGCTCTAAAAGGCGTGCCAGTGATGATGAAAGACATCGCACAAGCATCGCTTGATCTAGGTATGAACGAAGCATCTAAGCTGTTGAATAAACGCTTATCACGCGGTCGCTTAGATGGATTCAAGATGGCTGGTATTCTGTCTTCTATTACTCCAAGCCTGCATTACGCGGGTGTAGAACAGTCGGATGTGATTGTTGAAGCAGTAGTAGAAAACCCGAAAGTAAAAGCAGCAGTACTGAGCGAAGTGGAAGGTTTGGTTGGTGAAGACACGGTTCTAACATCAAACACCTCTACAATTCCGATCAACCTGCTAGCGAAATCACTGAAGCGCCCAGAAAACTTCTGTGGCATGCACTTCTTTAACCCTGTGCATCGCATGCCTTTGGTTGAGATCATCCGTGGTGAACAAACTTCAGAAGAGACCATCAATCGCGTGGTTGCTTACGCAGCGAAGATGGGTAAATCCCCAATCGTTGTTAACGACTGCCCAGGCTTCTTCGTTAACCGTGTACTTTTCCCTTACTTTGGCGGTTTCAGCATGTTGCTACGCGACGGTGCTGATTTCACTAAGATCGATAAAGTGATGGAGCGTAAGTTCGGTTGGCCAATGGGCCCGGCTTACTTACTAGACGTTGTAGGCCTAGACACTGCACACCACGCACAAGCTGTGATGGCGCAAGGTTTCCCAGAGCGTATGGGCAAAGAAGGTCGTGATGCGATTGATGCACTTTACGTTGCTGAAAAATACGGTCAGAAAAACGGTAGCGGTTTCTACACATACAGCGTAGACAAGCGTGGTCGTCCGAAGAAGACCTTCTCTGAAGACATTCTTCCTATCTTGGCTGACGTATGTCAAGCACCACAAGATTTTGATGACCAAACAATTATCCAGCGCGTGATGATTCCAATGATCAACGAAGTGGTGCTTTGTCTAGAAGAAGGCATTATCGCGACACCGCAAGAAGCGGATATGGCACTGGTTTACGGTTTAGGCTTCCCTCCATTTAGAGGCGGCGTATTCCGCTACTTAGACAGTGTGGGCATTGGTAACTTCGTTGAAATGGCGAAAGGCTACCAAGACTTAGGTGCAATGTACCAAGTTCCTCAGCTATTGCTTGATATGGCAGCGAAGGGCGAAAGCTTTTACGACAGCCAACAAGCCAGTTCTCTGTAACCCACATTTGGAAAAGGAATAGCAAAATGAAAAATGTAGTTGTTGTTGATTGCCTTCGCACCCCAATGGGACGTTCCAAAGGTGGAGCTTTCCGTCACACTCGTGCTGAAGATCTGTCTGCACATTTGATGAAAGGCATTTTAGAGCGCAACCCAGAAGTAAACCCTGTCGAAATTGAAGATATTTACTGGGGTTGTGTACAACAAACACTAGAGCAAGGCTTCAACGTTGCACGTAACGCTGCCTTGCTTGCTGGTCTACCGATTGAGATTGGTGCTGTAACAGTCAACCGTTTATGTGGTTCATCTATGCAAGCTTTGCATGATGCAACTCGCTCTATCATGGTTGGTGATGCTGAAATCTGCCTGATTGGTGGTGTGGAGCACATGGGCCACGTACCAATGAACCATGGTGTTGATTTTCACCCAGGCATGTCAAAACACGTAGCAAAAGCGGCCGGCATGATGGGGCTAACCGCTGAGATGTTAGGCAAAATGCACGGTATTAGCCGTGAAGACCAAGATGCATTCGCAGCACGCTCACATGCTCGCGCTCAAGCAGCTACGGTTGAAGGTCGTTTCAAAAATGAAATCCTGCCAACCGAAGCTCACGCTGCAGACGGTTCTCTGTTCACTCTGGATTACGACGAAGTCATTCGCCCAGAGACAACAGTTGAAGGCTTATCCCAGCTGCGTCCGGTATTTGACCCAGCAAACGGCACAGTAACAGCAGGTACTTCATCAGCTCTGTCTGATGGCGCTTCTGCAATGCTTATCATGAGCGAAGAGAAAGCTAACGCACTTGGCCTTAAGATTCGCGCTCGCGTGAAGTCTATGGCTATCGCTGGCTGCGATCCTTCAATCATGGGTTACGGCCCAGTACCAGCAACCCAAAAAGCACTCAAACGTGCAGGACTAACCATTGAAGACATGGGTGTGATTGAGTTAAACGAAGCGTTTGCTGCTCAATCTCTACCTTGTGCTAAAGACTTAGGTCTACTGGATGTTGTTGACGAGAAAGTAAACCTTAACGGCGGTGCGATTGCTCTGGGTCACCCACTAGGCTGTTCTGGTTCTCGTATCTCGACGACGCTAATCAACCTGATGGAAGCACAAGACGTGAAATACGGCTTGGCGACTATGTGTATTGGTTTAGGCCAAGGTATTGCAACGGTATTTGAACGCCCATAGCGTTTACTGACTGTAATATTTGAAGGGTAATCTTTTGTGCAGCTATATTTATATAGCTGCACTTTTTATTGCTTGGCATCCAACAATGCATCGATTGCGTTCAGCGAACTCAACGAGAGAAAAACCAACCCTGACATCTATGCACAAAACGCATATATTCAATGTTGATGTTTCATTATTTTTTCTCGGATGATTCAACTAAAGTTACTTCAGTTTCCTAATATTCCTCCACGGAGCAGATCATGTTTAAAGCACTTGTACTAAACCAAGAAGACAAAAAAACTATCGCGTCAGTTTCTCAAATTGAAGAATCTCAATTACCAGAAGGTAACGTGAAGATTGATGTTAGCTACTCTTCTTTGAACTACAAAGATGGTTTGGCGATTACAGGTAAAGGGCGCATTGTTCGCAACTTCCCTATGGTTCCTGGTATCGACCTTTCTGGTGTGGTTTCACAATCTGATGACCCTCGCTACAAAGCAGGCGACGAAGTGGTTCTAACTGGTTGGGGTGTTGGTGAAGGTCACTGGGGCGGCATGGCTGAGAAAGCAAGCCTAAACGGTGACTGGTTAGTGCCGATGCCTAAAGGTCTAGACGCTAAGAAAGTAATGGCGATCGGTACAGCAGGCTTCACAGCAATGCTTTGTGTTCAAGCTATTGTCGATGCTGGCATCAAGCCTGAAGACGGTGAAATCCTAGTTACCGGCGCAAGTGGCGGTGTAGGTAGCGTATCTATCACTCTACTAAACCAACTGGGCTACAAAGTGGCAGCAGTGACTGGCCGTGCTTCTGTAAACGGTGAACTACTTAAATCACTAGGCGCGACACGTATTGTAGAGCGTGCTGAACTAGAAGAACCAGCTAAGCCACTAGAAAAACAACTGTGGGCTGGCGCTATCGATACGGTAGGCAGCAAAGTGCTTGCGAAAGTATTGGCGCAAATTGATTACAACGGTGCGGTTGCGATGTGTGGTCTAGCAGGCGGTTTTGACTTACCAACCACGGTAATGCCATTCATTCTGCGTAACGTTCGCCTACAAGGTGTTGATTCTGTAATGTGCCCTCGTGAAAAACGTATTAAAGCGTGGGAACAACTGGCTGAGCTACTACCAGAATCTTTCTACGCTCAAGCAACCAAAGAAGTGTCTTTAGACGGTGCAATTCAAGCAGCAGAAGACATCACTAACGGTCAAATCACTGGTCGCGTAGTCATTAAACTATAGGCTCTCAAACATAAAGTTATCAAACCTTAAGCAACAGCTTTAGGCTTGGATAACCCAAAACAACAAAGGGCTGATTTTTATCAGCCCTTTTGCGTTTTTGTCATTCGGGTCAAGTGAACTCAGACTCAGATCCGGTTAACCCAAACCGACATCCGCAATCCGTTTTTGAATCAACTCACCACACTCTTCTTTTACCACTCTTCTTAACCATTGTTGTGAAGCAGAAGAATCGCAACGCGAGTGCCAGATCAGTGAGTAATCAAACGGCATAAATTCAAATGGTAATGGCTTAACAACCAAGTCATAACGCTCTGCTACCAAATAAGCCAAATCAGCAGGCACAGTAATCACCAACGGCATTCTATCAACAATCGCCAATGCCGCTTCAAGGTGATAAGCACGCAACACCATTTTACGAGGCTGTTGATTGGCTAACGCGTTGTCTAATAAAGCCTTAACACCATCACTGATCGCAATCATCGCATGTGGGAGTGAAACATAGTCTTCAAGGCTTAAAGGTTGATCGGCTAATGGATGGTTTTTAGATAACAGACACGACACACCAACCGGCCCCAAGACTTCTTGATGAAGTGGTGCAATGCTGCCACTCGGACGACAGATCGCCATATCAACGCGTTCGGTGCTGAGCTGTTTAAACAAATGCTCATGCTGCAACGGAGCAAACTCCAAAGAGATATTGGGTGCTTGTTCATAAATCTTAGGCAACGCATAAGGCAAGATGGTTTGCATCGCATAATCGGTGGTAGCGATCAGAAAACGTTCGCTGCAATAGTAAGGGTCAAAGTCACTCGGACTCAGCAATTGGCGAAAAGACTCCAAAGGCTGATCAATACGCTGACTGATCTCGAGTGCTTTCTTGGTAGGAATAAGGTGCTGACCTTGACGTGTAAACAACGGATCGTTTAGTAATTCTCTTAAACGCCCTAATACTCGACTGGTTGCGGATTGGCTTAAGTTAAGACGAAGCGCGGCCTGGCTTACGCTGCCCTCTTCAATCAATACCTTTAAAGCGACCAATAAATTAAGGTCTCTACGATAGATGTCTTCTAATTCCACGCCACTTACCTAGCTGTATACGATTGCCATTAGTCACTAAGTTGTTTATAGCATGCTTTAGATAAAAAAAATCCCGCAATTACGCGGGGAAGCCCAAGAAAATTTGGGGATAGTGTCGGAATGTTGTCGTATCGGAATTCGCTTGCTGTATTCGGGTTAGTGCTCTTGCTCTTCGGCTATGCCTTGCCAACGGCGCATCTCTACCCAAATACCAATAATCGTTGCTACTATGCCAAAAATAGGCATCAGTGAGGTCTCTGTCGATGAGCGTAGTACTAACGCACAAAAAGAAATAAAACAGAGAACCGAATAAATTGTTAATCTATCTAATCCTGTCAACATCGCCACTCCTTAGCTAGTTGCCTTTGCTTCAAGTTGTTATCAACTTGTTAACTAAGTTATAGGAAATGATTCTGTTTGCCAAGCACTTATTGCATATTTTTTCTGCAGACGTATTATTCACTCGTTAGATAGATATAGAGATACAAACCATGACATTCAAACCTGAACTGGCAACCCATACTTTAGAAGCTGAAGGCCTGCGTTGCCCGGAACCAGTAATGATGGTCAGGAAGACAATTAGAAACATGCAGGATGGCGATGTGTTACTGGTAAAAGCTGACGATCCTTCGACAACTCGAGATATTCCGAGCTTTTGTCGATTCATGGATCACCAGTTGGTAGGCCAAGCAACAGAAACGTTGCCTTACCAGTATTTGATCAAAAAGGGATTGGAGGCGTAACGCCCCACCGACTATCAAGTATCAAAAAAGCCGCTCGTACCTTATGTTCTTAAACAGAACTCAGAGTACGAGCGGCTTTTTGTTTATTCGCTTCTAGATTTGTTTTGCAGATGCTCCAGCTGATGCTGAATTTCTCGGATATCTTTGCGCATCGGAATAATATGCGCGACCCGAATCCAAGCCTCTACCGCAAGTGCAGTCATGATGATGGCACCCGCGACCATTGGCAGCCACATGTCCGTCAACACCATGCCTAACAGTGTAAGTGCAAGACCAAAAGTAAATAGATAACTTTGGCTTTGTGGAGTAATACCCATATAACGCGTCAACATAATCATGCCCTCGTGTTCTTAACTCACAAGATTAAAATATCATGACAAGTATGACAGTTATATGTCCATTCGCTCGATAAACCCCACAATACTGTAAGAGTATGACCTACAACACATTACTCTACTGATTGAGTATAATAAGACTCAATACCACCTGTTAATAGAAAGCAGCAGCGATAGCTAAACCCACGAATAGCAAGGCTGTGATCTTACGAATCAGATCAAGCGGCATCTTATCCGCAGAGAGCTTACCGATGATCACCACAGGCACATTCGCCAGCAGCATACCGATCGTAGTACCCAGAATCACCCACGTTAATGCATCAGAATATTGAGCCCCTAGAATAGAGGTCGCAATTTGGGTTTTATCACCGATCTCAGCAATGAAGAAGGCGATGAAACTGGCGACAAACGGGCCTCGGTTTGATATCTGCTCATCGTCATCCAACTTATCCGGAATCAGAATCCAGCCCGCCATAGCGATGAAACTAACCACCAGCACCCACTTTAATACTTCAGGTGAAAGATAGTCGGCGACCACAACCCCGAGCCATGCAGCAAGGGCATGATTGGCAATGGTGGCAAAGAAGATAGCCGCAATGATAGGTATCGGTTTTCGATATCGACTGGCTAATAAAAGGGATAGCAACTGGGTCTTATCACCGATCTCGGCTAAGGCGACAGTTGTAATTGAAATTGCTAAAACGCTCACGACATGCTCATTTGGGATGGAGATTATTATATTTAACCAAAGACAAACCTCGCGCCCCATCCCGGTTCACGATGCTTGTCTAAGGTCTTGCTAAGCGCCACCAAGGTGGTGGTTGCCTCGAACGCCATGATGATTTTGCATCAATTATGTTGACGAACGAACTCATTCAATAGGATATGAATAAGTAAGCTACTCCCCAAAGACCGCGAGATTTTAATCACCCACGCTTTCAAACACAAGTGTCAAACTTATCAAAATATCCACTTGTGCCGAAAAACAAACATTAAAGGCAAAAAAATCCACTAAACGACATTTTAGACCACTAATTAAACAAGATTACCCCTACTCGCTTTACGAATATCTCGGTATACTCAGAGGTTATTTTTCTCATTCATTTAAAAGAATCGCGCGAACCTGACTATGCAAAAATACGATATCAAAACCTTCCAGGGAATGATCCTCGCGCTGCAGGATTACTGGGCTCAAAACGGTTGTACCATTGTTCAACCTCTAGATATGGAAGTAGGTGCAGGCACCTCTCACCCAATGACATGTCTACGAGCACTTGGCCCAGAGCCAATGTCTACAGCTTACGTTCAACCTTCTCGTCGTCCGACCGATGGCCGTTACGGTGAAAACCCGAACCGTCTGCAGCACTACTACCAATTCCAAGTAGCGCTAAAACCATCGCCAGACAATATCCAAGAGTTGTACCTAGGCTCCCTAGAGGTTCTTGGTGTTGACCCACTTGTTCACGACATTCGCTTCGTTGAAGATAACTGGGAAAACCCAACACTAGGCGCATGGGGCCTTGGTTGGGAAGTATGGCTAAACGGCATGGAAGTAACTCAGTTTACTTACTTCCAACAGGTTGGCGGCCTTGAGTGTAAGCCAGTAACTGGCGAGATCACTTACGGTATCGAGCGTCTAGCAATGTACATCCAGGAAGTAGATTCTGTTTACGACCTAGTATGGAACGTAGCACCAGACGGTTCTAACGTGACTTACGGTGACATCTTCCACCAAAACGAAGTTGAGCAATCGACGTACAACTTCGAGCACGCAGACGTAGATTTCCTATTCACTTTCTTCGACCAGTGCGAGAAAGAGTGTAAAGAGCTACTTGAGCTTGAGAAGCCACTGCCGCTTCCAGCTTACGAGCGCATTCTAAAAGCAGGTCACGCATTCAACATCCTTGATGCGCGCAAAGCTATCTCTGTAACAGAGCGTCAACGTTACATCCTTCGTATCCGCAACCTGACTAAATCAGTTGCTGAAGCGTACTACGCGTCACGTGAAGCGCTTGGCTTCCCAATGTGTAAGAAGGAAGGTAAATAATCATGGCGAAGAATTTTCTAATTGAACTGGGTACGGAAGAGCTTCCACCAACAGCACTTCGTTCTCTAGCAGAAGCGTTTGCTTCTAACTTTGAAGCAGGTCTTAAAACGGCTGAGCTTTCTCACGAAGGCATCAAGTGGTACGCAGCACCTCGTCGTCTAGCACTTAAAGTAACTGCACTGGCTGAAGGCCAAGCAGACAAAGTGGTTGAGAAACGTGGCCCTGCTGTTTCTGTGGCATTCGATGCTGAAAGCAACGCGACCAAAGCGGCACAAGGTTGGGCTCGTGGTAACGGTATTACTGTTGAGCAAGCTGACCGTCTGAAAACAGACAAAGGCGAGTGGCTTCTTTTCAAACAAGAAGTAGCTGGCAAACCAGTTCAAGAATTGGTGATGGACATTGCTGCGAAAGCACTGGCTGGCCTACCAATTCCTAAAGCAATGCGCTGGGGTAACTCAGACATTCAATTTATCCGTCCAGTAAAAACACTGACAGTACTACTAGGTGATGAGCTTGTTGAAGGCGAAATCCTAGGCGTAGCATCTGCTCGTACTATCCGTGGCCACCGTTTCATGGGCGAACAAGAGTTCACAATCGACTCTGCTGACCAATACCCTGCGATCCTAGAAGAGCGCGGTAAAGTAATGGCAGATTACGAAGCGCGTAAAGCGATCATCCTTGCTGATTCGCAAAAAGCGGCAGCTGCGGTTGGCGGTACAGCTGACCTAGAAGATGACCTTGTTGAAGAAGTAACGTCTCTGGTTGAATGGCCAGTAGTACTTACAGCGAAGTTCGAAGAAGAGTTCCTAAAAGTCCCTTCTGAAGCGTTGGTTTACACCATGAAAGGTGACCAAAAGTACTTCCCTGTTTACGATGACAACAAGAAACTACTACCGAACTTCATCTTCGTATCGAACATCGAGTCTAAAGAGCCTCGTCACGTTATCGAAGGTAACGAGAAAGTGGTACGCCCACGTCTTGCTGATGCTGAATTCTTCTTCAACACAGACCGTAAGCGCCCGCTTATCGACCGTCTTGCTGAACTAGACCAGGCTATCTTCCAGAAGCAATTGGGTACTATCAAAGACAAAACAGACCGCATCACAGAACTTGCTGGCTACATCGCTGAGCAAATCGATGCTGACGTTGAAAAGTCTAAGCGTGCTGGCCTACTGGCTAAGTGTGACCTAATGACCTCTATGGTATTCGAATTTACGGATACTCAAGGTGTGATGGGCATGCACTACGCGACTCACGACGGTGAAGACGAGCAAGTTGCACTGGCACTTTACGAGCAATACATGCCTCGTTTCGCGGGTGACGATCTACCAAGCACTGGTATCTCTTCAGCAGTAGCAATGGCAGACAAGCTAGACACTATCGTAGGTATCTTCGGTATTGGCCAAGCACCAAAAGGTTCTGACCCATTTGCACTTCGTCGTGCGTCTCTAGGTGTGCTACGTATCATCGTTGAAAACGGCTACAACCTAGACCTAACCGATCTGATCGGCAAAGCGAAAGAGCTACTAGGCGACAAGCTGACTAACAAAAACGTAGAAGCTGACGTTATCGACTTCATGCTAGGTCGTTTCCGCGCATGGTACCAAGATGCTGGTTTCAGCGTTGATATCATCCAAGCGGTACTAGCACGTCGTCCAACTAAGCCTGCTGACTTTGACCAACGTGTTAAAGCGGTTTCTCACTTCCGTGAACTGGAAGCAGCAGAAGCACTAGCAGCAGCGAACAAGCGTGTAGGTAATATCCTTGCGAAATTCGATGGCGAGCTACCAGCTGAAATCGACCTAACGCTTCTTCAAGAAGACGCAGAGAAAGCACTGGCTGAAAACGTTGAAGTAATGACGGAAGCACTAGAACCAGCATTCGCAACAGGTAACTACCAAGAAGCCCTAAGCAAGCTTGCTGATCTACGTGAACCAGTTGATGCATTCTTCGATAACGTAATGGTTATGGCTGATGACGAAGCGCTTAAGAAGAACCGTCTAACGCTACTGAACAACCTACGTAACCTGTTCCTACAGATTGCTGACATCTCTCTACTGCAAAAATAAGCACAAGTGAGACAATTACTCTAAGTCATACTCTGAGTAATTAACGGTAAACACCCAAAGGGAAGCGAAAGCTTCCCTTTTTGTTTTTGTGAACCAAGCATTTGTTTGTAGAGGTCTTATTGATTAACTGAATGAAACAGCACTCAGACTGTAGAGGGCATTGTTTGCTATAACTGACCTGTTTATTCAGGGGAAGGGAACAATGAAAAAAACAGTACTCGCGCTTTCAATACTCGCACTCAGCGCATGCAGCCAAACCAGTGACAACAACCTATTACTGACAATTGATAACGACACTGTCGTATTCGAATCATCCGGTAAAGGCACCGTGATTGCAGAACAGGAACTCGCGAAAGGTAGCTATACCTTCTCTATCAGCGATACTCAAAATACCTGTGGCACCAACTATGCGCTGGCTGAAGAAAACCGCATCAAATTCAATAAACCCCTTCGCCTAGACGACTGCGCCGAGAAGTCTGAATTAGATATCAAGATCTTTCGCGCTAACACCTATCAGTTTATGCTCAACCCACAAACCAATGAACTGACCGTTCAGATAAAGCCGAAGCAACAACAAGTACAAAGCTTTGCTTGTCCGGTTCCTAGTGACGAACCAACCATCATCGACGTTGCTCAAACCTTTGATGATGGCACCGTGGTTAGAGACGCTCTTTCAGGCAAACAAGTCACAGTAACGAATGGCAGCGTCACCATGCAGCCAGCAGAAAATAGCCAAGGTGTTCTGCTGCTTGAGAAAGTAGAACCAGAAACCAAAGCTGACTTTAGTTGGGATAACGCCACGGTTTACTTCGTAATGACTGACCGTTTCCACAATGGTAATCCTGATAACGACAACAGTTACGGTCGCAGCCAAGATGGACAAGACGAAATCGGCACCTTCCACGGTGGTGACTTGGCAGGCTTAACCGAAAAACTCGATTACATAGAATCACTCGGTGCTAATGCTATCTGGATAACGTCTCCGTTAGAGCAAATCCACGGCTGGGTTGGCGGCGGTGATCGAGGTGACTTCAAACACTACGGCTACCACGGCTACTACCATCAAGATTGGACCAAGCTCGATGACAACATGGGCACCGAAGACGAGCTAAAAACCTTCATCGATACCGCGCATAGCAAAGGCATTCGTGTTGTTTGGGATGTGGTAATGAACCACACCGGCTATGCGACGCTTGCCGACATGCAAGAGTTTGATTTTGGTAAGCTCAACCTAACTGACGAAGAAGCCAAACAAACACTTGGCGAAAACTGGACAGATTGGCAACCAGCCAAAGGTCAGAACTGGCACTACTTCAACAACTACATCTCTTACAGCGACAAAGAAGCGTGGGAAAAGTGGTGGGGCAAAGCTTGGCTACGCAGCGATATCGGCGCCTATGACTCTCCGGGCTACAATAACCTCACCATGTCTTTGGCGCATCTGCCCGATTTCAAAACAGAGTCGACAGAGACAATCGGGCTGCCTAATTTCTATCGCAATAAGTCCACCAGCGCGACCGATGAACTCAAAACACCTCGTAACCATTTAATCACTTGGTTATCGGATTGGGTGCGCGAATATGGTGTCGATGGTTTCAGGGTCGATACCGCTAAACACGTTGAACTCGAAGCATGGGCAGAACTGAAAGAGAGCACCAACCAGGCACTTGCCGAGTGGAAACAGAACAACCCAGACAAGGCCTTGGATGACTTACCCTTCTGGATGACTGGCGAAGTATGGGCACACAGCGTGGTCAAATCAGATTACTTCGCTAACGGATTTGATTCGATCATCAACTTTGAATTCCAGAGTGATATCGCACCAAAGGCGCTCAAGTGCCTATCCGATCTTGATGCTGATTACCTTCGATACGCAGAGAAGATCAACAACGACAGCGAGTTCAACGTACTGAGTTACCTTTCGTCTCACGACACCTCGCTATTCTGGACACAACATGGCAGTGACTTTGCAAAACAAACCAAAGCTGCAAACGCGTTGATGCTGGCTCCCGGTGCGGTACAGATCTATTACGGCGATGAAATCGCCCGAGACTTTGGCCCAACGGGTTCTGATCCAATGCAAGGCACACGCTCAGACATGCCTTGGGATCAAATCACTGGCGAACGTGTAGAGCTGCTAGAACACTGGCAAGCGCTTGGCCAATTCCGCCAACGCCACCCAGCCGTTGCTCAGGGTAAGCACATCATCCGTAACAGCAAGGGCTACTATGCGTTCGAACGCCAATACCAAGATGACAAGGTATTAGTCGTTTATACCGGTTCGAACTAAACCTTCATTAACATAAACACCAGAAACTAAAGGGGAAGCTTAGGCTTCTCCTTTTTTTATCGCTAAAGGTACGTTCAATAAGCAAGCTGTCACTCATTAACCAAACTTTATAGAAGTTTTTTACGTGTTAGAGCATTTGGCGCTATGCGTCGCAAAAACATTGCGGTATGTTCAAGGAATACACTGATGGCAGACATAAGGTCTGCCTTAATGACACGTAACAAGCAATCACAATGAATTAGGTAAAATTAGTAATGCAGTTCTCTAAGTTTGGCGAAAAGTTTAATCGATACTCTGGAATCACTCGTTTAATGGATGATTTGAATGATGGCCTGCGCACTCCTGGCGCTATCATGCTCGGTGGTGGCAACCCAGCCGCTATCCCTGCCATGCTCGATTACTTTAACCAAGCCAGTGCCGACATGCTCGCCAGTGGAGAACTCATCGCCGCCCTCGCCAACTACGATGGTCCGCAGGGTAAAGACAGCTTCATCAAATCGTTAGCAGCAATGCTGAAAGAGACCTACGGTTGGGACATCAGCGAGAAGAACATCAGCCTGACTAATGGCAGTCAAAGTGGCTTCTTCTACCTATTCAACCTGCTAGCAGGCCAACAGCCTGACGGCTCACATAAGAAAATCCTACTGCCGATCGCACCGGAATACATCGGCTACGGCGACGCGGGTATTGATGACGATATTTTTATCTCTTACCACCCAGAGATCGAACTGCTAGAAAACCGTCAGTTTAAATACCACGTTGATTTTGAACAACTAAAGGTTGATGACTCAGTCGCGGCTATCTGTGCATCTCGTCCAACCAACCCAACGGGTAACGTACTGACCGACGAAGAAGTGCGTAAACTGGATAAACTGGCGCGTGAAAACAACATCCCACTGCTGATCGACAATGCTTACGGCCTGCCGTTTCCTAACATCATCTTTGAAGATGTCGAACCGCTCTGGAATGAAAATACGATTCTGTGCATGAGCCTTTCTAAGCTTGGTTT
Organism: Vibrio sp. ZF57; assembly: GCF_001691235.1. NCBI lineage: Bacteria > Pseudomonadati > Pseudomonadota > Gammaproteobacteria > Vibrionales > Vibrionaceae > Vibrio > Vibrio sp. ZF57. The sequence goes on along the minus strand of NZ_MAKD01000070.1, from coordinate 61,347 downwards.
GCCGGGTGTGCGTTGCGGTATCGTAATTGCGAGTGAAGAAGTAACACAAGCATTGACCAACATGAATGGCATCATTAGCTTAGCGCCAAACAGTGTTGGCCCTGCAATTGCCAATCACATGATTGAAAAAGGCGATTTACTGCGCTTAAGTAGCGAGGTAATCAAACCTTTCTATAAAGATAAGTCACTACGTGCAGTTGAACTGTTACAAGACGCTATCGACGACCCTCGCTTCCGTATTCACAAGCCTGAAGGCGCTATCTTCTTATGGCTATGGTTTGATGAGCTGCCGATCACCACAATGGAACTGTACGACCGCCTTAAAGCTCGCGGCGTATTGATTGTTCCGGGTGAATACTTCTTTATCGGCCAAGAAGACGAGTGGGATCATGCTCACCAGTGCTTACGCATGAACTACGTACAAGATGATGAGGCGATGCAGAAAGGCATTGCTATCATTGCTGAAGAAGTGAAAAAGGCTTACTCAGAGCAGTAATAAGAGCTTTTAGCTTACCGCAGGTCAAATACAAAAAGAGCACCTCATTAGGTGCTCTTTCACTTTTACTTCCCGATATTTTTTAGCTCTAAGGAGCTAACAGTAATTAGCCTTCTAGTAAACTATTACCATTGATAGCAATCTTACGTGGTTGCATCGCTTCTGGGATTTCGCGTTCGAGGTCGATGTGAAGAAGACCATTTTCCATGCTTGCACCTACCACTTTTACGTAGTCAGCCAGTTGGAATTTACGCTCGAAATCGCGCTCTGCGATACCTTGGTATACGAAGGTTTTCTCTGCTTCTGCTTTACGCTCACCTTTCACAATTAGCATGTTCTCTTTCTGAGTCAGATCTAATTGGTCATCAGCAAAACCAGCGACTGCCATAGTAATACGGTAGTTGTTCTCGTCTTTTTGCTCGATGTTGTATGGAGGGTAACCGCCAGAAGAGTTCTTCGATGTATTCGCTTCCATCATGTTGAATAGACGATCGAAGCCGATTGCGTTGCGGTAAAGTGGAGTGAAATCTACAGTTCTCATAATGCTATCCTTTTAGTAAGCAATAGTCTTAGCTGCGAATTTTACTTGGATCTAACCTGTGTGTGACCCAGTAAACAGCTAAGAGATTCAATTCGCATTCCTCGGGTTTCACCTCTATTGGCGACAACGCTGGGACATGGCAATGAATCAATTTTTAAGTTGTGTGCTGCCAAAGTTATCCTCTATTGAGCGATACTTCGTTAGCGGTAATGAAGGTTCTGTTTCTTCTCTTGTAGAGCAAGACAGTCATCCTCTTCACAAATAGATATATGGATTGAGCAAAATAGTTTCAAGGGGTTATTTTCAATTATTTTTGCAACTCAATATTTTTCAATATCTTACAAACATAAAAAAGCACCATCCAAAGGATAGTGCTTTAAAATGATTTTAGTTTTTTGAGACGAAGCTATTTGGCTTTAGTTCAAGGAAGAGGCGCGGAGCATACGAATGTATGTGAGCACCTCTGACACAGAAATTAAGCCAAAGAGCGAAGTATCAAAGAGACTAAACGTCTAGGTTTGCTACTTTCAGTGCATTCTCTTCGATGAAGTTACGACGAGGTTCAACTTGGTCACCCATTAGCGTCGTAAACAACAAATCAGCACCAACAGCGTCTTCAATTGTTACTTGCATCATACGGCGAGTTTCAGGATCCATCGTGGTTTCCCAAAGTTGATCAGGGTTCATCTCACCTAGACCTTTGTATCGCTGTAGGCTTAGACCACGACGAGACTCTTTCACTAACCAGTTCAGAGCATCAACGAAGCTAGAAACTTCTTGAGTACGCTCACCACGCTTAATGTAAGCGCCTTCTTCAATCAAGCCATCAAGAGCTTCAGAAAGATCCGCTAGCTTACCAAACTCTTTAGAGTTAATAAGATCGATGCTTAGTAGGTGTTCATGAGTCACACCATGAGTACGAACCACAATCTTAGGAACGCTTAAGCCTAGCTCTTCGTGTTTTTCAACTTCAAGGCTGTATTGGCTTGCACCTACTTCTTTCGCGTTTAGCTGTTCAACAAGCTGCTTACCCCAAGCTTCAACTGCCGCGTCATCATGACACTGCTCGGCCGTTAGACGAGGAACGTAAATCAGTTCGTGAACCAATGCGCGTGGGTAACGGCGGCTCATACGATCAACAAGCTTGATGCCTGCATTGTATTGCTGAACAAGCTTCTCTAAACCTTCACCTGCAAATGCTGGCGCTTCAGGGTTTACGTGCAGTTCTGCGTTGTCTAAAGCCAAAGATACTTGATACTGGTTCATCGCATCTTCATCTTTAATGTACTGCTCTTGCTTACCTTTCTTCACTTTGTAAAGTGGCGGTTGAGCAATGTAGATGTAGCCACGTTCAATCAGCTCTGGCATTTGACGGTAGAAGAACGTCAGTAGTAGGGTACGGATGTGAGAACCATCGACATCGGCATCGGTCATGATGATGATGTTGTGGTAACGCAGTTTATCTGGGTTGTATTCGTCACGACCAATACCACAACCAAGAGCGGTGATTAGCGTTGCTACTTCTTGAGAAGACAGCATTTTATCGAAACGTGCTTTCTCTACGTTAAGGATTTTACCTTTCAGCGGTAGGATTGCTTGGTTCTTACGGTTACGCCCCTGCTTAGCTGAACCGCCAGCAGAGTCTCCTTCCACAATATATAGTTCAGACAGTGCAGGATCTTTTTCCTGACAGTCAGCAAGCTTACCAGGAAGACCCGCTAAATCTAATGCGCCTTTACGACGAGTCATTTCACGAGCTTTACGCGCTGCATCACGAGCACGTGCTGCATCAATAATTTTAGAACAAACTGTTTTCGCTTCACCTGGGTTCTCAATAAGGAACTCAGACAACTTCTCACCCATTGTAGATTCAACGGCAGACTTCACTTCTGAAGAAACCAGCTTATCTTTAGTTTGGCTTGAGAACTTAGGATCAGGCACTTTAACAGAAACAATCGCCGTCAGACCTTCACGAGCATCATCACCAGAGGTCGCAGTCTTCGCTTTCTTAGAGAAGCCTTCCTTGTCCATGAAGCTGTTCAGAGTACGCGTTAGCGCCGCACGGAAACCTGCTAAGTGAGCACCACCATCGCGTTGAGGGATGTTGTTGGTGAAACAGTAGATGTTTTCTTGGTAGCCGTCATTCCACTGCATCGCAACTTCAACGGTAATACCGTCTTCGCGCTCAGAGTTAAAGTGGAAGATTTTTTGGATGATTGGCGTTTTGTTAGTATTAAGGTGTTCAACAAACGCTTGGATACCGCCTTCGTATTCGAAGTGATCCATTTTGTCTTCTTCGCGCTCGTCAATTAGCTTAATTGATACACCTGAGTTCAAGAATGATAGCTCACGTAGACGCTTAGCTAAAATGTCGTAATGGAACTCGATGTTAGTGAAGGTTTCTTCACTCGGCCAGAAACGAATCTCTGTACCTGTTTTATCCGTGTCACCGATAACCGCTAGTGGCGCTTGAGGCTCACCGTGGCTGTAGGTTTGAGTGTGGATTTTGCCACCGCGGTGGATAGTAAGAGTAACTTGCTTAGAAAGTGCGTTAACTACTGAAACACCAACACCGTGCAGACCACCAGATACCTTGTACGAGTTATCATCGAACTTACCACCAGCGTGAAGAACCGTCATGATTACTTCGGCTGCAGATACGTTTTCTTCTGGGTGCAATTCTGTTGGAATACCACGGCCGTCATCGCTCACAGACACAGAACTATCTTCATGGATAGTTACAATGATGTCATTACAGTGACCAGCTAGCGCTTCATCAATAGAGTTATCTACCACCTCAAAAACCATGTGGTGCAGACCGGTACCATCATCCGTGTCGCCAATGTACATTCCAGGACGCTTACGTACCGCATCCAGACCCTTCAGTACTTTAATACTCGATGAATCGTAATTATCTGACATAGTTACTCTCTGACTAATTATCCTTGCTCTATTTTGCCATGTTCCACATGAAACATCCTGCTATTTTCGTCATGCATATCTGCAATCTGATCAGCGGTAATAGAGCTTACAAAAACTTGAGCCTGGGTCGCCTTTAAACACTCAGCAAGACGTGCTCGGCGTTGGCTATCTAATTCGGAAGCGAAGTCATCTATCAAATAGATGCACTGCTTACCTGTCATTTGAGTGAGGTGTTGCCCTTGTGCTACTCGTAGCGCGCACACCATCAACTTCAATTGACCTCGTGACAAGACATCTTCCACTGGAGTGCCGTTCACTTTTATCTTCAGATCCGCTTTGTTTGGCCCACTAAAGGTGTAACCAAGCTGCTGATCCCTTTCAAAATTCTTTTCTAATATATCGGCGTACGGGGTGTCTTTGTCCCAGCCACGATAGTAGTTAATCTTTATCTCAAACTCAGGAAGGAAGGTCGCACAGATTTCTTCGGCGACTTCTTTGAGCTGATCAACGTAGGTGGCACGCCACTGACTGATGCTTTCTGCTAAACGGGCCAATTCTTGGTCCCAATAGCTCAGCTCTCGATAGTGCGTTGCCGTTTTCAATAAGGCGTTTCGCTGCTTATTGAGGCGCTTTACCCTGCCCCACGCATCATAAAAGCCCGACTCACTGTGGAAGACTCCCCAATCAATGAATGCTCGGCGATGCTTAGGTCCATCGGTTAGTAAATCAAACCCTTCAGGGTGAATCAACTGCAAAGGTAAGACTTGAGCTAACTGAGCCAACTTTTGCCCAGTTTGACCGCTTATTTTAACCTCTGTCGTGCCATCGCGCTGCTTATTAATGCCAATTGGCAGCTCAAATTGATCCGAGGTCATAAAACGGCCATGTACAAACAGCTCACTACACTCGTTTTGTATGATACGACCGGTAAGTGAACTCTTGAATGAGCGACCATGTCCGAGCAGATACACAGCTTCAAGGACACTGGTTTTGCCGCTTCCGTTAGCCCCTATAAGAAAGTTAAAGCCTGATGACGGTTGAATGTCACAGGCTTCAATATTTCTAAACTGCTTAACGATTAAGCGCGATAAAGGCATAACGTCTTCATATTAATCTTCAATCACGACTCGGTAGGTCAACATAGGGCTGCTTATAAGCGAATTGGCATAACAACGTACATCGCGCTGTCATCTTGTGCGTTCTCGATAAGAGCACTCGCATTGGCGTCTGACATTGAGATGCGAACCTGTTCACAACGCAGTGTGTTCAGAACATCCAATACGTAGCTTACGTTGAAGCCAATCTCTAGCGCGTCACCGTCGAAGTTAACATCGAGTACTTCTTCTGCTTCTTCTTGCTCTGGGTTGTTCGCGGTAATGCGCATCTCGCTATCCGCAAGGTTAACGCGAACACCACGGAATTTTTCATTCGATAGAATCGCAGCACGAGAAAATGCTGAACGTAATTCATCACAGCCAGCTTCAAGTGTCTTGGTGGTATTTTGCGGCATTACGCGGCGATAATCAGGGAAACGACCATCAACCAGCTTAGAAGTGAAGACATAGTTGTTCACTTCAGCTCGCACGTTAGAGTTACCAATTTGCAGTGTTACTGGCTGTTCAGGTGCATCCAATAGCTTCACTAGCTCTTGAACACCTTTACGAGGAACAATGATCTGCTTCTGAGCAAAATCCGCACCCAGTTGTGCTTGAGATACTGCCATACGGTGACCATCGGTCGCCACGCTGCGCAGGATAGAGCCTTCAATCTCAAACAACATACCGTTGAGGTAATAACGAACATCTTGGTTCGCCATTGAGAATTGTGTTTTCTCGATAAGACCGCGAAGTTCAGCTTGTGTCACTGACACTTCAACTTCACTGCTCCAGTCTTCAATATTTGGAAAATCTGCCGCAGGTAATGTTGCTAAAGAAAAGCGGCTACGACCAGAGCGAACCTGAATACGGTCACCATCCAATACCACAGTGATCACTGAGTTATCTGGCAATCCACGGCAGATATCTAGGAATTTACGTGAAGGTACGGTAATGCTGCCCGCTTCGAAATCACCTTCAAGCGTTACACGGCTGATCAGTTCAACTTCTAGATCCGTCGCTGTCATCGACAACACGTTATCTTCTACTTTAATCAGTAGGTTTCCTAGAATTGGAAGCGTTGGCCTGCCACCGAGTGCGCCAGATACTTGTTGTAATGGCTTAATCAGGTGACTACGTTCAATGGTAAATTTCATATCTTGCTCTTACGGTCTAAATGGCACTGCGTAATAGTACGTGGCCAAGATTCTGCTTATTAAGGTTAAGAATACTGTGTATTAAGAAGAAAGGGTACGAATCAAGTTCGAATAATCTTCTTTAATGTCGTGGCTCTCTTCACGCAGCTGAGCAATCTTACGACAAGCATGTAGTACCGTCGTGTGGTCACGACCACCGAATGCATCGCCAATCTCAGGCAAGCTGTGGTTTGTTAGCTCTTTCGCCAGTGCCATCGCCAATTGACGTGGACGAGCAACAGAACGAGAACGACGCTTAGACAATAGATCAGCGACTTTGATTTTGTAGTACTCGGCTACTGTCTTTTGAATGTTATCAATAGTGACCAGTTTTTCTTGCAGTGCAAGTAGGTCACGCAGTGCTTCACGCACGAAGTCGATCGTGATCGGGCGGCCAGTGAAGTTTGCATTCGCAATAACACGGTTCAATGCGCCTTCCAGTTCACGAACGTTAGAGCGTAGACGCTTGGCAATAAAGAACGCCACTTCATCCGCAAGGTGAATTTGGTGGTCTTCGGCTTTCTTCATCAAGATCGCAACACGTGTCTCAAGCTCTGGTGGCTCAATCGCTACCGTCAAACCCCAGCCGAAACGAGATTTAAGACGATCTTCTACCCCGTTGATCTCTTTTGGATAACGGTCAGACGTTAGGATGATCTGTTGATTGCCTTCAAGCAGCGCGTTAAAGGTATGGAAGAACTCTTCTTGAGAACGCTCTTTATTAGCAAAGAATTGGATGTCATCGATAAGCAATGCATCAACACTACGGTAGTAGCGCTTAAATTCTTCGATCGCGTTGTTTTGCAGAGCCTTTACCATATCCTGAACAAAACGCTCTGAGTGCATGTAAACCACTTTCGCATTCGGCTTATTATCAACAATGGCGTTACCCACCGCATGCAACAAGTGCGTTTTACCTAAACCAGTGCCGCCGTATAGGAACAACGGGTTGTAGGCTGTACCTGGGTTATCAGAAACCTGACGTGCCGCAGCCAAACCGAGTTGGTTCGACTTACCTTCAACAAAGTTATTGAACTTATGTTTTGGGTTCACGTTTGAGCGGTGATTCAAGTCAACCGCGACAGGCTCTTCATCACGCCAGATATTATGGACAGGTTTGCGAGCTTGTAATTGCGCAGGTGCTGATGACTCAGCGGCCACATCAGCTGCAGTGCGAGTCTGAGTTGGTGTCGGTGTCGCAGGCTTTGGTGCAATCACACGCTTGCTTCCCACTTCAAAATGAAGATGTGGGATATCGTTACCGCAATATTCTTGCAGCAGACGGTTAATGCTATTTAGATACTTATCACGAACCCAATCGAGTACGAAACGGTTCGGTGCAAATAGAGTTAGAGTATTGTCATTGAGTTCCGCTTGTAACGGACGAACCCACATACTGAATTCTGTAGCTGGTAACTCTTCTTGAAGCTGTTGCAAACACTGCAACCAAAGCGAAGATGACACGGTGCCCTCACTCTATTTAAAGTAATATGAAATGACCGCTAATTTTACCTGTTGATAAGTCAGATCACCAGCAATTGATCACAGATCCAGTGAATAAGATCCAAGTTATTCACAATAAATTTGTAATTTATCGGTGGATCCACACATCTTGCCCCTAATTTACTCACACAATGATCCACTTATGCCCGGATCCTTGCTAGTTATCCCCAAATCGGGAATTCAATCTGGTTATGGTTAATAACATCTGGTTATTTATTCTAGTGAGCATTTTCCCAGTAACATCCAAACCCATAAATATAAGGAGTTACCAAATGAATAACTGGATTAAGGCTGCAATTGCGGCTATCGCACTCTCTGCTGCTACTGTTCAAGCTGCGACTGAAGTTAAAGTCGGCATGTCTGGTCGCTATTTCCCGTTTACGTTCGTTAAACAAGACCAGCTACAGGGTTTTGAAGTGGATTTATGGGATGAGATCGGTAAGCGTAACGATTACAAGGTTGAATACGTAACGGCAAACTTCTCTGGTCTGTTTGGTCTTCTTGAAACGGGTCGCATCGATACCATTTCAAACCAAATTACAATGACGGATGCACGTAAAGCGAAATACCTATTCGCAGACCCATACGTAGTAGACGGCGCACAAATTACCGTTCGTAAAGGTAATGACAGCATTAAAGGCATCGAAGACCTTGATGGCAAGACGGTTGCGGTAAACCTAGGCTCAAACTTTGAACAACTGCTTCGCAGCTACGACAAAGATGGCAAGATCAATGTAAAAACCTACGATACAGGTATTGAACATGACGTGGCACTGGGTCGTGCCGATGCATTCGTAATGGATCGCCTATCAGCACTAGAGCTTATCAAGAAGACAGGTCTACCATTACAACTAGCAGGTCAGCCATTCGAAACAATTGAAAACGCTTGGCCTTTCGTCGACAACGATAACGGCAAAAAACTGCAAGCAGAAGTAAATGAAGCATTAGCAGCAATGCGCGCAGATGGTACGCTAGAAAGTATCTCTCAGAAATGGTTTGGTGCGGACATTACTCAGAAGTAATTACTCACTTTCTCCATTCAAGGCCCACTGCTTTATACAGCGGTGGGCTTTTTGCTTTTGTGCACTGATTAAAAAACCTGATACAACAGTACTTACATATAGAACAACACTGCCAATAAAAATACGAGATAGATTATGGGATTTGACTTTAATTACATGCTAGAGCTGTTGCCAATACTACTGAAGTATTTAGGCACCACGATGGAGATGGCGACCTGGGGCTTGTTCTTTGCTCTGATCCTGTCTCTGATACTGGCGAATATTCGTGTATTCAAAATCCCAGTGCTCGACCAACTGAGCCAGCTGTACATTAGCTTCTTCCGAGGCACACCACTGTTGGTGCAGCTGTTCCTCCTTTATTACGGCTTACCACAAGTCTTCCCGTGGATGGTTGGGTTGGATGCCTTCAGCGCCGCTGTGATTGGCTTAACCCTGCACTTTGCCGCGTATATGGCAGAAAGTATTCGTGCCGCGATTATCGGTATTGATCGCAGCCAGATGGAAGCCAGCCTTTCGGTCGGTATGACAACCAGCCAAGCGATGCGCCGAGTGATCTTACCGCAAGCAACTCGCGTGGCACTGCCGTCGTTGATGAACTACTTCATCGATATGATCAAGTCGACTTCACTTGCCTTCACCCTAGGTGTCGCCGAAATCATGGCTAAAGCTCAGATGGAGGCTTCTTCAAGTTTCCGCTTCTTCGAGGCTTTCTTAGCAGTCGCACTGATTTACTGGGGCGTGGTGGTTATCCTCACTCGTATTCAAATTTGGGCCGAAGTGAAACTGAATAAGGCGTATGTACGATGATCAAATTACAAAGTATCCACAAGCAGTTTGGTGACACCGAAGTTTTGAAAGGGATCGACCTAGAAATCAAACAAGGTGAGATAATTGTCATCATAGGTTCAAGTGGTACGGGTAAATCTACCCTACTGCGTTGTGTGAATTTTCTAGAGCAAGCCGATCAAGGCACGATTTCGATTGATGATATCAAGGTTGATACTCAGAAACACACTAAGGCAGAGGTGCTTGCACTGCGTCGTAAGACCGGTTTTGTGTTCCAAAACTATGCACTGTTCGCTCACCAAACCGCGAGACAGAATATTGCTGAAGGTTTAATTACCGTTCGTGGTTGGAAAAAACAGCAAGCCCATGAAAAAGCACAACAAATACTTGATGATATTGGCTTAGGTGACAAAGGTGATAGCTACCCAGCCGCGCTCTCTGGTGGCCAGCAACAACGGGTGGGTATTGGCCGTGCAATGGCACTACAACCCGAGCTTTTACTGTTTGATGAGCCGACTTCAGCGCTCGATCCTGAGTGGGTTGGCGAAGTGCTTAACCTAATGAAAAAACTGGCAAATCAGCATCAAACCATGCTGGTGGTTACCCATGAAATGCAGTTCGCGAGAGAGGTCGCAGACCGAGTGATCTTCATGGCTGACGGTCATATTATCGAGCAGGGATCTCCACAGGATATTTTTGGTAATCCACAGGATCCTAAATTAAAAAAATTCTTAAATAAGGTTGGGATCGACTAAGGATCCTTGTGATTTTAGTTATTCTACGTATAATCCCCCGACCGGAATTTTAGTTAACCCAATCATTGACACTTTTTGTGACAGTGATTACAATTCCGCCTCTTTGTTGAGAGGCGTCGGTTTTCCTTTCTTATATAAAGAAGAGAAAAAATGCCCACGCCGGGTTTAACAAAAACCTAAAACTACTGATCAGTAAGGTAATTACAATGAAACGCACTTTTCAACCTACAGTTCTAAAGCGTAAGCGTACTCACGGTTTCCGTGCTCGCATGGCTACTAAGAACGGTCGCGCAACAATCAATGCACGTCGTGCAAAAGGCCGTAAGCGTCTTTCTAAGTAATCTTTGATTATTTTGAATAAGCTAGCCTTCGGTCGGGAGTTACGCTTGTTAACTCCCGAACATTATCAAAATGTCTTCAAGCAAGCTCATCGAGCTGGCTCCCCTCATTTCACCATCATTGCCCGAAATAACTCTCTTTCAAATCCTCGTCTTGGATTAGCCGTTCCGAAAAAGCAGATTAAAACCGCCGTGGGTCGTAACCGATTCAAGCGTCTTACTCGTGAAAGCTTTCGTAACACTCAACACAAACTTCCTAACAAAGATTTTGTTGTAATCGCTAAGAAGAGCGCGCAAGATTTAAGCAATGAAGAAATGTTCAAGCTACTCGACAAATTATGGCTTCGCCTGTCTCGCCCTTCGCGTGGATAGCGCTAATACCCATCTATTTTTATAGATGGTTTATTAGTCCACTCATCGGCCCACGCTGCCGATTTACTCCAACCTGCTCTTTATATGCGATAGAAGCGTTGAAAGCTCACGGTTTTGTAAAAGGGTGTTGGTTATCAGGCAAACGTCTATTAAAATGCCATCCTTTGAACGAAGGGGGCTTTGACCCCGTTCCACCAGTCCAAAAACAAGACAGAGATAAATAACGATGGATTCTCAACGTAATATCCTGTTAATCGCATTGGCTTTGGTTTCTTTCCTACTGTTCCAACAATGGAACGTAGCTCAGAATCCAGCACCACAAGCGGTTGAGCAGGCACAATCTGGCAGCACCCTACCAGCGCCATCTTATGCAGATGATCTAGACCCGGCTCCTGGTCAAGTTGCTTCTTCTGCTAAAACTATCACAGTAACAACTGATGTACTGACTCTGTCAATTGATACGGTTGGTGGTGATGTCGTTAAAGCAAACCTAAACGATTACTCTGCTGAGTTCGATTCTGAAGATACGTTTGTTCTTCTTAAAAACGAACCAGGTCACCAATTTATCGCACAAAGCGGTCTAGTGGGTCCTCAAGGTATCGATTTAAGCAGCACAAACCGCCCAAGCTACACAGTTTCAGCAGACAGCTTCACGCTTGCTGATGGTCAGGATGAACTACGCATCCCGATGACTTACCAAGCGAACGGCCTTGATTACACGAAAACATTCATCCTTAAGCGTGGCAGCTACGCAATGGATGTTGAATACGATGTAGTCAACAACTCTGGTAACAACGCGACATTCGGCATGTACGCTCACCTGCGTCAGAACGTAATGGATGACGGCGGTAGCCTAACAATGCCAACTTACCGTGGTGGTGCTTACTCTACGGAAGATACGCGTTACAAAAAATACAGCTTCGACGACATGCAAGATCGCAACCTGTCTCTTAACCTAGCAAACGGTCAAGGTTGGGCAGCGATGATTCAGCACTACTTTGCAAGTGCATGGATCCCACGCGACGAAGCAGGCAGCAACCTTTACACTCGTGTAATTGGTAACCTTGGCGACATCGGTGTTCGCATGCCGAACAAAACCATCGCTACTGGCGACGAAGCAAACTTCAAAGCAACGCTTTGGGTTGGTCCTAAACTTCAAGACCAAATGGCTGCTGTTGCACCTAACCTAGACCTAGTAGTTGACTACGGTTGGTTATGGTTCATTGCTAAACCACTTCATACTCTGCTTTCGTTCATTCAAGGCATCGTTGTGAACTGGGGTCTGGCAATCATCTGTCTAACTTTCATCGTTCGTGGTGCTATGTACCCACTAACGAAAGCTCAGTACACGTCTATGGCGAAAATGCGTATGCTTCAGCCTAAGCTGACTGCAATGCGTGAGCGTATCGGCGACGACCGTCAACGCATGAGCCAAGAAATGATGGAGCTTTACAAGAAAGAGAAAGTAAACCCACTAGGTGGCTGTTTACCTATCCTTCTGCAAATGCCTATCTTCATTTCGCTATACTGGGCACTAATGGAGTCTGTTGAACTGCGTCACTCACCGTTCTTCGGTTGGATTACTGACCTTTCAGCACAAGACCCATACTACATCTTGCCACTTCTGATGGGTGCTTCAATGTTCCTAATCCAGAAGATGAGCCCGACAACTGTAACGGATCCAATGCAGCAGAAGATCATGACCTTTATGCCGGTTATGTTCACATTCTTCTTCCTGTTCTTCCCTTCAGGTCTGGTTCTATACTGGCTAGTATCGAACATCGTAACTCTGATTCAGCAAACGCTTATCTACCGCGCGCTGGAAAAGAAAGGCTTACATTCTAAGTAAGTTCGATAATAGAAAGAGACAAAGAAAGGCGACCAAAAGGTCGCCTTTTTGTTTTTAGCTGATTACAATTCAGCTAATTGATTAATCGTGAGCGCCCCTTTTTGGCTTTCACATGCTAGCAGGCACAACTATGACTACAGATACGATTGTTGCTCAAGCGACTGCACCCGGCCGTGGCGGCGTCGGTATTATTCGCGTTTCAGGCCCACAAGCAGCCCAAGTTGCGCTTGAAGTTACCGGCAAAGTACTGAAACCACGTTACGCTGAGTACACCCCTTTTAAATCTCACGATGGTTTAGAGCTAGACCAAGGCATCGCGCTTTACTTTCCTAACCCGCACTCGTTTACCGGTGAAGACGTTTTAGAGCTGCAAGGCCACGGTGGTCCTGTGGTAATGGATATGCTCATCAAGCGCATCCTCGCTATTCCAGGGCTACGCGCAGCACGCCCAGGTGAGTTCTCGGAGCGTGCCTTCTTGAACGACAAGATGGATTTAACCCAAGCAGAAGCGATTGCTGACCTCATTGATGCCAGTTCAGAAGAAGCGGCGAAATCAGCTCTGCAATCGTTACAAGGCGAGTTTTCAAAACGCATTAATACGCTGGTGGATTCTCTGATTCACTTACGCATCTATGTTGAAGCCGCTATCGACTTCCCAGAAGAAGAGATTGATTTCCTTGCTGACGGTAAAGTAAGTGCTGACTTACAAGCTATCATCGACAACCTCGAAGCGGTTCGCCAAGAAGCCAATCAAGGTGCCATCATGCGTGAAGGTATGAAGGTGGTGATTGCAGGTCGTCCTAATGCCGGTAAGTCGAGCTTACTGAATGCATTATCGGGTAAAGACTCCGCGATTGTGACTGATATTGCAGGTACAACCCGTGATGTACTTCGTGAACATATCCATATTGATGGTATGCCACTGCACATTATTGATACCGCAGGCCTGCGTGAAGCCTCGGATGAAGTCGAAAAAATCGGTATTGAACGCGCTTGGGAAGAAATTGCTCAAGCCGATCGCGTTTTATTTATGGTCGATGGCACCACTACCGATGCAACCGACCCGAAAGATATCTGGCCAGATTTCGTTGATCGTCTGCCGAATAACATCGGAATGACCGTGATTCGTAACAAAGCCGATCAAACCGGTGAAGATCTCGGGATTTGCCATGTTAATGATCCAACTCTGATTCGACTATCAGCAAAGACGGGACAAGGCGTTGATGCACTACGTAATCACTTAAAAGATTGCATGGGCTTTGCTGGTGGCAATGAAGGTGGCTTCATGGCACGTCGTCGCCACTTAGATGCCCTAGAACGCGCATCTGAGCATCTAGATATTGGCCAGCAACAGCTCGAAGGCTATATGGCAGGGGAAATCTTGGCAGAAGAACTGCGTATAACGCAGCAACACCTTAACGAGATTACTGGTGAATTCAGTTCCGATGACCTACTCGGCCGTATCTTCACCTCTTTCTGTATTGGTAAATAACCTTTAAAGGCCGGCTCATGCTGGCCTTTTTCTTTAGTAAGGACAGCTTAATGATCCACATTATTACAGGCAGCACCTTAGGTGGTGCAGAGTACGTTGGCGATCACCTTAATGATCTTCTTGAAGAGCAAGGCCACGAGATCACCCTTCATAATCAGCCTGAATTCGATGATATTCCCCAACAAGGCTTTTGGTTGCTGGTGACTTCAACTCATGGTGCGGGTGAATTTCCAGATAATATTAAGCCGTTTATCGACGCATTGACCCAGCAATCTCCAGATTTAAGCCCGGTTCGCTTTGCTGTCGTGGCGCTTGGTGATTCGAGTTACGATACCTTCTGTTTGGCGGGAAAATCAGTCCACAGCCAGATGAAAGAGCTCGGTGCTCAGCCTATTTCTGACTGTTTTACCATCGATGTATTGGAAACTCCGGTACCAGAAGACGCAGCAGAAGCTTGGTTCAACGATCATAGCGACCAGTTTTAACCTCTCTCCTCTCTCAAAAAGCGGCTTATGCCGCTTTTTTTGTCTCTGAACATCGTGATTGTGAATAACTTTTTTTCAAAAACATCGAAAATTAGCGATCTATTTTCAATTTCTGCTGTGGATAAGATCATACATATACGGTGATTAACCTATAGTTATCCAAATAACAAGTTTTAGGCTAATTTCCTCCTGTGAATAAGTAGCCATTTTGATCCCAGTTAATCCTCATCCTGATCAAAGTTAGATCACATCATTTGATCCAAAAAAGATCCATGATCTCGTTGATCATTTCCGACTTATCCACAGATACCCTCGATCCTAATAATAGATCTAATAAAAGATCTCCTTAAAGATCTTATCTATATTAATTAAAAACAGCTTTTTCGAAAAATCCCAAAAACGTTTTCTCAGGCTATGAAAACAGGTAGAATATCGCTCCTTTTTATCAATCTAGAAAACGTTTGAATACCTGAGGTCGGTTCATGCTTTATCACGAAAAATTTGACGTCATCGTTGTTGGTGGTGGCCATGCAGGAACGGAAGCCGCACTCGCATCTGCACGTACTGGTCAAAGTACGTTATTACTTACTCATAATATCGATACACTAGGACAAATGTCTTGTAACCCAGCCATTGGCGGGATCGGTAAGGGCCACTTGGTAAAAGAGGTCGATGCAATGGGTGGATTAATGGCGCAAGCTATTGATCATGCAGGTATTCAGTTCAGAACATTGAACGCATCAAAAGGCCCTGCGGTTCGTGCTACTCGTGCACAAGCTGACCGCGCACTGTACAAAGCCTTTGTTCGTAACGTTCTTGAAAACACGCCAAACCTGACTTTGTTCCAACAGTCGGTTGATGACTTGATCGTTGAGCAGGATCAAGTGGTAGGTGTGGTAACGCAGATGGGCCTTAAGTTCCGCGCAAGCGCTGTGGTTCTGACTGTGGGCACATTCCTAGGCGGCAAGATCCATATTGGTATGGAAAGTTCTTCAGGTGGCCGTGCTGGTGATCCACCATCGATCGCACTGGCTGACCGTCTTCGTGATCTTCCATTCCGAGTTGATCGCCTGAAAACAGGTACTCCTCCTCGTATCGATGCGCGTAGCGTTGATTTTTCTGAGCTTGAGGTTCAGCACGGTGATAACCCGACGCCTGTTTTCTCGTTCATGGGCAGCCGAGCTCAACAACCTCGTCAAATTCCATGTTACATCACGCATACCAATGAAAATACGCATGACGTAATTCGTGCCAACCTTGATCGCAGCCCTATGTACGCGGGTGTGATTGAAGGCATTGGCCCTCGTTACTGCCCTTCGATTGAAGACAAAGTAATGCGTTTTGCTGACAAGAACAGTCACCAAATTTTTATTGAGCCAGAAGGTCTAACGACTCACGAGCTATACCCGAATGGTATCTCTACCAGTCTGCCGTTTGATGTACAGGTTCAAATTGTTCGTTCGATGAAGGGCTTTGAAAATGCTCATATCGTTCGCCCTGGCTATGCGATTGAGTACGATTTCTTTGATCCTCGCGACCTTAAGCTGACTTACGAAACTAAGTTTATCAAAGGTCTATTCTTTGCGGGTCAAATCAACGGTACCACTGGCTATGAAGAAGCGGCTGCACAAGGCTTGATGGCCGGTCTGAATGCAAGTTTGTTTACTCAAGGCAAAGAAGGCTGGAGTCCACGTCGTGACCAAGCTTACATGGGCGTGCTTATCGACGACCTATCTACCATGGGTACCAAAGAACCTTACCGCATGTTTACGTCTCGCGCGGAATACCGTCTGCTGCTTCGTGAAGACAACGCCGATATCCGCTTGACTGAAAAGTCGCGTGAACTTGGCCTTGTTGATGACGCTCGTTGGGCTCGTTTCAACGAGAAGATGGAAAACATGGAGAAGGAGCGTCAACGTCTGAAAGAGACTTGGATTAATCCAAAATCTGAAGATATTGATCAACTGAACCAAATTCTGAAAACACCAATGTCTCGTGAAGCGAGCGGTGAAGATCTTCTTCGTCGCCCTGAAATGACTTATTCACAGTTAACCGCATTGGATCGTTTTGGTCCTGCACTGGAAGATCAACAAGCGTCTGAGCAAGTTGAGATCCAAGTGAAGTACGATGGTTACATTCAGCGTCAACAAGACGAAATTGAAAAATCACTGCGTCATGAAAACACCAAACTGCCTGCTGATATCGATTACAGCAAGGTAAAAGGACTTTCTAACGAAGTGGTTCTTAAACTAACGACAGCTAAGCCTGACTCAATTGGTATTGCTTCGCGAATTTCAGGTATCACACCTGCAGCAATCTCAATTCTGTTGGTTTACTTGAAAAAACACGGCCTGTTGAAAAAAGGTGAGGAAGCATAATGAGCGCATTACGCGAAAAACTGGATCACCTTATTGGCCAGACTGAACTTGAAGTATCTGAAAAACAACGTGGCCAGTTGGTTGGCTACGTTGAGTTACTGAACAAGTGGAACAAAGCTTATAACCTAACATCAGTTCGTGACCCACAAGAAATGATGGTGAAACATATCTTAGATAGCATCATTGTTAGCACTCACTTACAAGGTAAGCGCTTTATCGATGTGGGTACGGGACCTGGTCTTCCTGGGATTCCGCTCTCAATCATGAATCCAGACTGCGAGTTTTACTTGCTAGACAGCCTAGGTAAGCGTATTCGTTTTATCAAACAGGTGATTCATGAGCTGGGTATCGACAACGTGGTACCGGTTCAAAGTCGCGTTGAAGAATTTCAACCAGAAGAAAAGTTTGATGCAGTGCTCAGTCGTGCATTTGCGTCAATGACAGACATGGTAGAGTGGTGTCACCATTTACCTAAAGAGCAATCCGGTGTATTTTTGGCTCTTAAGGGACAACATCCTAGAGACGAAATCGACCTGTTACCTGAATGGTGTTCAGTGACAGACATTAAAGCTTTGCAAGTGCCAGAGCTTGATGGAGAGCGTCATCTAGTTACTTTATCGCGTCAGGGATAATCAGCGAGGCCATAGTGGGTAGAATCGTAGCAATTGCCAACCAGAAGGGTGGCGTAGGAAAAACAACAACTTGCATTAATTTAGCAGCATCAATGGCGGCAACAAAACGCAAGATATTGGTTGTTGACCTCGATCCTCAAGGTAATGCCACTATGGCGAGCGGTGTCGACAAGTATCAAGTTGAAGCAACAGCTTACGATTTGTTGGTTGAAGACACCCCATTTGATGAGGTGGTTTGCCGGAGTACATCTGGCAATTATGACCTCATCGCCGCGAACGGTGATGTTACTGCGGCAGAAATCAAGCTGATGGAAGTGTTTGCTCGTGAAGTTCGTTTAAAAAATGCACTCGAACCCATTCGTAATAACTATGATTTCATCTTTATTGATTGCCCGCCCTCATTAAACCTTCTTACAATCAACGCGATGGCTGCGGCCGACTCCGTATTGGTTCCTATGCAATGTGAATACTTTGCTTTGGAAGGTTTGACTGCATTGATGGATACCATCAGTAAGCTAGCGGCTGTTGTAAACGAGAACCTGAAGATCGAAGGTCTTCTGCGTACTATGTACGATCCTCGCAACCGCTTATCGAACGAAGTATCTGATCAACTCAAAAAACACTTTGGTAGCAAAGTCTACCGAACTGTGATCCCTAGAAATGTGCGTCTGGCAGAAGCCCCGAGTCACGGCAAGCCAGCAATGTACTACGACAAATATTCCGCAGGAGCTAAGGCTTACCTTGCTCTTGCTGGCGAAATGTTGCGTCGTGAAGAAGTCCCAGTATAGGTCCAACCAAAGGAATTCGCTCAATGTCTAAGCGTGGTTTAGGAAAAGGGCTAGATGCATTGCTTGCAACTAGCTCATTGGCTCGTGAAAAACAGCAAGTTGCTTCTCATAGTCAGGCGTTGTCGGCTGATGGTGAGCTTATTGAACTGGCTGTTGGTTGCTTGAAGCCTGGTGTATATCAACCGCGTAAGGATATTGCGCCGGAAGCGCTAGAAGAGTTAGCGGCATCTATACAATCTCAAGGCATTATCCAACCGATCGTTGTACGCCCTTTAGCGCACGACCAATTTGAGATTATTGCTGGTGAACGTCGTTGGAGAGCGGCTCGTCAAGCTGGTCTTAAACAAGTTCCATGCTTGATCAAGAGAGTAGAAGACAAGGCCGCGATTGCGATGGCATTGATCGAGAACATTCAACGTGAAGATCTGAATGTTATCGAAGAATCACAAGCGCTAGAGCGCTTGCAGAACGAGTTTTTACTGACACATCAGCAGGTCGCCGATGTGATTGGTAAATCCAGAGCTACCGTTAGTAACTTATTACGTCTAAATCAGCTCGAAAATGAAGTAAAAGGTTTAGTTTCCAGTAAACAACTAGAAATGGGGCATGCTAGAGCACTGCTTGCGCTTGAAGGTGTTACCCAGGTTGAGGCAGCGAATACCGCAGCAACCAAAAAAATGACCGTGCGTCAAACTGAGCAACTTGTCAAAAAGTGCTTAAAACCAGACGTTGAAGCGGAATCGAAGCCCGAAGACACTGAGGCCATCGAACTTTCACGAAGACTCACGGAAAAATTGCAAGCAAACGTTTCAGTTACTCGTTCTGTTAGCGGTAAGTCAAAAGTGACAATTACTCTTGATGAGCCTCACAAATTAGAGCAACTTATTGCTAAACTAGAGTACTAAATGAGATAATTGATTTAGGTCAATTATGTAATAAACAAGTAATTTCTTACAAAAGTTGTCGGTTTGTATACAGAAATGTAAATGATTGCTGCATTCTTATTGCAATCAATTTGGCTGAACGTATAATTTTCGCCAATTTCTCAGCACGCTTTTAAGCGAGTGGTAAAGTGGGCTTAAAGAGGAACGAATACATGGTAGCGGCGTTAGCAAGACCAGGACGAGTGCTTGCAAAGCAAATGTTATTGATCGAGCTTAGCGCGGTTATATTAGTGGCGATAGGGTTAGGTTTAGCTGTTAATCCTGATTGGGGTTTTGCTGCATTGGTTGGTGGCGGTATTTTTGTCATCGCGAATGTGGTTTTTTGTGTGTGTGCTTTCCTATTTTGTGGAGCTCGCGCAACTAAGTTAGTTGCGGCGTCGTTCTATGCAGGTGAAGCACTAAAGATCCTTATCACAGTTCTACTATTCTCTATTGTCTACATGTATATGCAGGTGGAATTAATTCCCCTCAAACTGACCTATTTACTGGTTCTAGGTATTAATATCTTTGCGCCAGTGCTTTTCATTAACAATAAAAAATAGGATGAGTTATGGCTGCGCCAACAGCATCCGGATACATTGAACACCATTTACAAAACCTTTCTTTAGCTAAGTTTGGTCTTGTAGAGGAGACAAGTTTCTGGAACGTACATATAGACAGTCTGTTTTTTTCGGTGTTGACAGGGATGTTATTCCTTTGGGTTTTTCGCTCAGTCGCTAAGAAAGCAACAGTAGGTGTACCTGGTAAGCTTCAGTGTTTTGTTGAAATGGTAGTGGAATTCGTTGGCGACAACGTTAAAGAAACTTTCCATGGTCGCAACCCTCTGATTGCCCCACTAGCACTGACTATATTCTGCTGGATTATCATTATGAACTTGATGGACTTAGTGCCTATCGATTTCTTACCATATCCTGCAGAGCATTGGCTAGGTATCCCTTACTTGAAAGTGGTTCCTACAGCTGATGTAAATATAACCATGGCAATGGCTTTGGGTGTTTTTGCTCTGATGATCTACTACAGCATCAAAGTGAAAGGCCTAGGCGGATTTGCTAAAGAATTGGCACTGCATCCATTTAATCACCCAATCATGATCCCATTTAACTTGGTACTTGAGGTAATTTCGTTATTAGCGAAGCCACTATCTCTAGGTATGCGTTTATTTGGTAATATGTTTGCGGGTGAGGTGGTGTTTATTCTTATCGCGGCAATGCTACCGTGGTACTTACAATGGGTAGGTGCACTACCTTGGGCTATCTTCCATATCTTAGTTATATTGATTCAAGCGTTTGTTTTCATGATGTTGACAATCGTTTACTTATCAATGGCTCATGAAGATAGTGATCACTAAAAAATTTTTAAGCTTTATTCTAACTATTAATGTTAATCGGAGAACGTAAATGGAAACTGTACTAAGTTTTTCAGCAATCGCTGTTGCTATTATTGTTGGTCTTTGTGCCGTAGGTACTGCAATTGGTTTTGCTATTCTTGGTGGTAAATTCCTAGAAGGCGCTGCGCGTCAACCTGAAATGGCTCCAATGCTACAAGTTAAGATGTTCATCATCGCTGGTCTACTGGATGCTGTTCCAATGATCGGTATCGTAATCGCACTACTATTCACGTTTGCTAACCCATTTGTTGGTCAACTAGCAGGCTAATTAACTCTTTAATAGTTAATTAAATTTTTGTAGTTGATTCTTAACGAGGGGTAGCTGTTGTGAATATGAACGCAACTCTGCTAGGTCAAGCAATTGCTTTTTCACTGTTTGTTTGGTTCTGCATGAAATATGTATGGCCACCAATCATGCAAGCAATTGAAGAACGTCAGAAAAAAATTGCTGACGGTCTTGTAGCCGCTGAACGCGCTGCTAAAGACTTGAACCTGGCACAAGCCAACGCTTCTGAGCAAATGAAAGAAGCAAAGCGCACTGCAACTGAGGTTATTGATCAGGCAAACAAACGTAAAGCTCAAATTATTGATGAAGCACGCGAAGAAGCTCAGGCAGAACGCCAGAAAATCTTAGCGCAAGCTGAAGCAGAAATTGAAGCAGAGCGTACACGTGCCCGTGATGACCTGCGCAAACAAGTCGCAACTCTGGCTATAGCTGGTGCTGAGAAAATCCTTGAGCGTACAATCGATAAAGATGTACACGATGATCTTCTTAACAACATTACTGCAAAACTTTAAAGCAAGGGGCTGTATATGTCTGATTTGACTACAATCGCACGCCCCTATGCTAAAGCAGCGTTTGACTTTGCGGTAGATAAAGGTGAGCTAGACCAATGGGGTCAAATGCTTACTTTTGCTGCCGAAGTGGCACAAAATGATGATGTTCACAATTTATTAAGCGGCTCTATGACTGCTGAAAAATTAGCTGAAGTATTCATTGTAATTTGTGGCGAACAATTTGATGAATTCGGCCAGAACTTAATTAAAGTGATGGCAGAGAATGGCCGCTTAATGGCTTTTCCTGATGTTTGTAAAGAGTTCTTTATACTCAAAAAAGAGTATGAGAAAGAGATCGACGTTGAAGTTACTTCAGCTGTTGAACTTTCTGAAGAACAACGCACAAGCATTATCAGCAAATTGGAACTGCGCCTTGCGCGCAAAGTTCAGCTGAATTGCAGTATAGATGAGACTCTACTTAGTGGAGTTATTATTCGAGCCGGAGACCTAGTCATCGATAACTCAGCGCGCAGTCGTTTAGACCGCCTGAGCGATGCATTGCAGTCTTAATGGGGATTGGAGCATGCAACTTAATTCCACTGAAATTAGCGATCTAATTAAACAACGTATTGAATCTTTCGACGTTGTTAGTGAAGCTCGCAATGAAGGTACTATCGTTTCTGTAAGCGATGGCATCCTTAGCATCCACGGCCTAGCGGACGTGATGCAAGGTGAAATGATCGAACTACCGGGTGGCCGTTACGCTCTAGCACTGAACTTGAACCGTGATTCGGTTGGTGCTGTTGTAATGGGCCCGTATGCTGACCTACAGGAAGGCATGAAAGTTACAGGTACTGGTCGTATTCTAGAAGTACCAGTAGGTCCTGAAATGCTTGGTCGTGTTGTAAACACGCTAGGTGAGCCAATTGATGGTAAAGGTCCAATCGAAGCTAAATTGACTTCGCCTGTAGAAATTATCGCACCAGGTGTAATCGACCGTAAATCGGTAGATCAACCTGTTCAAACTGGTTACAAGTCTGTTGACTCAATGATCCCTATCGGTCGTGGTCAACGTGAACTAGTAATCGGTGACCGTCAGACTGGTAAAACAGCAATGGCGATCGATGCGATTATTAACCAAAAAGATTCTGGTATTTTCTCTATCTACGTAGCTATCGGCCAAAAAGCGTCGACTATTGCTAACGTAGTTCGCAAACTAGAAGAGCACGGCGCACTAGCAAACACTGTTGTTGTTGTTGCATCGGCTTCTGAATCTGCAGCGCTGCAATACCTTGCACCGTATGCTGGTTGTGCGATGGGCGAATACTTCCGTGATCGCGGTGAAGATGCACTGATTGTTTATGATGACCTATCTAAGCAAGCTGTAGCTTACCGTCAAATCTCGCTACTACTTAAGCGTCCACCAGGTCGTGAAGCGTTCCCAGGTGATGTTTTCTACCTTCACTCTCGTCTACTAGAGCGTGCTGCTCGTGTAAGCGAACACTACGTAGAAGAATTCACTAAAGGCGAAGTGAAAGGCAAGACGGGTTCTTTAACTGCTCTTCCTATCATCGAAACGCAAGCTGGTGACGTATCTGCATTCGTACCGACGAACGTAATCTCGATTACCGATGGTCAGATCTTCCTACAAACTGAGCTATTCAACGCGGGCGTACGTCCAGCTGTTGACCCTGGTATCTCAGTTTCTCGTGTAGGTGGTTCGGCGCAGACTAAAATCATCAAGAAGCTATCTGGCGGTATCCGTACTGCTCTAGCTCAATACCGTGAACTTGCAGCATTTGCTCAGTTCTCTTCGGATCTTGATGAAGCGACTAAGAAGCAGCTAGACCACGGTCAAAAAGTTACAGAACTGATGAAGCAGAAGCAATACGCTCCTATGTCTGTATTTGACCAAGCTCTAGTAATCTTCGCTGCAGAGCGTGGATACCTTCAAGACGTTGAACTTTCTAAAGTTCTAGACTTTGAAGCTGCTTTACTGTCGTTTGCTCGTGGTCAATATGCCGATCTAGCAACACAGATCGACACAACGGGTGCTTTCAATAAAGAAATCGAAGCTGAGCTGAAGAAGCTTGTTGACGATTTCAAGGCAACCCAGACCTGGTAATTGGTAGGTGGTCTTAGGGCCACCTCATACCATTAACGGAGAGTAACGATGGCCGGCGCAAAAGAGATACGTAATAAAATCGGTAGTGTTAAAAGCACACAGAAGATTACGAAAGCAATGGAAATGGTAGCAGCTTCAAAAATGCGTCGTTCTCAAGACGCAATGGAAGCTACTCGTCCATATGCAGAAACAATGCGTAAAGTGATCGGTCATTTGGCTAATGGTAGCCTCGAGTATAAGCATCCTTATCTTGAGGAACGTGAAGCCAAACGTGTTGGTTACATCATCGTTTCTACAGACCGTGGTCTTTGTGGTGGTTTGAACATTAACTTGTTCAAAAAAGCCATGAACGACATGAAAGATTGGTCTGAGAAAGGTGCTGACGTTGAACTTGCAATTGTAGGTTCAAAAGCGACAGCATTTTTCAACAACAGCGGCGCGAAAGTAGCAGCTCAAGTTTCTGGTCTGGGCGATCGCCCAAGCCTTGAAGACTTGATTGGCTCTGTAAGCGTTATGCTGAAGAAATATGATGAAGGCGAATTGGATCGCCTGTTCGTAGTGTTCAACAAGTTTGAAAACACTATGGTACAAGAACCAACGATCGATCAATTACTTCCTTTGCCTAAATCAGACAGCGAAGACATGAAACGCGATCATGCTTGGGACTACATTTATGAGCCTGAGCCAAAACCACTACTAGATGCACTACTGGTTCGCTACGTCGAATCTCAAGTATATCAAGGTGTGGTCGAGAACCTTGCTTGTGAGCAAGCGGCTCGAATGATTGCTATGAAATCAGCAACAGATAACGCTGGTGACATTATTGATGACTTAGAACTTGTGTACAACAAAGCGCGTCAAGCGGCAATTACACAAGAACTTTCTGAGATCGTTTCAGGCGCAGCTGCGGTTTAAGCTTAGGTAAAACTAAATAGTTAGAGGATTAACGATGGCTACAGGTAAGATCGTACAGATCATCGGTGCGGTAGTCGACGTAGAGTTCCCACAGGGTGAAGTACCTCGTGTATACGACGCTCTGAATGTTAATGAAGTACAAGAACGTCTAGTTCTTGAAGTTCAGCAACAACTTGGCGGTGGCGTAGTTCGCGCAATCGTAATGGGTAGCTCTGATGGTTTACGTCGTGGTTTGACAGTTGAAAATACTGGCGCTCCAATCTCAGTACCAGTAGGTACTAAGACATTGGGTCGTATCATGAATGTCCTAGGTGACGCGATTGATGAGTGTGGCGAGATTGGTGCTGAAGAGCATTACGCCATTCACCGTGAAGCTCCAAGCTACGAAGAGCAGTCTAACGAGACAGCTCTTCTAGAAACTGGTGTTAAAGTAATCGACTTGATTTGTCCATTCGCTAAGGGTGGTAAAATCGGTCTATTCGGTGGTGCTGGTGTAGGTAAGACCGTTAACATGATGGAACTTATCAACAACATCGCACTTCAACACTCAGGCCTATCTGTATTTGCAGGTGTAGGTGAGCGTACTCGTGAAGGTAACGATTTCTACTTTGAGATGCAGGAAGCAGGTGTTGTAAACATCGAAAAACCTGAAGAATCAAAAGTAGCGATGGTTTACGGTCAGATGAACGAGCCACCAGGTAACCGTCTACGTGTTGCCCTGACTGGCCTAACAATGGCAGAGCGCTTCCGTGACGAAGGTCGTGACGTTCTACTGTTCGTTGATAACATCTACCGTTACACACTAGCAGGTACTGAAGTATCAGCACTTCTAGGTCGTATGCCTTCTGCGGTAGGTTACCAACCTACACTGGCTGAAGAAATGGGTGTTCTACAAGAGCGTATCACGTCAACTAAAGCTGGTTCTATCACGTCTGTACAGGCGGTATACGTACCTGCGGATGACTTGACTGACCCGTCTCCAGCAACAACGTTCGCTCACTTGGATGCAACGGTTGTACTTAACCGTAACATCGCATCTATGGGTCTATACCCTGCGATCGACCCGCTAGATTCTACTTCACGTCAACTGGATCCATTGGTAGTTGGACAAGAGCACTACGACATCGCTCGTGGCGTTCAGTCTACTCTTCAGCGCTATAAAGAGCTGAAAGATATCATTGCTATCCTAGGTATGGACGAGCTATCTGAAGAAGATAAGCAAGTTGTATCTCGTGCTCGTAAGATTGAGAAGTTCCTAACTCAGCCTTACCACGTAGCGGAAGTATTTACAGGTGACCCAGGCATTTACGTACCTCTTAAAGAGACTCTACGTGGCTTCCAAGGTCTTCTATCTGGTGAATACGATGACATTCCAGAGCAAGCGTTCATGTACTGTGGTGCAATTGACGAAGCTATCGAGAATGCTAAGAAGCTATAAGGCTAACTAGGAGGCGATATGGCAGCAATAACCTTTCACCTAGACGTTGTAAGTGCAGAGAAACAAATTTTCTCAGGCCTTGTTGAGACGTTTCAGGTGACCGGTAGTGAGGGTGAACTTGGTATTTTCCATGGTCACTGTCCACTGCTGACCGCTATCAAGCCTGGCATGGTGCGTATTGTTAAGCAGCACGGCCACGAAGAAATAATTTATGTTTCTGGTGGTATGGTAGAAGTTCAGCCTGGTACAGCAACTGTACTGGCTGATACAGCTATCCGTGGTGAAGAGCTAGACGCAGCAAAGGCGGAAGAAGCTAAGCGCAAGGCTGTGGAGAATATCCAAAATCAGCATGGCGACATAGACTTCGCACAAGCGGCCGGTGAACTGGCTAAAGCCATTGCTCAGTTACGAGTTATCGAACTGACAAAACAGCGTCGTTAATCTTTTTAAGATTACAGACTCTGAGATAAAGGCGACCTAAGGGTCGCCTTTTTGCATTTTTAGATTCTCAAAAATGCTTCTTTTACGTATCACTACCGGTTAAATGGTTATTGCGATTTAATTTTTTGCCCAAAAACGGTTACAATATCGGCTTAATAAAAATAACGTTGGATAGGTTTACAATGAAGTTTAGCGCGGTAATTCTCGCGGCGGGCAAAGGCACTCGCATGTATTCAAACACACCAAAGGTTCTGCACACACTTGCGGGTAAGCCAATGGTGAAACATGTTATCGATACATGTAATGGTCTAGGCGCTCAAAACATCAACCTGGTTTACGGCCACGGTGGTGATCAGATGAAGGCTACCTTAGCTGAAGAATCTGTAAACTGGGCACTGCAAGCTGAACAGCTCGGCACAGGTCACGCTGTGGATCAAGCATCTGCACATTTCGCTGATGATGAAAAAGTATTGGTGCTCTACGGTGATGTTCCACTAATCTCACCTGAAACCATTGAAAACCTATTAGACGCTCAACCAAACGGTGGCATCGCGCTACTTACTGTCGTGTTAGACAACCCGATGGGCTACGGACGTATTATTCGTCGTAATGGCCCTGTTGTGGCTATCGTTGAACAGAAAGATGCAACGGATGAGCAGAAGCTTATCAAAGAGATCAATACCGGCGTTATGGTGGCGACTGGTGGCGATCTGAAGCGCTGGTTGTCAGGTCTAAGCAACGACAACGCACAGGGTGAATATTACCTGACTGACGTTATCGCTGCGGCTCACGACGAAGGTCGTGCAGTTGAAGCGGTACACCCAGTAAGCCCAATTGAAGTGGAAGGCGTTAACGATCGTTCGCAACTGGCTCGCCTAGAGCGCGCTTACCAAGCTACGCAAGCCGATAAGCTATTGAAGCAAGGCGTGATGCTACGCGACCCTAGCCGCTTTGATCTACGCGGTGATCTGCAGTGCGGTATGGATGTCGAGATCGATACTAACGTTATCATTGAAGGCAGTGTCAGCATTGGTGATAATGTGGTTATTGGTACGGGATGTGTACTGAAAGACTGTGAGATTGACGACAACACCATCGTTCGTCCATACAGCGTTATTGAAGGGGCAACGGTGGGGGAAGACTGTACCGTTGGTCCATTCACTCGACTACGCCCTGGTGCAGACATGCGTAACGATTCGCACGTTGGTAACTTTGTTGAAGTGAAGAACACTCGCCTTGGTGAAGGTTCTAAAGCGAATCACCTAACGTACTTGGGCGATGCTGAAATTGGTCAGCGTGTAAACGTAGGGGCGGGTGCAATTACTTGTAATTATGATGGTGCGAATAAGTTTAAGACCATCATTGGCGACGACGTATTCGTTGGTTCAGACAGCCAATTAATCGCGCCTGTTACGATTGGTAATGGTGCTACCGTTGGAGCTGGCTCTACAGTGACGCGTGATGTGTTGGAAAATGAGCTGGTTATCAGCCGTGCGAAAGAACGTAAGATTGCTGACTGGCAGCGTCCGACTAAGAAAAAGTAGTCTCTTAATAAATAAGATGATTTAAATGAAAGTCAGTAGTACCGCTACTGGCTTTTTCTTATTTATCTAGATATAAAAAAAGAGCGAGTAATCTCGCTCTTTTTTGTTTTCGTTAACTTAGAAACTAGTCTTGTTTCTCGTCAGCGACTACTCGAGAGTTGTCAGGTGTCGCGAAGTGTTCAGAAAGCTCTTTGTTCGAAACAATATAGCCAACCCACAACGCACCCAAACAGATCACAACGGCAATACCCGTCGCGCTTAGTGCTTGGCTAGCCATTGCCGCGACCAATGCACTTGATAGGCCACTGATACTGATTTGCAGGCTGTTTTGTAGACCAGCAGCTGTTGCTGGGCTTTGTTTAGCGCTTGATAGAGCACGGTTTACTACGATTGGGTAAAGTGCGCCGTTTGCGACAGCAATCAAACAGAAAGGCGCAAGTAGAGGCCAGATTGACGTCAGTTCCCACTGTGATGCGATAAAGATAAGCATCGCCGCTACACTGAACAAACCGATAAGGTTTCTTAGTACAACGCCATCGCCATATTTCTTCACTGCTTGCTTACCGAAGTAACCACCCGCCATGAACGCGATTGTTTGTGGGATAAAGCTCAAACCGATGTCTTTTGCTTCATAACCTAGTTGAGCCATGATCTCTGGCATACCCGTTAGGTAAGCGAAGAACGCTGCAGATGCTGAAGCAAACATTAAGACATTACCCATGTAAGGCTTTGATTTAAGCAACATCTTGATGTCTGTCTTAATCGATGTCTGTTTTACTTCAGGCGCTTCTTTTGGTTGAGCCATTGTTGTCGCCACTAGCAGTGCACCCATCAAGGTTAATGTGATGAAGATGCTGTGCCAGCCAAAGCTATCCGCCAGTAACACACCTAGCTGAGGTGCTAATGCAGGAGATAGCGCAACCAAAGGCATGATGGTTGCAAAAATTTGTTGGCTACTGCTTTGTGAGTAACGCTTGATAACCATTGCTTGCCAGATTACCGCAGGAGCACATACGCCGATCGCTTGAATGAAGCGCAGTGTCAGTAGATGCCATACCTCGGTGCTGAATGCTAAGCCGAATGAAGCTGCAGTAAAGATAACAAGACCAACCGCCAGCGTATTACGGTGACCATACTTGTCACTCGCCAGACCCCAAAGAAGCTGACCCATTGCCATACCGCCAAGGAATACCGTTAAAGACAGGGCAATCTGCTCTGGGCCGGTTGCGAAATCAACTTCCATTGCCTTAAATGCAGGAAGGTACATATCGGTCGCAATAAAGCCAAGCATTGAAAGAACTGCAAGGTAGACCAATTGAAATTTAGAAATATTCATAAGATGCCATTAAGCTAAAGGTAGTGATGTTTTTATCATCAAAAAAATTGTTTGATATACAGAAGTGAAAGCCCCTGTTTATTTATGCTGACATTCTATTTTTCGAACCTGATAAAATAAAACGCTAAAATATGTGGTTATCAATCAAAAAATTTGAAGGCTTATGTTCTCTAAATCCTCTTTAGAAATGCTCGATACGGTAGCTCGCTTAGGCAGTTTTACTGCGGCGGCAGAACAATTGCACAAAGTACCATCGGCGATCAGCTACGGTGTTAGGCAGGTTGAGCAAGAACTGGATGTTCTACTTTTCAGACGTTTACCAAGAAAAGTAGAGCTGACACCGGCAGGTGAATTGTTCATTGAAGAGGCACGTGCGTTACTGAGACAGATGGAAGAGGTCAGTGCCCAGACTCGCCGAGCAGCGCGTGGCTGGAAGAAAACCTTGCGCCTAACGCTCGATAACGTGGTTAAGCTCGACAAAATGAAGCCGATGATTGAAGAGTTCTACCAAACCTTTGAGTTTGCAGAGCTTCAGATCAACATGGAGGTGTTTAATGGCTCTTGGGAGGCGATTGCACAGGGCAGAGCGGATATTGTGATTGGTGCGACCTCGGCGATTCCGGTCGGCGGCGACTTTGAGGTTAAAGATATGGGACGCCTAGATTGGGCGTTTGTGATGTCGCCAAGCCACCCGTGTGTGCGAGAGCAAAACCTCAATGAAGAGTTTGTTAGCCAGTATCCCGCAATATGTTTGGACGATACCTCTAGTGTGCTCCCTAAGCGACACACAGGCCACTACTCAAGTCAAAGACGCCTGTTGTTACCCAATTGGTATAGCGCAATTGAATGCCTTAAAAATGGAGTAGGGGTGGGTTATATGCCGAGGCACATTGCCGCGCCAATTATCGAACAAGGCTTGCTGGTGGAAAAAATACTGCCTGAACCGAGCCCGCAGAGTCATTGTTGTTTGGTCTGGCGAAAAGACGATAACCATAAACTGATCGAATGGATGGTGAAGTACCTAGGATCGAGTGAGCAACTTCACCAAGATTGGTTGGATCATCGCAAGGCGATCTAATGATCTGTTTACAAGAAGATCCTTTTCAAGCTTAAGCTGAATCAGCATCAATAAAAAGAGCGAGTAAAAACTCGCTCTTTTGGGTTTGATAGTTTAATTCTTAAGACAAGAAGAACTTGTAGGAAGGGTTATCGGTTTCATCTTTACACTGATAACCAAGCTCTCGTAAATGTGTTGAGAACTGAGCTAAATCATCATCGCCAAGTTCGAAGCCACACAATACGCGACCATAATCGGCACCGTGGTTACGATAGTTGAACAGGCTGATGTTCCAGTGGGTACCTAAGGTATCAAGGAACTTAATCAAGGCTCCTGGGTATTCAGGAAACTCGAAGCTGTATAGGCGCTCTTTCAATGGTTTTGATGGTTTGCCACCAATCATGTAACGAATGTGCAGTTTTGCCATCTCATCATCAGAGAGATCGACAACCGGGTAGCCGCCCTCACGTAAGTCATTGATGATGTGTTCGAGTTCTTCTTGACCACCTTGTAGGCGTACACCAACGAAGATATTCGCTAGGCTTTCGTCGTTGTGGCGGTAGTTAAACTCAGTTACCGCTCGACCACCAATAATATTACAGAACTCTAGGAATGCTCCTTGTCGCTCTGGAATCGTAACCGCAAGTAGACCTTCTCGCTTCTCACCTAGTTCACAACGTTCAGAGACATAACGCAGACCGTGGAAGTTGGTGTTAGCACCAGACAATACCGTTGCTAATTGCTTGTCTTGCAGTTGGTTCTGTTCAGCAAACTTTTTCAAACCAGCCAGAGCAAGCGCTCCTGAAGGTTCAGCAATCGCACGAGTGTCTTCAAAGATGTCTTTCACCGCAGAACATATCTCATCGCTAGAGACTGCAATGTGACCGTCAATGTACTGTTGGCAAAGACGGAATGTCTCTTCACCAATGCGTTTAACCGCAACACCATCAGCAAACATACTGACCTGATCCAGTACCACAGGTTCACCGGCATCGAGGGCCGCTTTTAAGCAAGACGAATCTTCTGGTTCTACTGCAATGACTTTAATCTCTGGCATCAGCTGTTTTACTAATACAGCAACACCCGCAGCTAAGCCACCACCACCAACCGGCACAAAGATGTAATCCATATGACCATTCTGCTGCAGCATCTCCATACCCATGGTGCCCTGTCCTGCAATCACCAGTGGGTGATCGAAAGGCGGCACAAAGGTAAAGCCATGTTCAGCAGAAAGACGCTCGGCTTCTGCCTTGGCCTCATCAAAGTTGCTGCCGTGCAGAACCACGTTACCGCCAAAGCCACGTACCGCATCAACCTTGATGTCTGGCGTGGTTTTTGGCATCACAATCGTAGTCTGAATGCCCAGCTTAGAGCCAGACAGAGCCATACCTTGAGCATGATTACCCGCCGATGCAGCAATCACACCTGCGGCTTTTTGCTGCTCAGAAAGGCTTGATACCATGTTGTAGGCACCACGTAGCTTGAACGAGTGGACCGGCTGACGGTCTTCACGCTTTAGCTGAACCTGATTACCAATGCGAGCACTTAAGCGAGGCATCTCTTGCAGAGGTGTCACGATTGCGGCTTCGTAAACTGGCGCTCTCAGGATCTGACGCAGATAATCTGCGCCAGTTTGTTTTTGGGGACTGACCGTGTCATCACTCATAGACTAGCCCTCTAGCTTAGACTTATCACGCACGGCGCCTTTGTCGGCACTGGTTGCCATGCTTGCGTAAGCTTTCAGTGCGAATGAAACTTCACGCTGACGGTTTTCTGGTTTCCAGCCTAGTGCGTCTTGCTTAACACGACGCGCTTCTAGCTCGGCTTCAGGCACATCAAGTGTGATTGAACGGCTAGGGATGTCGATAGTGATGATATCGCCAGTGTTTACTAGACCAATCACACCGCCACTTGCTGCTTCTGGAGAAGCGTGACCGATAGACAAACCGGATGTACCGCCAGAGAAGCGTCCGTCAGTTAGAAGAGCACAAGACTTGCCTAGACCCATTGATTTTAGGTAAGTGGTTGGGTAAAGCATTTCTTGCATGCCCGGACCACCTTTAGGACCTTCGTAACGAATAACAACCACTTCGCCCGCTTTCACTTTGCCACCTAAGATGCCATCAACAGCACTATCTTGGCTTTCAAATACGATAGCTGGGCCTTGGAATTTCAGGTTTTCTTCATCAACGCCTGCTGTCTTAACGATACAGCCATCAACCGCGATGTTGCCCGAAAGAACCGCCAGGCCGCCTTCTTGGCTGAATGCGTTCTCTTTAGTACGGATACAACCTTCTTTACGGTCGTCATCAAGACGATCCCAACGGCAATCTTGTGAAAATGCTTTGGTAGTACGAATGCCTGCAGGGCCAGCACGGAAGAACTTAAGCACTGCTTCGTCTTCTGTCTGCATGATGTCGTATTGAGCTAGCTGCTCTTGCATGCTTAGACCAAGCACTGTGCGAGTCTGGTTGTTCAGTAGGCCAGCACGATCTAATTCACCTAGGATAGCCATTACACCACCAGCGCGGTGAACGTCTTCCATGTGGTATTTAGGCGTTGAAGGTGCAACCTTACATAGGTGTGGAACGCGGCGAGACATCTCGTCGATATCACCCATATCAAAGTCGACTTCACCTTCTTGAGCTGCTGCCAATAGGTGAAGAACGGTGTTACTCGAGCCACCCATTGCGATATCTAGAGCCATTGCATTTTCAAAGGCTGCGCGGTTCGCGATGTTACGAGGCAGTGCTGATGCGTCATCTTGCTCGTAGTAACGCTTGGTTAGGTCAACGATGCGCTTACCAGCATTGATGAATAGCTCTTCACGGTCTGCGTGGGTTGCTAGCATAGAACCGTTACCTGGCTGAGATAGACCAAGCGCTTCTGTTAGACAGTTCATTGAGTTCGCTGTGAACATACCTGAACATGAACCACATGTCGGACATGCAGAACGCTCTACTTGCTCACTTTGCTCATCAGAAATGGTTGGATCGGCACCTTGGATCATTGCGTCAACAAGGTCTAGCTTGATGATTTGATCGGAAAGCTTAGTTTTACCCGCTTCCATTGGGCCGCCTGATACAAAGATCACTGGGATGTTAAGGCGCATTGCTGCCATCATCATTCCCGGAGTGATTTTGTCACAGTTAGAGATACACACCATCGCATCCGCACAGTGTGCATTGACCATGTATTCTACTGAATCCGCGATAAGCTCACGTGATGGCAGTGAGTACAGCATGCCGCCGTGGCCCATTGCGATACCATCATCGACTGCGATGGTGTTGAATTCTTTAGCGATACCGCCCGCTTTCTCGATTTCACCCGCAACCAGTTGACCCATATCTTTAAGGTGAACGTGGCCTGGTACGAATTGAGTGAACGAGTTTACAACTGCGATGATTGGCTTACCGAAGTCATCATCTTTAACGCCAGTTGCACGCCATAAAGCGCGCGCACCAGCCATGTTGCGTCCGTGGGTAGTCGTTGCTGAACGATAGATTGGCATTGCTTAAATCCTTATAAAATATTTGGCTGTTGCTTACTTAGTTGTTTGCGTTTGGTTTTCTGAAGTTTGGCCTGCTGGATAAACGTAGTCTAACCAGCCCCACTTATCTTCAGTGGTGCCATTGAATAGACCAAAGTAAGCCGCTTGAACTTTTTCAGTGATAGGACCGCGTTTGCCTTCACCTACTGTAATTTTGTCTACGCTACGAACCGGAACGATTTCCGCCGCTGTGCCTGTCATGAATACTTCATCAGCAAGGTATAGCGCTTCACGAGCAATGTTCTCTTCACGGATCTCATAACCCATGTCTTTTGCTAGTGTCATGATCGAATCACGCGTGATACCCGGCAGAATCGCACTGGTCGCTGGTGGTGTCGATAGCACGCCGTTACGTACCACAAAGATGTTCTCACCAGCCCCTTCAGAAAGGTAACCATCAACACTCAGTGCGATGCCTTCATCGTAACCATGACGGCGAGCTTCGCCACCAACTAATAGTGAAGATAGGTAGTTACCACCGGCTTTTGCTGCGGTTGGGATCGTGTTTGGAGCGGCACGGTTCCAGCTAGAAATCATTGCATCAACGCCGTTTTCTAGTGCTTCTTCGCCTAGGTAAGACCCCCAAGGGAAAGCAGCGATGATCAGTTCCATCTCAGTATTTTCTGGCGGGCAGACACCCAAACCAACGTTACCTACGAAACCTAGAGGGCGGATGTACGCTGACTCTAGCTTATTTTGGCGTAGCGTTTCGCGAGTCGCTTCCATAATTTCTTCCTCAGTGTAAGGAATAGGGAAGCGATAGATTTTTGCTGAGTCTTTTAGGCGCTTAGCATGTTCAGGGTGACGGAAGATAACCGGCCCTTTTGGTGTGTTGTAACAACGAACACCTTCAAACACAGAAGTACCGTAGTGCATTGCGTGAGTCAGGACGTGAACGTTCGCCTCTGCCCAAGGAACCATCTCACCGTTAAACCAAATATAGTCTGCTGTTTTAGCTGTCATGTTTGCGGTTCCTTATGCGTTTATCTTTTGTTGTAAGTTGTTGTTTGGCAGTTCATTACGGCTGATCGAGATAACGTCAACGGTACGCACATCCCACAGCTTTTCGATTTGATTGACCAAAAAAGAGATTGGACGGTCACTGTCTACAATGATCTCTACACTCGCCACTTTACTTTCGTGGTTTTGAGTGCCCGCGACTTGCTTAACAATAAAGCCACGGTGGCGGATAACACGAAGAACACGCTCTAGTAGTACAGGCTTATCATCGGCTTTGATGTCTAATAGGTATCTTTTCATGTTATGTGTTCTCCAACATCTCACTGTTTGAAGCACCTGGCGGTACTAGTGGCCATACGTTCTCTTCTTCATCGATAAGAACATGAAGTAGGTAAGCGGTTTTGCTTTCTAGCATCTCTTTCAGTGCTGGCTCTACTTCTTCTTTGCGCGTGATGGTTTTACCCGGGATATCGAACGCTTTCGCTAGCATCACGAAGTCTGGGTTGTCATCTAGGATGGTTTCACTGTGGCGGCCATCGAAGAACAACGATTGCCATTGGCGAACCATACCCAAGCGAGAGTTGTTTAGAAGCACCATCTTCACTGGGATTTGGCGGCGTTTCAGTGTGCCAAGCTCTTGCACGTTCATCATGAACGAGCCATCACCAGAGATTAGAATAGATTGGTCATCAGGACGCCCAACCGAAGCACCCATTGCAGCTGGCAAGCCAAAGCCCATGGTGCCTAAACCGGCAGAGGTAATGAAGTTCTGTGGATCGCGAGGCTGAATGTGCTGAGCTGCCCACATTTGGTGTTGGCCCACATCAGTCGATACGATAGAGCTTGCTGGCATCATGTCTGACAGTTGCTTCAACAGCAGTGGAGCAAAAATCAGATCACCAGGGTGGTCGTAACGCCATTTGAATGAGCTACGAAGACCTTCAGAGTGATGAACCCAAGAGGAGATGTCTTGGCTTAGCTCTAGTTGAGGCATGATCTTGTTGATGTCACCGCGAATTGGCGCATTGGCAAGACGCAGTTTGCTGAACTCAGCGGCATCGATATCGATATGGATAACCTTAGCATGCGGCGCAAAGGTATCGAGTTTGCCAGTTACTCGGTCATCAAAACGAGCACCGACAACAATCAACAGGTCACTCTCTTGAACCACAAGGTTAGCGGCTTTAGTGCCGTGCATACCCAGCATGCCAAGGTAGTGTGGGTCGTCACGTTCGATAGTGCCCAAGCCTTTCAGTGTGCTTACTGCTGGCATTGGGTTTAGGCGTAAAAACTCACGAACCGCATCGGTTGCTTTAGCAAGTTGAACACCACCACCTACGTATAAAACAGGACGGGTCGCTTGAGACAAAAAGTACTGTGCCTGTTCAATGGCATCAGTTGTCGCAACAGGAATTGCGGGTGGAGTAAATTCAGGAAGAGCGTTAACAGGTGCTTCTGCTAGTTGAACGTCTTTAGCGATATCGACGATAACCGGGCCAGGGCGGCCAGACTTTGCTACCACAAAGGCTTCAGCGAGGGTTGGAGCTAGCTCTTCAATATCAGTTACTAGGTAGCTGTGTTTAGTACATGACAGAGACATACCAATCACATCCATTTCTTGGAATGCATCGGTACCAATGTGGGAACTTGCAACCTGACCTGTGATAGCAACCAATGGGATTGAATCCATAAAGGCATCAGCAAGGCCAGTGACTAGGTTGGTTGCACCTGGTCCCGAGGTTGCCATACAAACAGCGACATCTTGTGTTGCTCTAGCCATGCCGATCGCGGCCATAGCGGCGCCTTGCTCATGGCGACATAGGATATGTTCAACCCCGCCGTCATAGAGTGCATCGTAGATTGGCATGATGGCACCACCGGGGTAACCAAATACGGTCTCAATTCCTTGTTGCTTGAGTGCGGATACGACTAGTTCTGCGCCTTTCATCGGAATTCTCCCGTATTACCTTTATTTTGGTAACTGTTTCCTTTGTCTCTGCACATCTTGTGCTCCCATTCTTCCTGTAAATCGGCAAAGCCGAAAATGCTCAAAAATATAAAAATCGAATGTTTAAATTAGAAAAAACCCCCGGACTTGTCAGTGCGGGGGTTTTTTCTAATTCGTGGTTACTTTCTTCCCACTCGCCCCCGCGCAGTCTTAATAATGACTACGATAATCAGGTTAATCAGTGCGTAAATGCGAGCGTTAAAAATCATAATATTCGAGTTTTCTCGTTTATTGTCTTCAGTAAATGTCTACATCTCTAGTGTTATCACACAAATCTGCCGCATGACAAGGGAAATGTCATTCTTTTTTCACATTAAAATACCATTCCACCAAGCTATATAACAACCTTATCGCTTTGGTGAGCAACGAATATCCAGAGCGAATACTTTTAAATCAAAGACAAAGGAAAGTTATGGGACTCGCGATAATTCATAGCCGAGCTAGTGTGGGTGTAGAGGCGCCAGAAGTGACCGTTGAGGTGCATATAAGCAACGGAATGCCTGGCTTCACGCTGGTGGGTCTACCTGAAACAACGGTCAAGGAATCTAAAGACCGAGTGAGAAGCGCGATCATCAATTCTCGCTTTGAGTTTCCATCGAAAAGAATCACGGTCAATCTCGCCCCAGCCGATTTGCCCAAAGAAGGTGGCCGTTTTGACCTGCCCATCGCGCTTGGGATTTTGGTGGCGTCAGATCAGCTTCCGACATCAAAAATAGCTCAACATGAATTTATCGGTGAGTTGGCATTGTCAGGAGAACTTCGCTCGGTAAAGGGCGTTTTGCCTGCGACGTTAGCCGCCGACAGTGTAGAGCGATGCTTAGTTGTCCCACATCATAACGGTGATCAGGCTGCGCTGGTGGGCAAGGGAGCGCATAAATCTGCACAAACCTTGTTGGAGGTTTGTGCTGACATGTGTGGACAGGCTCAGCTTGGGCTATATAGAACGGAACATCATCAGGCTGATGTTTCAGTGCTTCGCGACCTACAAGATATTATCGGCCAACAACAAGGCAAGCGAGCTCTAGAGATAGCCGCTGCTGGGAATCATAACTTATTGTTTCTTGGCCCACCCGGAACCGGAAAAACTATGCTCGCTTCTCGACTGCGTGACCTATTACCTGAAATGAGTGATGACGAAGCGATGGAAACCGCGTCGGTGGCCTCGTTAACGCAACAAGAAATCAATCAATACAACTGGAAGCAACGACCTTTTCGCTCTCCTCACCATTCCAGTTCAATGGCGGCATTAGTGGGTGGTGGTTCGGTGCCTCGCCCCGGAGAGATCTCTTTAGCGCATAACGGCTTATTGTTCTTAGATGAGATGCCGGAGTTTGAGCGCAAGGTGCTTGATTCATTACGAGAGCCACTAGAGTCGGGCGAGATCATTATCTCCCGTGCTGCGGGCAAGACTCGTTTTCCTGCGCGTTTTCAATTGGTCGGTGCACTTAACCCAAGTCCAACGGGTTATTACGAAGGTAACCAGGCGCGCGCCAACCCACAGATCATCCTGCGTTACCTCAATCGCTTATCTGGGCCCTTGCTGGATAGGTTCGATATGTCATTGGAGATACCTCTGTTGCCAAAAGGAATGTTGGCCGAAGGCGGTGATCGCGGTGAAACCACTCAAGTAGTTAAGCAAAGGGTTAGGCAGGCGCGAGAGTTAATGCTATCTCGCAACCATAAATCGAATGCACTGTTAGGTAGCCGAGAAATTGAGAAGTATTGCCCACTGCGACGCGAAGATGCAGAGTTTCTTGAGACAGCACTACATCGCTTGGGTTTATCGATTCGTGCTTATCATCGAATTATTAAGGTGGCACGAACCATTGCCGACCTTGACGGTAACGAGCAGATCGAAAAGAAACATCTATCAGAAGCGCTAGGCTATCGCGCGATGGATCGCTTGCTGAAACAACTCACGGCTCAAGCTGTCTAGCAAGCAGAAAAAGCCTGCTTAGATGCAGGCTTTCGTTGGATTGCAGTTCATACTCGCTAAGGTTAGAACTTGTAGTTCAAGCCAACTGAAACTATATATTGAGACTCGTCGTAGAAGGTAATGTTCGAGTCGCTGGTGCCGTAGCCTGCCAGTGAAATAAACGACCAGTTTTCCCAATCCATGAATTGATCATACTCATAGGCGGCGAATAGGTTGATATTGTCGTCGCTGCGTTTCTTGTCGTAGATCGGGTTGCTCGCATCGTAAGAGCGTTGGCTGTAACCCGCTGTTAGTGCGTACTGGTGACGCCCCATGCCACCAAACAAGCTTACCTCACCACCGAATTGGTCGTAAGATTCAGCTTTACCATCAGCATCACGTGTTTGATAGATGACGGATGGAATAAGCATCATGGTACGACTGAGTGGCAGGCGATATTGACCTTTCAAGTAGAGAGTATTGGCATCTCGTTTGAGCTCTTGATCTTGAATATCATCCTTGTCGACATCTTTGGTTGCATAGGCCATGTCTAGCGAGAAAGCTGAGCCCGCAATGTTGCTTAGCTTCAAACGAAACGCATTGCCAGTTTCATCGGTCTTGGTGCGAGCTGATGTGGTGTTGTATGGATCAGCCCAAGTTTCACCAGACATAATGGTTGGCAGCAGTGAAGCGTCGATCACCATGCCTGACTCAAGTTGGTATTTGTAACCGACTTCGAGAACTACAGTACCTGTTGCTACATCATCTCGCGCGGTACCTGTGTATACCTGATGGTTTAGCTTTTCACCAAAGGTATAAGCAACACTACCTAAAGGAGCAACCAGAAAAGAGCTTTCCGAAGAAGCCTTCTGATCTGTGGATGAAAGATTGCTATCAGCATCGGTATTAAAGTTCGAGGTGGAAGAGGTAACCCCGGTATTGAGAGAGATTTCACCACTGAAACCTTGTTGGTCTGCAAGCTTGGCAAAAGCGGGAGAAGCCGCAACGCTCAATGCCAAGAGAGTTATTTTTATTTTCATTCAAGGGCTCCTTGCCCACCGGTTCTTAGGACGGGTTATTAATAGCAGTAAAGCTTTAAACTTCCAGGTTAATTATTTATCAATAATGATTTTTGAACTAGCAAAAAAAAGGAAGCCGAAGCTTCCTTTCATCAATGGCTTACTTCTTTAATAAGAAGTTCACGAGCTCGAAGTACTCATCAAGAGAGTTGATACCCTGAGCTTCTACTAGGTAGCGGTTGTTAACCACAACAGCGGGTACACCTGAAAGGCCGCTGTCTTTGAATGCTTTGTCGAAGCGACGAACCATAGAATCTACAGCAAAGCCGTTATACGCAGCATCGAATTTCTTCGCATCAACGCCTTCGTCTAGGAAGATTTGACGCAGTTCTTCTTCATCACGTGGTGGCTTGTTCATTGTGTGGATGCGGTTAAACATCACTGGCACCATTTTATCTTCAACTTTCAGTGCAATCATTGTCGCGTAAGCTTTGCTCATTGGCAGACCCATGTTGCCACCCATGAATGAAACATGGTTCTTCTGTAGCTTAGCGTCTTTAGGTAGCTGTTGTTTTAGCTGCTGGATGATTGGCTCAAAGCTATTACAGTGTGGGCAGTAAAAAGAGAAGAACTCTGTCACCATTGGTTTTTTTGATGCTTCTAGGTCGAGAACTTTGTAGTGTTCACCTTCGTTAAATTTCGCAGCGTGAGCGGTAAGGCTCAACATGATCAATGAGAAAAATGCGAATAGCTTTTTCATTTATCCAATCTCCATTATGTTTGAATTTTTATCTAGTTGTATGTTGCGATTGCTGTTACCACTGAGGCATTAACGAAAGTGGTGGCTCTTGCAGGGTAGCAATTTGCTCTTTACAAGCAAGTACTTGTTGCTCCCAATATTTCGGATCATTAAACCACGGGAAGGCCAGAGGAAACGCAGGATCGTGCCATCGTTTCGCCAACCATGCCATGTAATGCACCATACGTAGACCGCGTAGTGATTCGATTAGTTTCAGTTGTGCGGTATTAAAATCGCAAAACTCTTGGTAACTCTCTAGCAAAATATCCAGTTGCATCAGCTTATCTTGGCGCTCGCCATTGAGCAGCATCCACAGATCTTGTATCGCAGGGCCGTTACGTGCGTCATCAAGATCGACGAACATTGGCCCATCGCGCCACAAAATATTGCCAGGGTGGCAGTCACCGTGCAGGCGGATATTCTCAATGTTGCTCGGCCACTGGCTCTCTAGCTCTTTGATCAGAAGGTCAACGTCATTGAAGAAGGCATTTTCTAGGTGCGTCGGGATAAACTGAGAGTTCTCTAGAATCTTACGTGGCTGATAAAGGTATTCATCTAAGCTGATGGTCGGGCGATGCTGGAATGTTCTTCCCGCGCTGGCTTTATGAATACGACCAAGAAAGCGTCCTACGCCTTCCAATTGATCTAGATTGTCAACTTCATACTGTCTGCCGCCAACACTTTCAAATAGTGCAAATAGGTAGCCTTGGTATTCATGTAAGGTTGCATCGTTGATTCGCATTGGAGGCGCAACCGGCATCTCTTGTTCGATAAGCTCGAGTGCGAAGTCATGCTCTTCTTGGATCTGTGCCTTGTTCCAGCGTTGTGGACGGTAAAACTTAACGACGTAGCGCTTACGGTCTTCATCGGTGAACTGATAGACACGGTTTTCGTAACTGTTGAGAGCGAGAAGCCCGGATTCAGCGCGAACTCCGATGCTCTCCAGTGCGTACCACATGAAGTCAGGAGTCAGGTTATCAAAGTTAAAGGCTTGCATCGTCATAGAATAAAAAAGGCTCATTACTGAGCCTTTTTCCATTTATTGGGTTGTTATACCAAGCACTACGGTGCGGGTATCAGAGCTTCTTGATAAAGCGGCTTTCGACTTCCATCGTAAACTCTTCATTATCCGAGAGTATAAACTGAATTGTCGAAACTGGTGAGCTCAGTTTTTCTGGGTCGGCGCCCAAACTGATAGGTAGGTTCAAAACCTCGCCTGGATCGACAGTAATCGTCTGTTTACCATACCAGATAGAATCGGGCAGTCCGCTAACATCGAGTTTGTACTCTTGCTCTTGTTGAGTCTTGTTGATCACTTTCAAGGTGTAGGTGTTTTCAACCAACCCTTGGTTATTGACTCTAAACAGTTGGTTTCGGTCACGCAGAACACTTAGGCCGGCAGGATCAACGCTCGCGATTTGGGCGAAGAACAAGCCCAGCATCACGATCAAGATAGCGCCATAGCCCAACAGCTTGGGACGCATTACCTTGGTCGAGTGACCTTCAAGTCTGTGCTCGGTGGTGTAATTGATCAGGCCTTTCTCATAGCCCATACGCTCCATCGTGTTGTCACAGGCATCAATACACGCGCCGCAGTTAATACACTCGTATTGCAGGCCGTCACGGATATCGATACCCGTAGGGCACACTTGTACACACAGATTACAGTCAATACAGTCGCCTAGACCAAGCTCTTTTGGATCGGCTTTACGAGAGCGAGGGCCACGGCTTTCACCACGTTCTGTGTTGTAACCCACGATGAAGGTGTCTTTATCGAACATTGCCGACTGGAAACGCGCGTAAGGACACATGTGCAGACAAACAATTGAACGCATCCAACCCGCATTGGCATAAGTACATCCAGCAAAGAACAGTACCCAAAACACCGGCCAGAAAGACGAGTTAAAGGTAAAGAAGCCAACCACTAACTCTTTGATTGGGATGAAGTAACCAACAAAGGTTAAGCCCGTCGCAATGGCAATCGCCCACCACGCAATGTGTTTGAGGGTTTTTCTGAGGATTAAATTGCTCGTCAGTTTGCCCGAGTCTTGTTTTCTTCGCTTATTGGCAGCGCCTTCTAGCTTCTCTTCGAACCAGATATACATGAAGGTCCAGACGGTTTGCGGGCATAAATAGCCACACCAGACGCGGCCTAAGAAGGTGGTTATGAAAAACAGGCCAAACGCGGCAATCATAAATAGGATCGCGAGTAGGGTCAGATCTTGCGGGTATAAGGTGGTGCCAAAGAAGTTGAACTGTTGGCTGCCGATATCGAGCAAGATCGCTTGACGTTCACCAAAGGGAATCCATGGGATAAGCGCAAAAAGTAAAAGTAAGAACCAACCGCCATAGCGACGCAGTTGTTGGAATTTACCTTTGCTTTCTCGAACATAGATTCGGTTACTTGGGTTAAATCGATCTCCATTACCTTTATGTGTTTTCGGGTTAAAGGTTTTAGGAGTCACATCTTTGATATCGATTTTATCCTGACTCATGGACTATCCTTTTTGTGGCTTG
This sequence comes from Vibrio sp. ZF57, assembly GCF_001691235.1. Lineage (NCBI taxonomy): Bacteria > Pseudomonadati > Pseudomonadota > Gammaproteobacteria > Vibrionales > Vibrionaceae > Vibrio > Vibrio sp. ZF57. Next base: position 17,966 of record NZ_MAKD01000070.1, on the reverse strand, counting down.
TTTGCCCGGTTAAGTCGGGCATGACGACATTACTTGAAAGTATGGTTTAGAGAACCTGTTGAAATTGAGCTTGGTGCATTTGTTGTTATCGCACTCACTCTTATTATTTTAGAAGATTCTTATGGATGGCGATTATAACGACAATCTTGTTCTCATTTCTTTAACGCTATCAACCTTTAACAACAAAAGTCATAACAGTTGTGACGAAAAAATAGCGAACAGAAACAAAAAAGCGACCTGGTGGTCGCTTTTTAAAATTGAGTGTTTTATCTATACGGCAATTGAGCTCTAAACAAACGGGCGACTAAAGAAGGCCACGTGCTTTTAGAATTGCGGTTTTGAAATCATCTTCTTGGTCTTTTTTCAGGCCCGGGATCATTTCATCTTTTTCGCTGTTGCGCATTTTTAGGTGGTAGATAAGAACATCGTCAGTCAGTTCTTCAAGCTTGCCTTGGTAGCCCGCTTCTTTTGATAGCTTAATGATGAACTCTAATAGGTTAAGCTCTTGATCTTTCTGCCACTCAGGCTCCATCAGTTCAAGCAGTTCTTCAATGCGGTGACACTTCATACTTTATTTCTCCACAAATTTTATAATGATTTGTGGCTAAGGTATCAAATCGGGTAGGGAATACCAATGTGTAAACACATTTCAAGATGGGAGCGGGCAAGAAAAAAGCGCAGTAAAAACTGCGCTTTTTGTTAAGCGGCTTTAATCACTTTCGTTGTAGTCGGTGCTAATAAAGCAGTCTTCTCAACTAGAGTCATTGTAGGAGCCAATTTCTTAGCCGTTGGAGCAGCAACAAAGCCACTACGACGACGCATCGCACTACGGTTGGTGTGCGAGAACCTGACAGCTGTTGGGCGCATTAATTTACCTAACGGTCAGGCATATCCATTGCCAATCTAATGGCCTGATTTACCATGAGCTCCACCTCAATTGCTTGAAGCGTCACTCGTCTGGCTTTCGCCAATCCGAAGAATAAATCAGGATAATGATATGCATGCATATCAAGGCTTAGATTATCACTATCTAAGTTATCGATCGACGCCTGAGTGATAAATAGACGATATTAGAGCTAAAATAGTGTGAGCAGTATATTTGAGTTTGAACCTCTTTCAGGCTTAAGATGATGCTTTAAAGGAGGTGCATATGTCGTTCTTAAAGAAAACGTTAGCAAGTTTTGGAATTGGATCTGCCAAGGTGGATTCTGTATTGCAACAGGAAGTGCTTTATCCAGGCAAGAAGGCGAGCATTATTGTGCATGTCTATGGTGGCGCTCAGCCACAAGAGATCGACAATATCGATCTCAACTTGTGCTGTCGTTACGTCAAAGAAATTACTATGAATTCGCAAAGGCAAGAGGGCGGTCAAACACGTCGAATGCACCAGACATACTCGTTGGCCAAATGGAGCCTGCCGTATGCCTTTGTTATTCAGCCGGGTGAAACCCGTGATTTTGAATGTGAGTTTGATGTCCCGCTGAACACACCTGTCACGATTGGTGATTCAAAGGTGTGGCTAGAAACCGGGCTCGATATTGCGATGGCGATTGATCCATCGGATAAGGATATTTTAACGGTTCGCCCAGATGCACTTCTTGATGGTATTTTTAATGAACTAGAAGCTCAAGGTTTACGCATTCGCCAAGTTGAGTGCGAAGCAGTAGAGGGCTTTGAACTGCCATTTGTTCAAGAGTTTGAGTTTGTCCCTACCACTGGTCCATATCATGGCCGCTGGCGTGAACTGGAAGTGGTTGCTCATCGTGATGAAACCGAGCTTAAGTTGTGGTTTGAGATAGACCGTAATCGCGATGGTGCAAAAGGCATGTTGGCGAGCTTGTTAGGCATTGGCCAACTGCAGCGTCAATTGAGTGTGCCATTGGATACGTCACCACAAGATGCGGGCAAGATGGTACTTGAGTATCTAGACAACGCATCTTAGTTAGCTCTTTGGTTCTGTAGCTTTAGAGACCTTAGCTTCATCACACCGTTTAGGCGTTATTAATGTCATAAAAGATGTCATAAAAATTTAAGCTTACACGTGTAAGCTTAATGTGCAATACTAGGCAAATCGAACATTTACTCTAGTAGGATAATCATGTCTGCATCATCGGCGAGCGAATACAGTGACATCGAAGAACGCGCCAATGCGATAACCCATGGCTTGGGTGTTGTGCTTGGCGTGGTTGGTTTAATCCTGCTGCTGATTCGTGCGTTTGACCATCAAGCCGACATACTGACTATTGCGAGTATGGCGGTATATGGCAGCAGTATTATCCTACTCTTTCTCGCTTCCACGCTTTATCACTCGATCACCACAGAAAAGACCAAGCGATTACTGAAAACTCTCGATCACTGTGCGATCTACTTATTGATCGCTGGCAGTTACACGCCATTTTTATTGGTGAGTTTAAGAACACCATTGGCGATGGGTTTGATGGCAGTGATTTGGGGTATCGCGCTAGTCGGAATCATTATGAAGATTGCCTTCGTCTACCGATTTAAGCGTTTGTCATTGGTGACTTACTTGGCGATGGGTTGGTTATCGCTGATTGTGGTTTATCAACTGGCGATGAATATCGAGATGGGTGGTTTGGTGCTACTAGCACTCGGTGGCGTGATTTACTCGTTGGGTGTGATTTTCTATGTGGCAAAACGCATCCCTTACAATCATGCCATCTGGCATTTGTTTGTGTTGGCGGGCTGCGCTTGCCATTTCTTCGCTATTTATTTGTACGTGACTCCGGTTTAGCGAGCCAGTACCTCAGTAATCTCAGCTTTAATCTGATATTCAGGGTGTTGTTCTAGGTCGAGCTTGATGAGCTTGCCTTCTTCACCCGTCTTTGGTCGTAGGTATGTGTCGGCCATTCGTTTGATTGATTTCCACACAGCAACTTCTTCTTCTGCCAACAACTCACCTTCTGCAGTAAATACGCTGATGTTAAGTGATACCAAAATGACCGCTTGAGTGCCTTGGTTAGTGATGGCTGTCGGAATGATAAGCTCACCATCTTCATAGCGACTTGCACCCAGTACAACATCCACTCCTGACTGAGACAGCTGTAAGCTTGGCTTTTTACTATTAACCACAATCGTAGTGCCACGCGTGTTCGTTGCGACAGGTACGGCTACGACAGGGGCTGCTGCAATAGGCGCTTCGATCTCTGATGTTGTCGCTGCTGTTTCCGTTTGCTTCGGTGCCACGTATTGCCAAGTAAAATCATCTTTGAGTAACACTTGTTTTCCATCAGGCAGTGTGACCATTTGATCAGCAAAGGCAGAACTTACGAATACTGAGTTTGCGAGCAATGCGCTAGCGAGAAGTACGTATGATTTCATCTGTGTTTCCTTGATTTTGTGCTTGGTTAACGTCGCCAAAAGGCTGGGAAAAATAGAACAATGAGCGTCAATATCTCGAGTCGCCCCATCAGCATTCCTAAGCTTAGCAACCATTTAGCGGCGTCGGGCAGTGGAGCAAAGTTCCCGGTTGGACCGATAACGCTGCCCATACCAGGACCAACGTTGGCAACGGCTGTGATAGCGCCAGATATACTGGTCACGGGATCAAGCCCCATCGCGCTCAAGCCACCTGCAATTAAGATAATCGTAATAAAGAACATCAAACCAAATGCGACTAGTGAACGCACAATATCGTCATTCACCGGTCGCTGATTGTAGCGTTGAACAAACACGCCCGACGGGTGAATCAGTTTCATCATCTGCTTATGAAGCATGGTCATCGCGATCTGGAAGCGGAAGATCTTGATACCACCAGAGGTTGAACCTGAGCACGCGCCCGCCATCATTAAAAAGGCAAACAGCGTGGTAGGCAAAGCGCCCCACGCGGTGAAATCTTCTAAGCCAAAACCGGTTGTGGTTACGACTGACACAATGTTGAACATCGAAACACGCATCGCATCCATGACTGTGTAGCCATCTCTAACCACCAACCATGTCGATATCACGGCACTGGTGACCAAGAATAGATAGGTGAAACCTCTCACTTGCGCGTCTTTGTAGAGGATAGAGAGCTTTCTACCGCGCAGCGCGCTAACAAAGAGTAGGAATGGTAGGCCACCTAAGAACATGAACACGGTGCCCACCCAGTGAGCGCTGTTAGAGAAGTGGTTCATTGAGCCATCTGATGTTGAGTAACCACCCGTAGACAGTGTTGTGAAGGCATGATTGATTGCGTCAAAGATACCCATGCCTGCAAACAGGTAGCTAATGATGCACAACCCAGTCAGAACCAGATAAACCGCCACGATGTTCTTGGCGACGGTTTTTGCTCGTGGGCTGCTTTTATCTGACCAATCGGATGATTCGGTTTGGAACAGGCGCATACCACCAACGTTGAGCATTGGTAGAACTGCTACCGCCATAACGATAAAGCCGATGCCGCCTAACCATTGCAGTATAGAACGCCACAACAGAATGCTTGGTGCCATGCTGTCTAAGCCGCTTAATACGGTTGAGCCTGTCGTGGTGATACCTGACATGGTTTCGAAGTAGGCGTCCGTAAAGCTGATGTGGTTAATGAAGACAAAGGGCAGGGCGGCAAAGGCGCTGGCAATTGTCCAAACCAAAGAGGTGATAAGGAACATGTCCCGCACCCCAAGTCGGAACTTAGCGGAGCGGCCCAAGCTCAAGCAGATGAACGCCACAATGTGCGTGATCACAACCGATTGACCAAACTCGAGGAAGCCACCGGTGCCAGTAAAAAAGGCAACCAATGTGGGGATGTACATGAAAAGGGCGAGTTTTGATAACACTAACCCTATCACTAATAATATCGGACGAAAGTTGACCATAGCTTAATAGACCATAGCTTTAATTGATTACAGCTTTGTGCCGGAGCGCCGTTCTCACAAAAGAAAGTTGCGAGAAGAAGCTCACGAGAACAAGGCTATAAGAAGAACGGGCTCGGTTGGAATAGAGACTCAACATCCGGTACGTATTTCTTGTCCACTAGGAACATCACTACGTGGTCATCCTGTTCGATTACGGTTCTATCGTGCGCGATAAGTACTTCTTCTCCGCGAACAATCGCACCAATAGTGGTGCCCGGTGGTAACTTGATGTCGCCAATCGCTCGGCCAACCACTTTCGATGTGGTTTCGTCACCGTGAGCAATGGCTTCGATCGCCTCTGCAGCGCCGCGACGTAGAGATGATACGTTAACAATATCAGCACGACGAACGTGAGTAAGCAGCGCAGAAATGGTCGCTTGCTGTGGAGAGATAGCAATATCAATCACGCCACCCTGAACAAGGTCTACGTAAGCACCACGCTGAATCAGTACCATTACCTTCTTGGCACCCATTCGCTTCGCCAGCATTGCTGACATGATGTTGGTTTCATCTTCATTGGTTAGGGCAATGAACACGTCCACTTGATCGATGTTCTCTTCGGTTAGCAGCTCTTGGTCTGCCGCATCGCCACAGAAGACGATGGTGTTTTCTAATTCTTCAGACAGCTTTTCGGCACGAGTGTAGCTGCGCTCGATAAGCTTGATGCTGTAGCTCTGCTCAAGGCGTTTTGCCAAGCTTGCACCAATGTTACCACCACCGACAATCATGATGCGGCGGTACGGTTTCTCTAGGCGTTGTAGCTCACTCATTACTGAGCGGATATGGTTACTCGCTGCCACAAAGAAAACCTCATCATCGGCTTCAATGATGGTGGTGCCTTGTGGGCGAATAGGGCGACCTTGACGGAAAATAGCGGCAACACGGGTATCAATGTGCGGCATGTGCTCACGCAAAGCAGACAGTGCGTTACCCACCAGTGGACCACCGTAGTAGGCTTTTACTGCTACTAGGCTAACCTTCTGTTCAGCAAAGCTCACAACCTGCAGTGCGCCTGGGTATTGAATCAGGCGCTCGATGTAGCTGGTCACTAGTTCTTCGGGTGCGATCAGGTGATCGACTGGGATGGCACCTGATTTGAATAGCGCTTCTTTCTCTTCTAGGTATTGAGGAGAACGAATACGAGCAATTCGGTTCGGCGTATTGAAAAGAGAGAAAGCAACCTGACACGCAGCCATGTTGGTTTCATCCATGTTAGTTACGGCAACTAACATGTCGGCATCTTGCGCACCCGCTTCACGTAGTGTGTTTGGGTGGCTGGCATAACCGTTTACAACCCTAAGGTCGTACTTATCCTGAAGTTCACGAAGTCGGTCAGCATTACGGTCGACAATGGTGATGTCGTTGTTTTCACCAACCAGGTTTTCAGCAAGGGTACCGCCAACTTGTCCAGCACCTAGGATAATGATCTTCATAGCCTTTCTCTTTTCTTTACCGTGGTAATTCTAGTTATCTAACTTTGTTTTGATAATGCACTAGAAAGAAACAGCGGCTAAGAAATAAATTCTTAGCCGCTGTTAGTTGTTATGCCTGTTTTACTAGAACTGCGTAGTAGAAGCCATCCATATCTTCTTCTCCAGGTAGTATTTGACGACCCGGATTTTCGATATCAGACCCAACCAGCGTTGCGTTTTCAGTACGTGCTAGGAATGCTTTCACTTGCAGCACGTTTTCTTGCGGCGTGATAGAACATGTCGCATAAACCATGGTGCCGCCTTCTTTCAGCTGACGCCACATTGCATCCATAATTTCGCTTTGCAGTTCAGCCAGCGCATCAATGTCAGATGCACGACGTAGCCACTTGATGTCAGGGTGACGGCGAATTACGCCAGTCGCTGAACAAGGTGCATCAAGTAGGATACGGTCGAACTTATCGCCCATCCACCACTCTTCAGGGTAGCGAGCATCACCACAAATTACGTCGGCACGCAGTTGTAGGCGCTCAAGGTTATCGTAAACACGGTCTAGACGTTTGATGTCGCAGTCAATCGCAACCACTTCAGTATCTTGAGTGTGCTCAAGAATGTGTGCCGTTTTACCACCTGGTGCAGCACAACAATCTAAGATCAGCTCACCATCTTTTGGTGTTAGGTAATCAACCGAAAGCTGAGCGGCAGCATCTTGCACTGATACCCAACCCCTGTCGAAGCCAGGAAGCAAAGTAACATCACAAGGTGCAGCTAATTTTATGGCATCAGCTGCTTCTGGGTGCAATGTGTATTCAATGTTTTCGTTTTTAAGCAGTTCTACATACTCGTCACGAGTGTGGTGTTGGCGGTTAACGCGCAGCCACATTGGTGCCTTGCTGTTGTTTGCTTCAACCAGTTGCTCCCATTGATCTGGGTAGCTCTCTTGAAGCATTTTTAGAATCCAGCTTGGGTGGCCGTATTTGCCTGCATTGTGGCTAACGGCTTTCTCGTCTAGTTCTTCTTGGTCACGTAGGTAGCTACGTAACACAGCGTTGATCAAACCACTCAGGCTTGGACCGCGCAGTGTCTTAGTACCCTCAACCGTTTCAGCAACCGCGGCATGCGAAGGGATACGCATGAAGCTTAGTTGGTAAATGCCCACCAAGATTAGGTGGTGGAATACACGCTTTTTACCTTTAAGCGGGTTTTCCATCAGTTCGTTAGCGATTGACTCTAAACGAGGCAGATAACGAAGTGCGCCGTAGCAAATCTCTTGCAGTAGAGCATGGTCTCGCGGACGGATCGTTTTTTGAGCCGCAGGGAGAGCGTGTGAAAGAGAGTGGCCTTTATCGACAACTTGGAATAGGACATTTGCAGCAGCAGCGCGAACATTCATGAGGGGTACCGAATATTTATTTGAATACATGAGGACATCTCTGCCCTCGTAAAGGTTTTCTAAGCTGTGTAATTAACAGCTTTAAAAGCAGATTAAGAAAGTTGAGTACCAACTTCAAACCAGCTTGCACGTGAGTTCAAGATATCCTGAACTGACATGGCTTTCTTACCTGGAACTTGTAGCTGTTCAAGAACAAGTACGCCTTGTCCTGTCGCTACGTAGATACCAGTTTTATCCGCTTGCAGAATTGTACCTGAAGGCTTATCAGAAGTTTGCTCTGCCACACGGCTTTGCCATACTTTGATGCTGTTCTCAGCAGCTTCAAAGTGGCTCATTGGCCATGGGTTGAAGGCACGAACGCAGCGTTCAATATGCGCAGCTTCATCACTCCAGTTGATACGCGCTTCTTCTTTGCTTAGCTTCTTCGCGTAGTTCGCAAGCTCATCGTCTTGCTTTTCTGCAACTGCTTTGCCAGAAGCGATGTCCGCTAGACATTCAACAAGCGCGTCAGGGCCAAGACCCGCTAACTTCTCGTACATTGATGCGCTAGTATCTGTCGCTTCGATAGGCAGCGTTGCGATGCTTAGCATGTCGCCAGTATCTAGGCCGATATCCATCTGCATGATCGTCACGCCTGTCTCTTTATCACCTGCCCAAATAGAGCGTTGAATCGGAGCAGCACCACGCCAGCGCGGTAGGATAGAGCCATGTACGTTGATACAACCTAAGCGAGGCGTATCTAATACAACCTGCGGAAGCAATAAGCCGTAAGCGACAACAACCATGATGTCAGCGTTCAACTCAGCTAGCTCTTGCTTGGCCTCATCTGACTTGAAGTTTTCTGGTTGGTAAACCGGAATATTGTTTTCAAGTGCGATGTTTTTTACTGGGCTCGCAGTCAGTTTTTTACCGCGGCCTGCTGGGCGATCTGGCTGTGTGTAAACAGCAACAACTTCATGCTCCGAAGACAACAACGCCGCCAAGTGACGGGCGGCGAAATCCGGAGTACCTGCAAAGACAATTCTTAAAGACTGACTCAAGGTAGGCTTCCTTCTAATTTAGTAATAGCAGCGGTTATTAACCTTGTTTCTCGTTGAAACGTTTAATCTTCGCTAGCTTATCTTGGATACGTTTACGCTTTAGTGGCGATAGGTAATCAACAAACAACTTGCCTTCTAGGTGGTCAAGTTCGTGCTGAACACAGATAGCCAGAAGGTCGTCAGCGTCGAATGTGAATTCGTTGCCGTCACGGTCTAGTGCTTTAACCGTTACTTCTGCAGCGCGAGGTACTAGAGCTCGAGCGCCTGGTACAGATAGGCAGCCTTCTTCGATTCCATCTTCGCCGCGCTTCTCAGTAATTTCAGGGTTGATAAGCACCATTGGCTCATCACGTGTTTCTGAAATATCGATAACAACGATGCGTTGGTGGAAATCTACTTGCGTTGCCGCAAGGCCGATACCTTCTTCGTCGTACATGGTTTCAATCATGTCATCAACGAACTTTTGAATCTCTGGGGTAACTTCTTTTACCGGTTTCGCCACGGTACGTAGACGATCATCTGGTAATGTTAATACTTGTAATACAGACATATACACTCGAAATATTGAACTGTGCCGAAACAGCTTAAACCTTGTTGGCTCAATTCTAGACATTTTAGAGGTCAAATGACAGCATCCTGAAGGTAATTCTCCAATCAGATGTCATATATTCAGACCAAGGAACCTAGGTCATGCGTCATTTATTGCCTGCTTTATCTCTTATTTGTGCCTCGATTTCGTTCGCCGCTACGGCTGAAAATAGTGAGCAACCTTTAACCATTAAACAGGGCGCACCTGAGGCGTATGTGGTGGTTAAGGGCGATACTTTGTGGGATATCTCTGCGATGTATCTCGATAGTCCATGGTTGTGGCCAAGGTTATGGCAGGTCAATCCAGAGATAGAAAACCCTCATCTCATTTATCCCGGAGATAAACTGTCTTTGGTTTGGATTAATGGCGAGCCTGTATTGAGCCTCAAGCCTGTTATCAAGCTTAGCCCTAAGATTCGTGTTTCTGAGAAGAAAGCAGTACCTACCGTCAACGAGGGACTGGTTCTACCTTATTTACAGTCTGATCGCTTGGTAGAGCAGCAAGATATCGAATCGGCACAACGAGTATTAGGAACCAGTGATGGTAAACGTTTCTTATCGGGTGCAGACCGGTTGTTTATCTCAGGTAACCAACAACATCAAAAGTGGGGTATCTACCGCGCAGTTGAAACCTACCAACGGCAGCAACCCCAAGCGAGTATTACCTCTTTGCGACTGGTCGCCACGGCGCGCTTGAGAGAGGTGGATGCTGAGTTCAGTAGTTTACAGATAGAGACTCAATTACAAGAAGTACTGCTCAACGACCTCGTGTTACCGGAACTTGGTGTTGATCAGGTGAAGCTCTCTACCACGTTTTATCCTGCACCTAGTGCGGCGGGTCAATTTGCTAATATCTTGGGCTCATTAGATGGCAGCCAATACAGCGCGAAGAATCAGGTGGTAGTGATCAACAAAGGTTCACAGGATAACCTTCGCCAAGGTTCTATGTTTACCCTCAGCGAAAGCGGTGCGGTGGTGTTTGGTAAGCAAGGTGAATACAGTTATAAAGAGTCTGCGGCGAGCGATAAGGTGCAATTGCCAAGTACCTCGCTGGGTAGCTTGATGGTCATTCGTCCTTATGAGTATTTTAGCCTCGCGTTGATCACTCAGAGCTCTAAGCCTGTTAGTAATGATATTCTGGCGGTATCGCCTTTGGACCTTGCTTTGACGGAAGAGATTAAGGGTACCGAGTGAATGAGCAACAACTGAGTGCTTGGTTAACTCTAAGTTTTGTTCCGCAATTGGGTGGAAAGCGTCTTGCTCGCCTACTCAGTGTTGATTCTCCTTTAAATATTGTTGGTTACTCAGGGCAACAGCTGCAAGCATTGGGTTTATCAACCAAACAAATCTCCTATCTAAGAGAACAGGCCCCAAGAGAGGTAGAGGCTTGTCTCGCTTGGCGAGCTAAACAATCCAACCATCACATCCTGACTCCGAGTTGCCCACATTATCCTAAATTGCTGAGTGAGATTGCTTCGGCGCCTACTGTGCTTTTCGTTAGAGGTAACGTTGAAAAGCTGATTGAACCTCAAATCGCGATGGTTGGCAGCCGTAATGCCAGTATCGAAGGTCTACAGACGGCGAAATCATTCGCTAAAGAGTTTGTACAAAATGGTTTGATTGTCACTAGCGGCTTAGCGCTTGGTATTGATGGTTATGCCCATGATGGCGCACTAGATAAAGGAGGCGAAACCTTTGCTGTATTGGGCTCTGGCTTGGATTCAATTTACCCTGCGCGGCACAGAAATTTAGCCGATAGGATCTGTGAAAATGGGGCGCTGATTTCAGAGTTTCGTCCAAGCGCCAAACCACGACCTGAACATTTCCCTCGCCGTAACCGTATTATAAGTGGGTTGTCGCTCGGAACTTTGGTGGTTGAGGCAGCTGAAAAGAGTGGTTCTTTGATTACGGCTCGCTATGCCATGGAGCAAGGCCGAGAGGTGTTTGCGCTGCCCGGTTCAATTCATAGCCCAACCAGTCGCGGAGGTAATAGCTTAATTAAAGCTGGAGCATGTTTAGTACAAAATGCTCAAGATGTTCTGATTGAAATAAAGAGTCTGTTAGACTGGTCTATAGATCAGCAGCCCAGTTTGTTCGAGCCTACGCCGAATGAGGGTGAAAATGAGCAATTGCCATTTCCACAGCTGTTAGCTAACGTAGGATTAGAGGCGACACCCGTTGATATTTTGGCACAGAGAACCCATATACCTGTGCATGAGGTCATGATGCAGCTTTTAGAGCTTGAGCTCTCAGGGCATGTTGTTGCAGTTTCCGGTGGCTATATTCGAAAGGGGAGAGGCTAAGCTATGATGATGGACATACTGATGTACTTGTTTGAAACCTACATCCATAGCGATTCTGAATTGCAGGTGGATCAAGATGAACTTGAAGATGAGCTTCTTCGAGCAGGGTTTCACCAAGATGATATTTATAAGGCCCTCCATTGGTTAGAAGATCTTGCGGCATTGCAAGATACCGAGAACCAAGCGGCGATTAGTGTGTGTTCTAATACTTCGATGCGTATTTATACCAGTCGAGAGATTTCACGTATTAATATGGAGTGTCGAGGTTTCTTGCTGTTCCTCGAACAGATCAACGTACTCACGACAGAGATTCGTGAAATGGTGATTGATCGTGTGATGGGGCTTGAGACAAACGAATTTGAATTGGATGATCTGAAATGGATTATCTTAATGGTGCTATTTAATGTGCCGGGTAATGAAAGTGCTTACACGCAAATGGAAGAGCTGTTGTACACCAAAGAGCAAGGTATCTTGCATTAATACAGGCTTGTCATGAGTAGTAAGATTGATAATCAGCTTTTTTCAGCACATGAACATGCATTAGAGCATGAACCATGTCCACAGTGTGGTGGAGAGATTCAGCTTCGCCACGGTAAGCACGGTCCATTTTTAGGCTGTAAACAGTATCCGAGCTGTGATTACATTAAGCCGTTGCATCAAAACGATGGCCACGTGGTGAAAGAGTTGGGTGTACCGTGTCCTAAATGCCAAAACGAATTGGTACTAAGACAAGGTCGCTTTGGGATGTTCATTGGCTGTAGCAGTTATCCAGAGTGTAATCACATCGAATCTTTGGATCAACCGAAAGAACAACCTGAAGAACAGCCACTTGTTGCCTGCCCTGAGTGTGGCAGAGGCCATTTGGTTGAGCGTAAATCTCGCTATGGCAAAACCTTCTATGCGTGTGATAACTACCCTAAGTGTAAGTTTGCCGTTAATCAGCCACCAGTTATAGGTCGCTGTGAAGAGTGCCAGTTCCCACTGTTACTGGAGAAGAAAACGGCCAGTGGTACCAAGAAGCAATGCGCAGATCGCAAGTGTCACCACATTCAATCTCAATAACTCGATATTATAGACACAAAAAAACGGCGCTCACTGAGCGCCGTTTTTGTGTCCAATAAACTTTTTATATCAATAAGCCAATGTAGGCTTACTTCATCTGCTCAGCAAACTCATGCACAGCAGGGTAGGCTTGTTTATCAAGAATCTCAGCCAATGAGCACAACGCTCTTTGTAATTCTGCGTTGTAATCAGCGCTCACGTTAATGTGGCCCATCTTACGACCTGCACGCTTCTCTTTACCATACCAATGAACATGACAACCACCTTGAGCAAGAATTGCTTCAGGTAGGGTATCTTCACCAAGGATGTTGATCATTGCGGTTGGACGAATCAGCTTAGTGCTGCCTAATGGCATGCCACATACGGCACGTAGATGGTTCTCAAACTGACAAGTTTCAGCGCCTTGTTGTGTCCAGTGGCCAGAGTTATGAACACGTGGTGCAATCTCATTCACCAGCAGTGAACCTTGAACATCAAAGAACTCTAGCGCGAGTACGCCAACGTAATCTAAACGCTCTGCAACTGCGGTGAACATGGTTTTCGCTTGTTCTTGCAGTTCAATGTCATCAATGGCTGTTGATAAGCTCAACACGCCATCGGTGTGAACATTCTCAGCCAGTGGATACACTTGAACCTCGCCATTGGTATCACGAGCACCAACCAGTGATACTTCGCGGTCAAACGGAACAAACTCTTCAGCCACAATCGCTTGGTTGTCGGTCGCGGTAATGCACTCAGCCATTTCTGCCCAAGTCGCGTCAACATTGTCTAATGTCTTTAAGCGCCATTGGCCCTTGCCGTCGTAGCCGCCAAGTGTGCTCTTCAACACCATTGGTAAGCCAACGTGAGCAATTGCAGCGTCAAAGTCTTCGCGAGAGTTAACCACGTAGTACTTAGCATTCTTCACGTTCGCTTCGTCTAACAGGGCTTTTTCAAGACGACGGTCACCGCCAGCTTTGATTGCTTCTGTTGTCGGTAAGAACTTACCGCTGCGCTCACACACCTCAAGTACATCGTGAGGAATATGTTCGAATTCAGCAGTAATGACGTCCGCACGCTCAATCGCATTTTCTAAGCCGTTACCTAGAATCGCTTGCGTTAATGGGTGAACAATATTTTTGCTGCCAACATCAAAAGCAGAAATTTCAATATTCAGCGGTGCCCCAGCTAGGGACATCATGCGAGCAAGTTGGCCCGCGCCTAACACAAGAACATGCATGGAAATTAGTCCTCTGCAGGGTTTGGATTAGCCAAAACCGTTTCTGTTTGCTCAGAACGGAATGCTTCTACTTTTGCCATTACTTCTTCATTGTGTGTACCAATGATTTGAGCCGCTAGGATGCCTGCATTGGCAGCGCCAGCTTCACCGATAGCCAAAGTACCTACCGCGATACCTTTTGGCATCTGCACGATAGAAAGCAGAGAGTCCATGCCTTTCAGTGCTTTAGACTGAACTGGAACACCCAGAACTGGTACGCTTGTGAAAGCAGCAGCCATGCCCGGAAGGTGCGCTGCACCGCCAGCACCAGCAATAATTACTTTAATACCGCGCTCTTTCGCACTGGTTGCGTAGTCTGCAAGCAACTGAGGTGTGCGGTGAGCAGAAACCACTTTTGTTTCGTACGCCACGCCAAACTGATCCAACATTTCTGCAGCTAGCTTCATTGTTGGCCAATCAGATTTAGAACCCATGATAATACCGACAGTCATCTCAAACTCCTTCAGGTACGATTTAATTAGTGATTAGATATTTTGCGCGCATTATACGGGTAAAATTGCTTAAGGAAAACGTTTGCGTCAGTCTGAGTTGTTAATTGATACATTTTATAAACAAATAGCTTTAGTCACAGTGAATGATAATTTGTACACTTAGTGAGTTAGATAACTGAATTAATGAGGCAACCCGTGGATAACTTTCAACATACTTTGCAGGCATTACAACAAGGTGAAGTCATTGCTTACCCGACTGAAGGCGTTTTTGGGGTCGGTTGTGATCCCGATAATCCACAAGCCATCAAGAAATTACTCGACTTAAAACAACGACCGATCGAGAAAGGGTTGATCTTAATTGCTGCAAGTTACGAGCAACTGTTACCTTACATTGATGAAAGCCAGTTGACGGAAGAACAGTTGGTAACAGTGAAAGCGACATGGCCAGGTCCGGTCACTTGGATTATGCCAACCAGCAGCAAAGTTACTGACTGGGTAAGTGGTCAATTTGATTCCATCGCGGTACGAGTGACTGATCACCCTTTGGTTCAAAGAATGTGTAATGAGTTTGGTAAGCCGTTAACCTCTACCAGTGCTAACCTGACCGGCGAGCCGCCTTGTATGACGACTGAAGAAGTTAAGCAGCAACTTGGCCAACATTTGGTGGCTATTTTAGAAGGTCAAACGGGTGGTCGTGAGAAGCCAAGCGAAATTAGAGATGCAAAAACGTCGAAAATATTAAGACAGGGCTAAACCCTGCAAAGGAAGTAAGATGTCAGCAATTGATAAAGAAGCAGTAAAACAGTTTTTACTGAGTCTACAAGATTCGATTTGCCAGCAGCTTGAGCAAGCTGATGGTACTGCACTGTTTGAAGAAGATGCATGGCAGCGTGAGCCTGGCGAGCGCCTTGGTGGCGGTGGTCGAACTCGTGTGATGACCAACGGTGCGGTATTTGAGCAAGGTGGGGTTAACTTCTCTCACGTAGCGGGTAAGGCTATGCCTGCCTCAGCTACAGCTCATCGACCTGAATTAGCCGGACGTAAGTTTGAGGCGATGGGGGTTTCATTAGTTATCCACCCTAAAAACCCATATATCCCAACCTCACACGCGAACGTTCGATTCTTCATTGCGGAAAAAGAAGGGGAAGACCCGATTTGGTGGTTTGGTGGTGGTTTTGACTTAACGCCATTTTATCCTGTCGATGAAGATTGCCAATCTTGGCACCAAACAGCCAAAGATCTTTGTGCGCCATTTGGAGATTATGTTTATCAAGAGCACAAAGAGTGGTGTGATAAGTACTTCTATCTTCCTCACCGAGACGAAACACGTGGTGTTGGTGGGTTGTTCTTTGATGATCTTAACGAGTGGGGCTTTGAAAAGAGCTTTGCTTATATGCAGGCGGTCGGTGAAGGTTTTGCAGCCGCATACTTACCAATTGTAGAACGACGCAAACAGACGCCTTATGGTGAGCGCGAGCGTGATTTCCAACTTTATCGTCGTGGTCGCTATGTTGAATTTAACTTAGTCTATGACCGTGGCACTCTATTTGGTTTACAAAGCGGCGGTCGTACAGAGTCTATATTAATGTCGATGCCGCCATTGGCTCGCTGGGAATACCGCTACGAACCACAAGCGGGTTCACCGGAAGCTCTGCTTTATAGCGACTACCTAAAGCCTCGAGTTTGGTAGTTCTTCCTTCCTTATAGGGATAGTGATAGGGTCATCTATATAGATGACCCTTTTTTATTTCTGTTAGGTAAGGATATGACACAGCAATTAGATCGTTATGCCGTTTTCGGTAACCCTATTGGGCAAAGCAAATCGCCATTCATTCACACATTATTTGCTCGCCAAACCAGACAACAACTTACCTATACAGCATTACAGCCAGAGCATGGTGAATTTATCACTGCGGCCAAAACATTTTTCAGTGAAGGTGGTCGAGGATGTAACGTCACAGCACCTTTTAAAGAAGATGCGTATCAGTTTGCCAATCGCCTAACTGAGAGAGCTGAACTAGCTGGTGCCGTAAATACCCTTAAGAAGTTAGATGATGGAGAGATCATTGGTGATAACACCGATGGTGAGGGCTTAGTTCAAGACCTGCTTCAACATCAAGTCACGCTAAAAGGAGCACGTGTTCTTCTTCTTGGCGCTGGTGGTGCTGCGAGAGGAGTGATTCAACCTCTTCTCGACCAAAAGCCACAACAGCTGGTGGTCGCTAATCGAACCAGCTCCAAGGCTGAACTTCTGGCTGAGATGTTTTCGTCGCATGGCAACATCAAGGGGATGGGGCTAAGTGATGTTAATGAAGGCTTTGATGTCATTATTAACTCTACCTCATCTGGTCTAAGCGGGCAGCTTCCTGAAGTGTCTGAGGTGATTTTCAATTCTACTAGCGCCGTTTATGACATGGTTTATGGATCTGGAACGACGGTATTCAATCAATGGGCATTAGATAATGGTGTTCATGCTGCTTATGATGGTTTGGGTATGCTAGTGGGGCAGGCAGCAGAAAGCTTTATGCTTTGGCGTGGTCTTCGTCCGGGAACAAAACAGATTTTAAGAGAATTACGTAAAAATCTAGAGATGTAATGGGGTGTTTATAAAAAATGAATCAATCAATTCTATTTCCTGATATCCAAGATTGGGATGAAGAGAGCCGAACAATCACGTTCCCAGCACAACAGTCGGGCGCATTGATTGAATGTGTCATGTCTATTGAGGAATTATCACGATTGGCAGGTAAAGATATAGAAGAAGGCGATCAAGCTTTAGTTATCTTTTCAGAGTTACGTTTCGATATTGAAGAGCTAGCGGAAGAGTTAATAGAAGAAGAGGAGTATGACTCCTCTAATCGGATTCAGATCAAAGCGCTTTAGACTGAAATTACAGAGTCTAGATAGTCATTTTTATTCTGAACGTAGTTGTCTGCAGACTTCTGTAGAAAGGCACGCTCTTTATCATTTAATGGACGAGCTTGTTTTACTGGGCTTCCTACATAGAGGTAACCGCTTTCAAGTACCTTGTTTGGTGGCACTAAGCTACCAGCACCAATCATCACTTCTTTTTGGATAATCACGCCATCCAACACGATCGCTCCCATACCAACAAGTACACGATCCTCAATAGTGCAGCCATGCAGCATTACTTTATGCCCGATAGTGACATCATTACCTATTAAGAGAGGATAACCGTCAGGGTTTTCAGCATTCTTATGGGTGACGTGCAAGACACTACCATCTTGGATATTCGTTCTCTCTCCAATATGAATGTGGTTCACATCCCCTCGAGCTGCAACCAAAGGCCACACGCTAGAGTCGTTACCGATTTTGATATCACCAACCAGTACTGAACTGGTATCTATATAGACACCTTGCCCAATCTGAGGGGATATTCCTTTATAACTGCGTATTGAACTCATAAATCCTCCTTTATATAGGCACCTTAAGCCCTTAATTAAGAGGAATACTAGTGAAAATGGGGTGTTTTGAACAAAAAACGCTCGAACAATCAAAAAAGTAAGAAAAACTTCAAAAAGGGCTTGCCAGTGTGATCGAAATCTCTATAATGCCACCTCGCTGACACG
>NZ_MAKD01000069.1:0-42647 GCF_001691235.1 Vibrio sp. ZF57 | reverse complement strand
TAACTGTAATGTTAACGCTTGTCCAACAAGCCATATCATCACGCCAGCAGTGGTTGCCGCTGAGCAAACAATGATCGCTGAAATGAAAGCAGCAGAAAAAGCCGCTAAAGAAGCGCGCAAAGATTTGCGTACCGGTAACTTTGGTGCACCAGCGGTTTACCCTTGTGATACAACCGTAGAGTGCCAAACACGTACTGCGATGCCAGCACCGACTAACCTACCTGAAACACCGCTTGCAGGTAATGCACCAAGCGAAAACTTTGACTTGACTCACTGGTACCTATCTCAACCATTCGATCATGACAAAAATGGCAAGCCAGATGACGTTTCTGAGTGGAACCTTGCAAACGGTTACCAGCACCCAGAGATCTTCTACACTGCTGATGATGGCGGCATGGTATTCAAATCTTACGTAAAAGGTGTGCGTACGTCTGCAAACACTAAGTATGCTCGTACTGAGCTACGTGAAATGATGCGTCGTGGTGACCAGTCGATCAAAACCCAAGGTGTTAACAAGAACAACTGGGTATTCTCAACGGCACCAGAAGCTGACCTAAAAGCGGCGGCTGGCATTGATGGCGTAATGGAAGCAACATTGAAGATTGACCATGCAACCACAACGGGTAACGCGAATGAAGTAGGTCGCTTTATCATTGGTCAAATTCACGACAAAGACGATGAGCCAATTCGTTTGTACTACCGTAAATTGCCAAACCAAGCGACTGGTGCGGTTTACTTTGCACACGAAGGTCAAAACGGTACTAAAGAGAACTTCTACCCACTTGTTGGTGGCATGACAGCAGAAGTGGGTGAGGATGGTATCGCACTTGGTGAGGTATTCAGCTACCGCATCGAAGTGAAAGGCCACGATCTGATCGTAACGCTAATGCGTGAAGGTCATGACGACGTACAACAAGTGGTTGATATGAGTAACAGCGGTTACGATGTTGGCGGCAAGTACATGTACTTCAAAGCAGGTGTTTACAACCAAAACATCAGCGGCGACCTAGACGATTACTCACAAGCGACTTTCTACCAGCTAGATGTATCGCACGATCAATACCAAAAGTAATCTAACCGAATAACACTTAATATTAAAGCTATCGCAATAGCCTCCAGCCTTAGGGTTTGGAGGCTTTTTTGTGCCTGCTGTTGGTTGGGCTTAAGCGTATGATTTAATTGAGTCGGAGAAGGGTAGTTATCAGTTGCACAGAGTTTAAGACATTATCATTAAGCTCATTCAGTATTAACTTCAGTCATTATCAGTTTCAGTCACTATCCTTTCCCCAATCGCCGATCACCATTAACCTCAGTCATGATTAATCTCAGCTGATAACAGGTCATATTGGCTCTCATTCAAAGCTAAACAATGCCAATATTATTTTGGAATCGCCATAGCTAGAAAACTTCGACTTCGTTCTCAAGGTATGTACTAATGCGACGTCTACACATGAACGTATTGTTTTGCCTGGTCTACTAATAAGCGTTAGCTCGGCTGATTACTCCCGTTTTGTTCTTGAAACCGTCACTTTTGGGTTGTTTAGCAAGACTCTTAGCAACAGCCATAAATCGTGCTCTAACTCTTGCATAAATAGAAGGGCGGTTAGCCATCACTTTATTAGCGCCAATGCTTAATGAAATACTCAGGCGGGCTCAAGTCGATGATCAAACGCATCTAGTGCTCAAGGGGATACGCTTGAGGGTTAGTTGCTTGCAGGCCGTAAATACCTTGATTGTATGCTACGGTGATGCTGAATAATAATTTGTGGGTTGAGTGCAGAGCTGAGGGGTTTTGTTTATCTATGATAGATACAGGGCTTTTGAGAGGGTTAAATAAGTTAGAGAGGCAAGGGGGCATTCGTTACTAGCAGCATCGGTGCTTATTCAACGCTGAAGCAAAGTTCCGCTGAGTCAGAGAGCTTAACTGAATCGCCAGTCTGCTTTTTATTCTTGAGCTAACAATAAAAAATCCCTATCAAATTACGTTGATAGGGATTTGTTTTATCTAGCAATCAAGTCAAACAGACTTTCTAGTGAGAACTAGAATAGGTCTGAATCTAGGTTGTCGAAGTAGGTGTATGTCCCTTTTGAACCATTGTCACCATTGTATAGCGCAATAGCGGTCGGGGAACCACCTGCACTTTCAGCTTTTAACCCAGTGTAGTCTGTTCCATCAACATTGACGGTAATGTCTGTATCTACCCATGAAATGGTCACATCTACCCATGTGTCTTTTGAGTATGAAGCAAGGTCAACTTGGCTGCCTGATTCGTTGCGGAATTTAATCATACTAGATGTAAATACAACTTCAGTGAAGCGACCACTAGATGATGCATCGTTATTAGAACCTAAGAAAATGTATGATGCTTTTACATAGCCATCGCTAGGGATGTATACAGATGTAGAAACAGAGCCAGTTTCTGCTGCGCCACTAGCAAAGTCGCGGCCAACGATAGCTTTGTTATTATCAGTGGTTGAGTCCGCACCATCTTCAATTCGTAAAGAGTTAGAACCCGACTTGGCAAAGTCACTACTGATCACTGCTGTATTTAAAACCCCATCAACACCTTTTGTCTGGTACGCAGGGTTAGCCACATCGATCTGCGTACCTACAGTATAAGAATCGAAGTTGTCTGTTACTTCGCCGGGCTCTGGATCTGGATCTGGTTCAGGTTCTGGCTCTGGCTCAGTACTACCGCCATCAACAACAACTGTCGCTTCCGCAGTATTGTTGTTGTACGGATTACCTGATAGCGCTTGGCCATTCGGGTAATTGTTAAAGTTATCTTCAAACACTAGCTCATCAGAAGCTGTGTCATTCGAATAAACTTTAAAGTTGTCAGCGTTTAACTCGTAGTGTGTTGTGTTAGAAGTATCACCAAGCTTCAATGACACGATAGTAACGGCAGCTTTGTCGAAAGCCTCAAAACCGTTGCCGCTATTGTCGTATACAGTGTCATTGACTTTGAATGTGTAGTAACCGCTCGCCCAACTGATTTCAACCGCGAGATCTTCACCTAAAGTGTAAGTGCCTACAGGCTCATCAGGAATTTGAGGTTTACCGCTACTATCGGTAACCGTGGAACGGTAGAAAATTTCTCCAGCATTAAAAATAACTTCGCCGTGTAAATTAGTGTTAGAAGTACCAGAAGCGTAGAGACTAATATAAGCGTTGTTACCTGAACCATTCGCTTCTTGCTCGGTGTTTTCATCTACTTGGTAGATTAAGTCAACGGTTACCTTTCCTGATGCGATACTGTCTACTGTTGCCCCTGTGCTGCTGTCAGACAATTTCAAACGTAGTTCACCCACATCATTCTTTACACCACCATTGTTGGTGTCCAAGATTTGAACGTAGCCATTGATACCATTTGCTTCATTGGCTTCACTGATAGCTTCTTGTACGGCGTCAGTCGCAGTTTGGTCTGAACCAGAGTAGTCTATGCCAGTGGTGTTATCTGAAATATTCAGAGCACCAGCGTCATCGAAAGAAAAAACACCATCTAGAATTTCGATCGTTGATGTGCCTGTTTCATAATATGTGAAAGAGACCGTACCGGCTTCTTCATCATAATTATTAGTAGAAGCACTTGCATCTTTAATCGTGTAAGTACCTAAGTCATCATCATCGTCATAGTATTTATGATTGCCATCTTCTTGGAAAACATAAACATTTGGTAGATCAGCGTTTGATGACGCGGAAATTGAAGAAGAGTTACCATCACTGATTTGCCAGTAACCTGTTGTTAGTACTGACTCTTGGCTGCCATCACCTGAATCCGTCGGAATAGGTAAACCGTCACTGTTACAACCAAATAATAAACCTGTCGAAAGAGCAACAGCTGTAGCGACTTTAGAAATCTGCATAAAATATTCTCTTTATGATATTAAATCCATATGTAAATCACATAAGAAGTAGATAATGAATAGTCGTTAAATATTTATTAGGATGAAACTAACGTTAATTAGAACATCCTATTATTTAAATAAAGTGCTTAAAATATGCCCCAAAAATTTACAAGAGGAGAGGGGTATTTTATAAATTGACTATTTCTAATTAGAATGAGTAAGCAACACCAACACGGTATTTTGCTTCGCGATCTTTAGAAGATGAGCTGATATCAGAAGACCAAATCTCAGCAAAAGGTTTCCAAGAACCGAACTTGTAGTTTACTTTTAAGCCAGCATCCCATTCCCAGTCATCACTATTATAAAGAAGTACGTTATCCAAAGATTTTACATAGTTTGCTTCGTAAGAAAGACCAAGCTTCGGTAGAGACTCAATTTTATATGCACCTGTTAGCGTTATTTTGGATTTTTGAGCTGATTCTAAACGTTCGCCAGTTTCTGAATCTTTGTCACCAAATTGAGTGTGGTTGCGGAAATCAGCATACTCGTGACGGTAACGAATGGCAGTCGTTAATCCCATATCCGCATTATAACCAACACGGAATTGAGGTTTGTAAGTGACTTTTTTCATCTTCCAGTCACCGCCGTTGTAGTTCGGCTCATCCCAGTCCCAAGCGATCGGCATACCAACTTGTAGATACCAGTTGTTATCGACTTTGTAAGTTGCTGTATTTTCTACTTCCATACCGTAAATATACCAATTGCCGTCATAGAAGCTTCTACTGTTTGCTGATTTAACTTCGCCAGAATCTGCGTCGTAGTAAGAATCGTCAGTATGGAATTTAACTTCAAGGCCCGTTGAGTGCTTCCACTTATCTGACAGTTTAAAGCTTTCACCTAGCTTCACTCGGTGTTGATGGCGAGCGTCTACGTGAGCCGTGTCGCCATTTGTTTTTGTATAATCCGTCGCAGCACGATACTCGTAACGATAATCAAGAGATGCACCAGTAGCTGTGCCCGCTAAAAGAGTACATGCAACAGCTGCAGAAATTTTTGTAACAGAATTCATACCTTTGTCTCACTATTATTTTTTTATTCTGGATACATCCAATGTACCCGTGGCTCACAAACCAATACCTTACATGGTATTAAATTAATGTATGACAAATATGGTATTTACTATTGAGTCAGATTTCTGTGAGATCTATCAAGAAGTTCTGACTAATGGCCCAAATATATACCTAAATGTTATGAATATCTCAATTTAGGGCTTGTGTATTAAATCAATCATGACGTACTTCTCATATTCACAAACCTTAGAAACTCACTTTTTTGCATGTGTTAAAATAATACAAATATTAAGTGTTTCTATATGTTAATAATGATGATTTTAACCATCGTGGCTTAAACATAGGGAGCATGTTGAGAGGCATAAATATAAACCATAGCCAGATGTTTAATAAAAGTTACAAAATGGCTAAATGTAAATTCTATTTATCGGTTGGCTTATTTAAGTCGAAGAGAAAATATTTAGTACTAATTCGTGTTCAAAAGTGGTTCCTGTACTGAGTGTGTACTCGGTATCTGTTAACAATAAAGGATGAGTCATGTTTAAGAAAAACATATTAGCAGTGGCGCTATTAGCGACTGTACCAATGGTTACTTTCGCAAATAACGGTGTTTCTTACCCCGTACCTGCCGATAAATTCGATATGCATAATTGGAAAATAACCATACCTTCAGATATTAATGAAGATGGTCGTGTTGATGAAATAGAAGGGGTAGCCATGATGAGCTACTCACATAGTGATTTCTTCCATCTTGATAAAGACGGCAACCTTGTATTTGAAGTGCAGAACCAAGCGATTACGACGAAAAACTCGAAGAATGCGCGTTCTGAATTACGACAAATGCCAAGAGGCGCAGATTTCTCTATCGATACGGCTGATAAAGGAAACCAGTGGGCACTGTCGAGTCACCCAGCGGCTAGTGAATACAGTGCTGTTGGCGGAACATTAGAAGCGACATTAAAAGTTAATCACGTCTCAGTTAACGCTAAGTTCCCAGAAAAGTACCCAGCTCACTCGGTGGTTGTTGGTCAGATTCACGCTAAAAAACATAATGAGCTAATCAAAGCTGGAACCGGTTATGGGCATGGTAATGAACCACTAAAGATCTTCTATAAGAAGTTTCCTGACCAAGAAATGGGTTCAGTATTCTGGAACTATGAACGTAACCTAGAGAAAAAAGATCCTAACCGTGCCGATATCGCTTATCCAGTGTGGGGTAACACGTGGGAAAACCCTGCAGAGCCGGGTGAAGCGGGTATTGCTCTTGGTGAAGAGTTTAGTTACAAAGTGGAAGTGAAAGGCACCATGATGTACCTAACGTTTGAAACCGAGCGTCACGATACCGTTAAGTATGAAATCGACCTGAGTAAGGGCATCGATGAACTTGATTCACCAACGGGTTATGCTGAAGATGATTTTTACTACAAAGCGGGCGCATACGGCCAATGTAGCGTGAGCGATTCTCACCCTGTATGGGGACCTGGTTGTGGCGGTACTGGCGATTTCGCTATCGATAAAAAGAATGGCGATTACAACAGTGTGACTTTCTCAGCGCTTAAGTTGAACGGTAAATAGCACATAGCATAACCAATAGGCTAGCTAGACGCAGTCCTTAAGGAATATTTTCGAAGACCACTTAACCGAATGTTGAGTGGTCTTTTTGTTTTATATGAGTTTTAAGATGACCTTGGTATTAATGTGACCTTGGTATCAATGAGGGTGTGCTGAAGCCTACCAATGAATGGTACAGCTGAAACAATACAACCTTGTCAAAAGACAAGGTTGTAATCAGAAAGCGTAGAAAGATTTTAGGACGGCGACTCGATACCGGACTTAGTCATACATCAACTCTTTAGCTTTGTCGGCATCAAACTCTTTAAGAGACTTTCGAGCCAAATGACGGAATGGGAAAGCTTTAACGACTTCTTCGAATGGTTGGATAGCGAAAGCCCAAAAGATAGAACCGTCTAATCCAAAGATGATCAATGCACACAATGGAATTGAAATTACCCATTGACCAGTAAAGTTGATTTTGAAGACTGCGGTCGTTTTTCCTAGTGCTCTTAATACATTCCCATGAACCGTGTTGTAGCCACGGACAATCGGCAAGAAGATGTAGAGTGGGGCGATAACGGCCAATGCTTGATAGGTAGACTCATCCAAGTTCGGGTAAATGTCACCAATAACCAGACTTAATCCTGCGAACAAGATTGCACACACAAAAGAAATGACGACCGCAATATCAATACTGGTATCGACGTTTTTGACTAGGTCATCCATCTTTTTAGAGCCAATCGCTTGGCTGATAGTAATTGCGGAAGAGTGAGCCCAAGCAGTAATAAATTGAGAGACAGCCCTGATCCAAGGCATCACCAAAGTAATCGCAACATACGCGTTGATGTTAAGTTGCGAATACAGTAACTGATAAATCGTTGCGCCAATCAATAGCATGGTTACATTTGCTGCGACAGGGAATATCTCGATAAAGTGACGACGAACGTTTGTCATGAACTCAGATCGCTGGGCGTCTAATTTGAGTGAAATTGCTGAGCTCAAATACACGCAAAGAACCAGATACACAAGGCGAAGGGTGATAGCAATAACACTGCCTAGCGCGGCGCCTTGAACACCAATCCCTTCAAAATTAGAAAAACCATGAATCAGCACATATGAGAGTACAGCATTGATAGGCAGTTCAATTAAGTAACCTTTGAATGGGACTTTAGTTCTGCCTAGCGCATTAAATAAAGCAATGATCACCTGCGTTAACGCGGTAAAAATAACGATGTATTTCGAGATGTCTAGATAGCGGCTGATTTCTAAGTGAAGGGAAGCGTCATCTGTTAAAGCTTGAATCAAGGGTTGTTCGAAAAAAGTAAGTAGAAGCCAAAATAGTGTTGCTACGCCAAGGTTGATAAATAACCCTGCCCAAAATGCTTTAGATAATGATGCGGCGATGCCAGAGCCCACTGCGCGGCTTAATACTAACTGAGTACCGTTTGCCAGCGCCATTTGAATTCCCAGTACAAAGGCAACGATAGTCGTCGCAATCCCCATTGCAGCTAAAGGGATTTCACCAAGAGGAGAGACAAGCAGTGTGTCGATCATCAACATCGACTGCATCAAGATACCGTTTAAGGCGAGGGGCCAGGCGAGAGAGAAATTTTTCCTTACGTACGATTGTGAAGACACAAACAACACCTTATGTGTATAACCGTAAGCTTTCTCTGAGGTGGCGGAGTAGAGCGTTTAAAGAAGAAAACACTACGGTAGTTGATGGTTAAAAAATGGGTGCTAAAACAAGACTGACTTGTGTCTTTGAAAAACAAGTCAGTTTGGTTAATCTCGGTTATGCGATGGCTAATTCAACCCTAGAGAGCTTTTGGTTCTCATCGTCTAGCAGGACTTGAGAAGCAATTCGAGCTTGCTTGGCATCGCCAGACATTATTGCGTCGTAAATCGCTTTGTGTTCTTCTAAACAGAAGCGACCGCCTTCAGCGGAGTGGTCGATAAACTGCTTGAAGATAGTCGACAGAATGTTCGCGAATGGAATGTAAAATTGATTACCTGTCGATAAGAAAATCGTTTGGTGAAACAGGTGATCGTTGGTCGTCCACTCTTCATAATCGAAGCTATTTGCTGCGATGGTCATTTTCTGGAAAAGAATCGAAAGCTCTTTGCGTTGCTCTACAGTTGCATTGGTTGCAGCGAGCGCACACGCTTCCGGGTCAATCGCTTTTCTTAAGCCTAAAAATTGAGACAAGAAGGGTTTAGTATCTTCTAAATCTTGGATCCAGTACAGCAATTGCGGGTCCAAGAAGTGCCACTGTGTTCTCGGTTTGATACGAGTGCCCACTTTTGGCTTCGACTCGATTAAACCTTTTGCCGAAAGTAGCTTAGTTGATTCTCGAAGGGCAGTTCTGCTCACTCCAAAGATTTCGCACAGCTCCATTTCGCTGGGTAACTTTTGATTTTCTTCTAACTCGCCTGACAAGATCTTGCGAGCAATTTGTCTCGCCACTTGAACATGAATTCGGCGGCTTGAATCTTCCACCAATGTAAATATTGACATTTAAACCACCTGAAATTGAAACTTTGAAAACACTAAAAGCCAGACGAATCTGGTGTTTAGTGTCAGTGTATACGTCGAATTTAGTGTGAGGTTTTCCCTCATCTACTCGGGTCTGTTAACCTTATATAGTGTGGCGAACTTAAATCGCTGAGTGAGCTTATATAAACCAGCTAACTAGGGCGTTATTTGTCCGCCGTTAACATCTAGGATTTGACCTGTGATGTAACCGCTGCAAGCATGTGAGGCAAAGAAAGCAAAAGTAGGTGCTACTTCTTCAATACTGCCAAAGCGACCCATAGGGATATTGCTAGCAATGGTCGACTTTAGCTCATCGCTTTTGCCGTCATGAAATGCGGTGTCGATAGTGCCCGGTGAAACAATGTTGAAACGGATATTGTCTTTAGCAAATTCTTTTACCCAGTTCCGATGGATATCGTGTAACCAAGCTTTCGATGCGGCATATACACCAGCACCCACACCACCACCTTCACGAGCGGCAATCGAACCCGTGCTAATCACACAAGATGTTTGCCCGGACTCAGCAGCAGAGGCGCGTAAGTGCGGGATAGAGAACTTGGTTGTCATCAGCGCAGAGCGAACATTAAGGTTCATTACGCGCTCATAAAACTCATCATCGATATTTTCTAGATTGGCGCGACCACCAAGGCCACCGGCGTTGTTAATCAACACGTCCATGCCACCAAAATGATCAGTGAACTCTTTGACTAACCTTTCGCACTCTAATGTGTCCATTAGGTTTGCAGGAAAAAAGGCAACATCGCCACCCAGTGCGGTAAGTTCAGATAGAACGTCATCAACTTTTGGGCTAGAAGCACGACTATTGATACCAATTTTTGCACCATACTTTGCGAAAATACGTGCTGTAGCTAAGCCCATACCTGCAGTAGAGCCAGTAATTAGAATGCGTTTGCCTTTTAAATCGTTAAACATCACAGTCGCCTATATTGTAGATCATTCGCGTTAATAAATCATACAATAACACTTGCAGTATTCAAGGATAGTCATCTCAAAACTGATCATCAACGACATAAATAGTGAGAGTAAGAGTCGTTTTGTGAGTTTGCGCATACAAAAAACGGTGTAAATAAGAACCATTTGTATGAATAAATGTTTTTAATTAGTTTGATGAACTAAATACTTATAATATTCATAAAATCTTCGCTAGCCTATATCATTCGTGACCTCACGTTATTCTTATACTTAGTTGGTGCAGATATAAATCAGTGCTATAGTCCGAGTTAAATAATACATATCTAATAAGTAAGTAGACACATGGCTGGCTCTTTCAATTCGATTTCAGGCTCTAAGCGAAGCCTTCATGTGCAAGTTGCACGTGAAATCGCACGTGGTATTTTGTCGGGCAATTTGCCTCAAGGCTCTATCATTCCTGGTGAAATGGCTCTGTGTGAGCAATTTGGAATTAGTAGGACTGCATTAAGAGAAGCGGTTAAGCTTCTTACTTCAAAAGGCCTACTAGAATCTCGACCAAAGATCGGTACTCGCGTTGTTGACCGTGCGTTCTGGAACTTTTTAGACCCGCAATTGATCGAATGGATGGATGGTTTGGCAGATACAGACCAATTCTGTCATCAGTTTTTGGGCTTACGTCGCGCGATTGAACCAGAAGCATGTGCATTGGCTGCTCAGTTCGCGAGCGCTGAACAACGCATTGAACTGTCGGGCATTTTCCAACAGATGGTAGAAATATCAGGTGCTGAAGAGTTTAACCAAGACAGTTGGCTAGATATTGATATGAAATTCCATAGCCTCATCTTCAATGCAACAGGTAATGACTTTTACCTTCCATTTGGCAATATCTTAACGACAATGTTTGTTAACTTTATTTCTCATTCTTCAGAAGAGGGAAGTACGTGTATTAATGAACACCGTCAAATTTATGAAGCAATCATGGCGGGTAACAGTGATAAAGCACGCCAAGCTTCTGCAAGTCATCTATTAGATACTAACCACAGATTGCCAGTAGCAAGCTAGCTTAGTGTTTTGGGTGAGGTTTCAACTCTAAGGTCTTAGCCGTTTCTATCGAGCGTTGCTCTGGATACCTAGTGGAGTCAACCTAAAATTGCTGTTACTACAGACAGTTATCTATTGAAAGCACGTTTAATACGTGCTTTTTTTACATCCAAAATTGATGAAAACTTGACCGATGTCCAATATTTAGTCTTATGTGCGTTGTTTTGCTAAAACCGCTAGTAACCAGCATTGTTAGTTATATAATAATACTAATCAAATTAATGCGAGTGTGATTATATGCCTCAGTCTCTATTGCCAAATATTCTTCAGTTCATCGGTCAGATAGACCCTTTCGATAAGATCCCTAAAGAAGCGCTTCGTGACCTCGCTTTTAATGTTCAGATTACCTATCTAGCCAAAGGGGATGTCGTCGATCTATGCGAGTCAGGAAAAGAAAAGTCGCTCTATATCATTCGAACAGGATCTATGGAGCAAAGAAAATCGGACGGTGTGCTTCGTGCACGGTTAGGCAGTGAAGATCTGTTCGGCTTCACGTTCTTAGATTCTGAAGTTAATGATGATAAAGGCTATAGAGCTGTCGCAATTGAAAACACCTTACTTTATGTTATTCCACACTCGGCGCTTCAAACACTTTTCAAAGCTTTTCCAAGTTGTGCTGAGCATTTTGCTTCACAGGCCCAAGTTCGTTTGAAATCGGCACTGGATGTGGTTTGGTCAAACAAAGAGAAAGGCTTGTTCATTCGTAAGGTTGAAGAAGTCGCAAGCGGACAGGTGGCAATTGTTAAGTCCCAGCAAACCATCCAATCGGTCGCGGTTGAAATGCTTCATCAACGCTCACCCTGTGCTGTAATTTATGAGGATGAGTCGATTGTAGGCTTAATTACTGACCGAGATATGACTAAGCGAGTGATTGCCCACGGCGTGAGTACTGATAGCCTTATTTCTGAGGTGATGACGCATTCTCCTCTTACGGTTAAACCGGACGATTTAGTGCTACACGCCGCGTCTATTATGATGCAGTTTAATATTCGCAACTTGCCGGTTGTGAAAGAGAACAAAGTCATTGGGCTTCTTACCACGTCTCACTTGGTTCAAAACCACCGTGTTCAAGCCATTTTCTTGATTGAGAAAATCAAATACGCGGGCAGTGTGAAAACCATGTCTTCATTTACCTCGGAACGACAAGCTATATTTGAAGCGCTGGTGGAAGGTAAAGTTGCACCGGAAACAGTGGGTAAGGTAATGACCATGATTATGGATGCCTACACCCGCCGATTAATTCAGATAGCAATTGACAAGTTAGGCCCACCACCTTGTGACTTTTCTTGGATTGTTGCGGGTTCTCACGCTCGCAATGAAGTACACATGTTATCGGATCAAGACAGCGCGATTGTACTTTCTGACGATGCAACCGACAGTGACCGTATTTATTTCAAGCATTTAGCGATGATGGTAACAAATGGATTGGCAAGTTGTGACTATCCGTTATGCCCAGGAAAATTCATGGCTGCGACGCCAAAGTGGTGTCAGCCACTGGGTGTTTGGAAGCACTACTACAAGAAGTGGGTAGCAAACCCTGAATATGAGCGTCTACTCAATATCAGTGTTTTCCTTGAAATTCGCACTATTTACGGCAACAGTGAATTTGAGGGCATTCTTCGTGATGAGTTGCACTCCAATATTCGCAATAATCGAGAATTTTTGAGCACGTTGGTGAAAGATGCGGTGAACACTAATCCACCATTGGGCATTTTTAACAGCTTGGTGTTAGAGAAGTCGGGAGAGAACAAGAAAACGCTCAATGTGAAGAAATACGCGATTAACCTGATTATCGATCTCGCACGTATATACGGGCTAGCCGTTGAATGTGATTTGTCTGCAACCGACGAGCGTTTTGCAGCTGCGAACGAGAAAGGTATGCTCAGTGATGACGCGTTCAAGAACATTCTGGGTGCGTATCAGTTCATTTTATCTTTCCGATTTGGTCATCAACTTGAAGCTTTGAAGAATGGGGAGGTACCAGACAACAACATCAACCCTGATAGCTTTGGTAGCTTTGAACGTAAGCACTTGAAAGATGCCTTTAGGATCATAGCTGATCTCCAAGAGGCGGCGAAGATTCGTTTTGGAGCGCGCTAATGAGAGCATTGTTAAATTATTTTCATCCGCTTGAGCGAGTCAAGCGCAAGCGAAAGCAATACCTAAATACGGTTAAACTGCCTGAAGCATTACACGATCTTGTTGAACAGCCGTGTCCAGAGATGGCGGATTTGGCTAAAGATAGTGAGTATATTGTGTTAGATCTTGAAACGACGGGCTTAGACAGTGAACAAGATCTGATTTTATCGATGGGGTGGGTTGATGTGGTTAAGGGGCGAATTGATTTGGCATCTGCCAAGCATATCTACCTGAACAATGATTCTCAGATTAACGCTGAAACTGCGGTGATTAACCACATCACACCACAGATGCTGGAAGAGGGCGCATCTATTCATGATGCGATGCTCGCTTTCTTCGAAGCAGCGAAAGGCAAGATTATCGTCGCGCACGCGTGTGTAGTCGAAGAGAAGTTCATTAGCCAATACCTTCTTCGCTGCTACGGTTTAAGAGCGATTCCTCTGCTTTGGCTTGATACCTTGTGTATTGAGAAAAGCATGGAGAAAGCGATCAGTAATCATGAAGAGGTAGATTTAACTTTGGCAGGCACACGTGACAGGTATGGTCTTCCTGAGTATAACAGCCACAATGCGTTAGCTGATGCAGTTTCAACAGCGGAGCTATTTTTGGCTCAACAGAAACGAGTGGTTCCGAATGATGAAGTGACACTATCATTTTTATATAGGATCAGTCACTAGGGAAGCCATTTGTTCCCTTATTTGAATCATTGTTGACTGAACTGATTTGAAAGCATAAAAGCCAGCGATTATGCTGGCTTTTGTTTGGGTCTTAGAAAATTAGGCAGTTATCATCTTAGACTTTTCATATAGGGAACAGCTTAGAAGCTGTAAGTAATACCTACACGGCTACGTAGTTGACGGCTTGAGTCACACACCGTATCACTTGTACATTGAACGTTGCCAAATTCTACGTATGGGCGCCAGCTCCAATCTGCTTCTTTGTAGCCGATCTTCATGTTGTAGTCCCACTCGTACTCGCCGTTGTTACCCATTTTCCATTCGTCATTAAAGAAATCTTCTTTGTAGTTTGCTTCAAAGCCAAACTGCCAAGCGTTCCAGTTGTAATCGATATTACCCGTAATTTTACCGGCATTTAATGAGTCGTGTTGCTTACCATCAAGGCCTGTTGAAGTTTTACCTGATGCATAATTGCGGAACTCATGGCGGTAACGAAGTTTCGTTGTTACACCTGAATCAAATTTGTATTGAACACGTACTTGCGGTTTGTAAGTTACCGCTTCATCACCGAAAGTAATCGGCATTGAAGTTGTTACACGCCAGTTGTTATCGAATTTGAAGTGGTAGCCGTATTCAAATTCGTTATCACCACGTTGAAGTTCGCTTAGGTTACCATTGTGCTTCATTTCTACGCCGTAGTAATGATTACCTGTGCTACCACCAATTTTCACTCGACCAGCCCATTCTTCCGAATCGTGCTTGTACTCTTCACGAAAATCTAGTGATGCCGCAGACACGCTGCCTGCAAAAAGAGTTGCTAATACTGCAAGCGTTACTTTATTCGTTTTTATCATTTTATTGTTTCCACTGTATCTAAATAAAAAATGGTTAATAAAGGACCAACGTTGAGCCCTTTGTTGTATTGGGATTAAAGTTTTGGGTAAAGTCGTTCTACGTCGCGCTGAGCCCATATTTCCGCTAAGTTCTTTTTCATTGTGAACTTGCTAAAGTCTGTCTAAGTTGCCAGTTTCACCATTCAGGGTTTTCCCTAGCAACGCCGGCTTTTAGGTAAAGCGGAGTTATACGCTCAATGCGATGACGTTTGTTTTCGTGTGTAGGGTTACTCTTTCTTTTGAATTAAAATACTACAAATATGCTAGCGATTAGAATGGTGAGGTTCTGTGAATTAGATCGTGTTGTCATGATAAAACCACTATTTACAAAGGGTTACAAAGTTAGGGTTTGAATTAAGCCTTTGTTTTTTAATGGTTATTTTTCAGGTTATGTTGATTTTCTGAGTTTTGTCTATCAATAAATGTGCGCTACAGCAAAAAATTGAATCTTTAGTTGTCATTTTTATTTGTAATACATTATTATTTACTAACTTTATGTGGCAACTCATATCGTCAGTACGTTAAACAGGTGCACATGCATCTGTATGGTTTTAGGTAGTGATTCTGTCGGTTAGTTTTAAGTGACTACCGACGTGAATGGATGAACTTATGGTTCATAGCTGCATTGGGATGATGGTTTTAAGGCTAAGGCTTTGTTTAAAAGCGAAGATAGTTTAAAAGCGAAGATAGTCTAAAAGTTAACATACCTAAAAGTACGATGTATTTGCCGTGAGGGGATAAAAAGCCTCAATCAAAAAAGGTTTGAAGTGTAGTAGGCAAGGCAGTTACACAGCCTGCTATAGAGATCGGAGTTAGAACGATTGGATATAGTCGCTCTAAACTGATGAAAAAGAAGAAATCGTTGAAGTGCTTGCGAAAGCATTTTGATTATTGCTCCCAACTATTCTAATTATAACTTCTGCTTTCATCTAGAAAGGTAGGAGATGGTAGTCGAAGATCTACCCTTGCGCTCATGTTGATACAGGCAACATGAGCGTTTTTTTATTTTAAATTTGAGTAGAGAGTCGTGTGCGGCTCAATAAGCGTGTAAACCGCGGCTTAAGAATAGGCTTTTAGGTTGATGACAACACGCTCAAGTGAGTCTGTTACAGCATCAAAGCCACGAACATTCACGCTTAATCACATGAATGTTCGTTTTCCTTCTCTTCTCTTCTCTTGTCTCTTAGTTGCAGACGTGTAGCTGCAAACTTTAACAGCAGGCGTTTAGTTATATCAAAGAGCTCCGTGAGAGCTGTTCTTGAGGCTTAGCTTTCTGTAGGCATCCACACCTGTTTAGAGGTGACTTTGTGATCTTTAAAGGTCAGTTCTTCAACTTTGTCACCGTTAGTATTCCAGCGAGTAAGTTTTCCGTTCGCGACTTCACCTTCATCAAACTTCGCTTGGCTGGCCTTATTACCGTTCGGGTAGTAGTCCGTTACCAATCCATCTTTTTGTCCGTCGCTGTATTCAGCTGTCAAGCTTTGTTCCCCATTGGGATACCAGCGAGAGGCGGTGCCTGATAGTTCATTGTCTTTATAATTGAGTTCTGCTTTTTTCTGTCCGTTTGGATACCAGGTTTCAGCTTTGCCTTGCAGTTCACCTTTTACGTAATTCACTTTAGAAGCGACTTGGCCATTCGGATACCAGTTAGTTTCTAGCCCAAGTTCTAACCCATCGGCAAACTGAGCTTGGGTCGCGACTTGGCCGTTATCGAACTTCTCTTCAAATTGACCAGTGAAAGGTTTTGAATGGTTTACTTGGTAAGCCACGCCTTTACGCATCTGTAAGTAGTCAACAGCATCTTCACGCGGTGTTGCTGCATAGCTCATAGAAGATACCGTACTAAGAGCAATTAAGATTGGAACGTATTTCTTCATAATGACACCTTTTTATTGGACGGGGAAAGTGTAACGGGTGTGTTAAAAGCATTTCACTTCCGTGTATCCCTGTCAGTATCTAATAGTGGTTTTCAAGTTTTCATTATTGGCTGCCTAATATAGGGAACTTTCAAAAGCAAATTATCGATCTTATTTGTACTACAAATATATTGGTTTAATTCATTTTTATAAATTATATCTAACGATATTTTTGCTGCTCTTCTTTAAGCTTTGATCGTCAAGAATAATAGTTTTTAACGATGAATCTTCGATTTTTAGAGACTTTGTTCATGTTTTTTGGGGTTTTGGTCGAAATTTAGTGCGGATAACTGCACTGACTTGAGGAATTGCGCTCCTAGGTGGTGCAACTTTGAACTCGATCACTTGTATGATTAATTGAGTGTCAGACTGTAAGATCATTGTCACGCATTTGGATTATTGTAGTACAAATATACTTGCCATTTATTTATAGTGACCTCAACAAAAAAACATAAATAAAAGGTCTAACGATGGAACTCAATACCCTGATAGTTGGCATCTACTTCCTATTCTTAATTGCGATAGGGTGGATGTTTCGAACGTTTACAAGTACGACAAGTGATTACTTCCGTGGGGGAGGTAATATGCTGTGGTGGATGGTAGGTGCAACCGCATTTATGACCCAGTTCAGTGCTTGGACATTTACTGGTGCAGCAGGTAAAGCCTTTACCGATGGCTTTGCCGTAGCGATTATCTTCATCGCGAACGCATTCGGTTACCTAATGAACTACCTTTACTTCGCTCCGAAGTTCCGTCAACTGCGTGTTGTGACGGTAATTGAAGCGATTCGTATGCGTTTTGGTAAGGTGAATGAGCAAGTATTTACTTGGTCTGGTATGCCAAACAGCGTTATCTCTGCAGGTATTTGGTTGAATGGTCTAGCAATCATCGCATCGGGTATCTTCGGCTTTGATATGACAACGACGATTGTCCTAACGGGTCTGGTTGTACTAGTAATGTCAGTAACAGGCGGCTCTTGGGCGGTCATCGCATCTGACTTTATGCAGATGGTGATCATCATGGCGGTAACGGTGACGTGTGCTGTGGTTGCGATTTACCACGGTGGCGGCGTTACGCAGATCGTTAACGACTTCCCAACAGATTCATTCATTACGGGTGATAACCTGAACTACATGAGCATCTTCAGCATCTGGGCTGTGTTCATCTTCTTAAAGCAGTTCAGCATCACCAACAACATGCTTAACTCTTACCGCTACCTTGCTGCGAAAGATTCAAATAACGCACGTAAAGCAGCTCTACTTGCTTGTGTACTAATGACGCTTGGTCCAATCATCTGGTTCATGCCTTCTTGGTTCATGGCAGGTCAAGGTGTTGATTTAGCAGCAGCTTACCCAGAAGCTGGCAGCAAAGCCGCTGACTTCGCTTACCTTTACTTCGTTCAAGAATACATGCCTGCAGGTATGGTTGGCCTTCTGATTGCCGCTATGTTCGCAGCAACAATGTCTTCAATGGACTCAGGTCTAAACCGTAACTCAGGTATCTTCGTTAAGAACTTCTATGAGCCGATTCTTCGTCCTAAAGCGACAGAGAAAGAGCTAATGGTTGTTTCTAAACTAACGTCTACTTTCTTCGGCATCGCGATCATCTTGGTTGCTCTGTTCATCAACTCTCTTAAAGGTCTGAGCCTTTTCGACACCATGATGTACGTGGGCGCATTGATCGGCTTCCCAATGACGATTCCAGCATTCTGTGGCTTCTTCATCCGTAAAACACCGGATTGGGCAGGTTGGGGCACGCTAGTTGTAGGTGGTGTGGTTTCTTACTTCGTTGGTTTCGTTATCACTGCGGACATGATTCAAAACTGGTTCGGTCTAAATGAACTAACTGGCCGTGAGTGGGCTGACCTGAAAGTGGCTATCGGCCTTATCGGTCACATCATATTTACTGCTGGCTTCTTTATTCTTTCAACACTGTTCTACAAGCCTCTTGCTGAGCACCGTGAGAAAGACGTAGACAAGTTCTTCAACAACCTAGCGACGCCACTAGTTGCTGAAAGTAATGAACAGAAGAAATTGGATAACAAGCAACGTCGTATGTTGGGTTCACTTATCGCGGTAGCGGGTGTGGGCGTAATGACTATGTTCGTACTGCCAAACCCAATGTGGGGACGCATGGTATTCGTTCTGTGTGGCTTGATTGTGTTCTCTGTTGGTCTGTTACTTGTTAAAGCAGTCGATGACAAAGTCGAGCAACAAGACGAAGTGACTCCAGCCGAAGGCTAATTTAATACGCATCCTAAATAACATCACGGCCACCTGAACGGGTGGTCGTCATTTTTATAATCCAATATTTAACGTGAGATGTACGATGAACAAAAAACTATTATCGGTAAGCATTATTAGCGCGTTCACGCTCGCTTTTGCAACTGGCTGTACAACACAAGAAAAAACAGCGCCCGTAGTCAGTGTCGCTGAACAAGCTATTAGCGAAATCGACCGTAGTTACCTATTGAGCAGTGACCGCTTAACTGAGGTAGATGGCGACACTTTAGCCGTTGCTTCAGAAGAACAAGTGGCTGCGCTTAAAGCACAATTTGAAAACCTAAAAGATGGCGACGAACTGGTGATCCCTGCCGGTAAATACGCGAACTTAGGTCAAGTGACTATTACGGCGAATGACATCACTATCAAGGCCGAGCAAGCAGGATCTGCGTGGATCACTGGTTTGATTCAGTTTGAACTGAAAGGTGATGACATCACGCTTGATGGCTTGGTATTTACTGAGGGCGGCCCTAACGAGCGTTTTGGCGCAGTACGTATGATGGGTAATGGCAATACGCTTCAAAACTCAACGTTCTACTACTTCAACCACGATTACACGTACGAGCCAGACGAGCGTCGTTCTGAGTATCCAAAGTACCTATGGGTTTCTCTATGGGGTAAAGACGGCAAAGTCATCAACAACCGCTTCGAAGGTAAGCAAAAACGCGGCACTTTGATTGGCGTACAAAAAGATGACACAGCTGATAACCACCTGATCGCAAACAACATCTTCATGGATCAAAAGCCTAACCAATTCAACGAATTCGACATCAAAGAAGCGATTCGTTACAACGGCAACAGCTGGGAAGCGATCCGTATCGGTGATTCTAAAGCTTCACAGTGGGATTCAAGTTCTAAGTTCGTGAACAACCTAATGATCGATATGGATGGTGAGCGTGAGCTTATCTCGATTAAGTCGGGCGACAACACGATCTCAGGTAATACTATTTTCCAAAGCACCGCGCTTATTTCACTGCGTCACGGAAAAGGCAACACGGTTGAGAACAACATGATTCTTGGCAATGGAAAGCGCCTAACGGGCGGCGTCCGTATCTACGATGAAGACCATGTGATCCGCAATAACTACATTGCCAACACTCGAGGCCGCGATGGCTTGATTGAAGGCAACGCTGACCTACGTGGCGGTATTGTTATCAACACAGGCATCATCGACGTAGCGAATGGTGAGCAGCTAGATCAATCGGTGAAAGGCAAAGAGCTGAACAAGCAGTGGACACCGAAAAATATCACCATCGAGAACAACTCTCTAGTCGATACTGAGTGGGGCATTGTTTACGGCAACCAAAGTCACCGTGTAAGCCTGTTCAACAACGCAGAAGTGGAAGGCATTTATGCGGGTGTTGATGTGGCGTTTAAACACAATGTGGTTGATAACTCGCAGTCACCTGAGTTTGTAAGTGTACGTGCAACGCAAGACTTCCCATTAGTTGGCGCAACCTACACAGACGAAACTTACGTAGGTCAAGTAACGGATTCTGAACTGATCGAAGGCTACTCGGTTGAGCTACCAAAAGTCGTTGTAGAAAATGGCATTAACGCTTACCAAGGTGAAGGCGCAGACGTGTCTAAACTTGCGGTTGTGACAGCTGAAACAGCGGGTCCAGACTACGTGCTTGAGAATACGACTAAGTAATTTATTAGTTAATGGCTAATGGCTAAAGGTTAATGGCTTGAGCTACCAAATCAATTCACGATAGCTGTCCTGACCATAACACTTAAAAAGCCTCAACAGATAATGTCTGTTGAGGCTTTATCGATCTTAGGTCGTGATCATCTCAATCTTACGTCGAGACTACTGTGATTTATACTTATGCAGTAGATCCCAAGGGATATGACATAAGTGGTGATCTTCAGGGAAGTGACTTAAGTGATGCTGGTGGATGTCGTCGCTGGCAACATAATTGGTCAACGGCAACACCTCAACAGCGATACGGTCGGCATCATCTCTTGAAGAAATATAGTGCTTAGCTTCGGTTAAGTGTTCTGCATTAGTGCTGTATACACCTGTGCGGTATTTCTCTCCGACATCGACACCTTGTTTATTCAAGCTGTAAGGGTCGATAATCTCAAACAAGTGTTCCATCAAAATCGTGACTGACGTGATGTTTGGATCAAATTCAATTTGTACGCACTCCGCGTAGCCATTGTAATCGCTTTGTGTGCCGTCGCTTTGTGTTGTTTTGTTCTCTGTTGGCTGGGCGCTTCCATTAGCACGGCCTGCTTCTGTGCTGATAACACCAGGAACGTACTTAATAAATTCTTGTACACCCCACAAGCAGCCGCCAGCTAAATAAATTTGTTCCATACTTCTCTTTGAGCTCTCTGTGTTTGTTGATGTTCGTTAGGTACCCGAATCAATACGATGATACCCGTACGTATAAAAAAGCGTCTATAAAAATGAGCGCGCAAATAAAAACAAGCGTTTAGGCATTGTAAACCTGTGCGACTGAACAAACATAAGTTTAATATGATTTGTGATTATATAAGTCAGTATTGCTTTGTCATCAACTCGAATCTCAACATCAAGTGAGCGTTACTCTAAACATGTTTGATCAAATAAAAGACTTCATTAATCCGAGCAAGAACCCAGACTTGACTCAGGCTCATGAATATCAGCGCAAGCATCTTCCTACATTGTGGCTGTTGGGCAAAACGGGGGCGGGCAAGTCATCGTTTATTCAAGCGGTCACGGGCGACTCTTCTGTAGAAGTGGGCAATGGTTTTGCGCCTTGTACCATGACGGCGATGTCGTATGAGTTTCCGCAAGACAAACCCGTGATGAGGTTTCTTGATACCAGAGGACTCAGCGAAGCGAATTACGATGCGAAAGAGGATTTGGAAGAGATTGGTCAGGCAGGTAATGCGTTAGTCGTTGTAATGAAAGCCGACGAACCTGAACAATCCGCTGTGCTTACGGCTCTAAAACAGATTAAGAAACAGAAGAAGATTAAACACTTGTTGCTGCTTCATACGGCGGTGTTGTCTTCCAGTGAACCAGATCGAGCAAGGCAAATTCAGTTCAACACCAACCAAGTAGAGAAGGCTTGGGGTAAAGAGTTTGAATCGGTAGCGGTCGATTTCGAAACGGATGACAACGCTATGTCTAACAGCGAAGCGGTTTACAACTATGACATCTTGTTAGAAAAGCTGAGCAGTATTCTTCCGGTGATAGGAATGATGGTGCAAGACAAAGAACATTCCACGCAAGAAGAAGCCAACTTTGATCAAGTAGAAAACGAAGTGCTTTGGTATGCAGGAAGTGCCGCAGCGAGTGACCTGATTCCGGGTGTTGGTTTGGTGTCGGTACCTGCGATTCAAGCCAAAATGCTTCACAGCTTGGCCAATCAATATGGGGTCGAATGGAATAAGAGAGTCTTTAGTGAGTTGATAGGCACTCTGGGAAGCAGCTTTGCTTTGCAATACGGAATGAAGCTGGGCACTCGACAGTTGATAAAGCTGATTCCAGTTTATGGTCAAACGGTAGGTGCGGTGGCTGCAGCGGCAATGAGTTTCGGCACCTCTTATGGTTTAGGTCGCGCGGCTTGTTTTTACTTCTATCATAAGAACAAAGGTGAAGAAGTGTCTGAACAAGAGATGCAGAAGATCTACAAAGAATCTCTGAAAAAAGGAAAGGCGGCGTCGGGTTATGAAGAAAATTAGAAACCTATTTCGATTACTGGCGGTGCTATCGAGCGGACGCTGGGGCATTGCCCTGATTTCGGCGATCTTCCCAAGCATTATCATGATGGGTTTTGGTGTCTTCTTGGCGATCAAATACGGTTATCTACTCGAAATGTCGATTGCCATTGCCGTGAGTACCTTGGTGTTCACCATTCCTTTATTCATTTCTAGCCGTTCTTCAAGCCGCTCTTCAAATAAAGAGTCTTTCTCGAATAAAGAGAGTGGCGGCCTTGGCGAGGATACTGCTGAAGCTGAATCACAGCATAAAAAAGCTGATATCAACGATGCATTGGTTAAGGCTTCGGCTGATTGGTCTCAAAAAGAACTGTCGATCTGGAATGATTCAAAACACCATGTACGCCAACAATTAATGGTCGACATAGAGTGGGGTAACCTAGACCAAACCGGTTTAGAGGTACTTGAATTTGTTGCGAAAAAGTTTGATAAGAAATCACTCGATTTTTCGATTCCTGAAGGGCTAAAGCTGTTCGAAGAGGTCAGCCGACGCTACAAATTGGTAGTGCGAGAGCATATCCCCGGCATTGAGTATCTCAAGGTTTCTTACATCAAAGCGGGCTACGAAGCCTACGATAAATACGGTGAGCTAGGACAGAAGATCTTCAAAGCGGCTATTTGGGGTAACCACCTTAAAAACTTGTATTTGAATCCACTCAAGGTGATTTCTGATTTAGGACGAGAGCAAGCGACATCTTCAATGACAAGAGGTGTGGTTGATGACATGCAATACGCCGCCAAACAAGCCTTATTAGATGAAGTTGCGGCGGTGGCGATTGATCTCTATAGCGGACGTTTCAGCATTGAAGATGAAGCATTGAAAGCGTCCGATGTTTCTGAACTCGACGAACAACGCTTTGCTCCTGAATTAGAGCCTGTGCGAATCGTGCTGGTGGGGCAAACCAGTTCTGGTAAATCTTCACTTATCAATGCGCTTAAGCAAGAGTTGGTTGCCGAGGTCGATGTGCTGCCATCAACCGACACTTCAACCGTATACAACGCATTTGTCGACGACAATGATGTTCGCGTTGTTGATCTTCAGGGGCTTGATGGCAATCCTAAAACCGAAGCCTTAATGCTGAAAGAGATGACCCAAGCGGATGTGGTGCTATGGGTGCTTAAAGCCAATCAGTCTGCACGTGATTTGGATAAGCAATTGAAAGATAGATTTGATGCTTTCTATGACGATCCTAAGAACATCTCACGCAAGAAACCGATTGTGGTGTCGGTTGTGAATCAGGTAGACAGATTAAAGCCTGTAGACGATTGGCAGCCACCGTATGACTTAGAGAATCCAACATCGACCAAAGCGAAGATCATTGCTCAAGCGCTCGAATACAATCATATATTGCTGCAAACCGATATCGTGTTACCGCTGGCGATTGCGCCAGAAAAGGTACAGTTTGGTTTAGATACTTTAAGGCAGACGTTGATAGAGCGTATCGCTGACGCAAATAACGTTCAGAGAAACCGCCAACGTTTAGAAGCCATGAAAAGAGGCTCGTCGGTTAAAGGCCAACTGAATAAAGCAGTCAAAGTGGGTAAGAAGGTGGCACCCAGCGTATTGAAAGCGGCGACACCAAAACTGGCTGAAATGGCCATCAAGCAAGCCGTGAAGAAGAAGTAAGTCATTCACTGCGAATACGGTTCTGGTGAGGTTTGAGCCTCATCAGAATTTATCTTTTCTAGATCGGCGAGTTTTGGATCTTGGCTTTATTAGATGATGGCTTTTTTAGAAAACAGCTATCTTCGCCCCTTATTAGAGAGGTGTTGATTTCAAAAGAGATTTGATATTATTAAGGTTCTCGCTGAACTAGTTCAATAGCATATAAACAGCTGTGATTCACATTTTATATAACACGCTATCGTATTTAATCATCATTCTAAATATTGATCACATTTATACTTTTTTAAGCTGTATTTATAAAACAATTGCACTATATTTAAACT
Organism: Vibrio sp. ZF57; assembly: GCF_001691235.1. Classification (NCBI taxonomy): domain Bacteria; kingdom Pseudomonadati; phylum Pseudomonadota; class Gammaproteobacteria; order Vibrionales; family Vibrionaceae; genus Vibrio; species Vibrio sp. ZF57. The sequence goes on along the minus strand of NZ_MAKD01000069.1, from coordinate 18,030 downwards.
TCGGATCATCTTGATTTCAACGTAGGGATATATTGTGAACATGTATCTGAAATGGCAATCAACAACTTGGCTAACCTTGTTAGCTTGGTATACCTTAGATCACCAACTCTCGTTCCACCTTTCTTCAGAGTAGTACCCTCTAGGCGTCACGCGCCAGCAAAGCAGCGAGCTTTGTTTACCTATCAGCAGCTTTGATAACCTTTGAACGTATGAATGTCGCACTTATTATTCCGTGTGGGGTATTCGTTTTTTGTCGTTCTCGCTAATTATCTTAGCCTCTGTTTAGGTTTGATTAATAAGTCATTATTTAATTTGTTTATTTTCACTGTTAATTTTCTGTGTATCTTTATACGGAACTATTAATTTAATAGTGAGGACTCGTGACATCTAAAGAAAATACATTTCGACCTGATCGGAATGTATTGAAAGGTATTATTATGGAAAACTTCAAACATCTACCAGAACCGTTTCGTATTCGTGTTGTAGAGCCAGTCAAAAGAACAACTCGCGCCTATCGTGAACAAGCCATTGTCGACGCGGGCATGAACCCATTTTTGCTCGACAGTGATGATGTGTTTATCGACTTACTGACAGACAGCGGAACAGGATCTATCACTCAGCGTATGCAAGCCGCGATGTTAATGGGTGATGAAGCTTACAGTGGTAGCCGCAGTTACTACGCATTGTCGAATGCGGTTAAGGATATCTTCGGTTACGAGTTGACGATTCCAACACACCAAGGACGCGGTGCAGAGCAGATCTACATTCCGGTTCTTATTAAGAAGCGTGAAATGGAGAAAGGGCTCGATCGCAGCAAAATGGTCGCCTTGTCGAACTACTTCTTCGATACAACACAAGGCCACACTCAAGTGAATTGCTGTGTGGCGAAGAACGTTTATACCAAAGAAGCGTTCGATACCTCAGTGAACGCGGATTTCAAAGGCAACTTCGATGTGGTGAAGCTGGAAGAAGCGATCTTAGAAGCGGGCGCAGCCAATGTTCCCTACATTGTGAGCACCATTACTTGTAACTCTGCTGGTGGACAGCCAGTGTCTATCGCCAATCTAAAAGCCGTGTATGAAATCGCTCAGAAGTACGATATTCCTGTGATCATGGACTCGGCACGCTACGCAGAAAATGCCTACTTCATTCAACAACGTGAAGCGGGTTATCAGGATTGGACAATCGAACAGATCACGCGTGAGTCTTACAAATACGCGGATGGTTTAGCTATGTCTGCCAAGAAAGATGCCATGGTACAAATGGGCGGCTTGTTGTGCTTTAAAGACGACGCTTTCATGGATGTGTACACAGAGTGTCGAACCTTGTGTGTGGTGCAAGAGGGCTTCCCAACCTATGGTGGCTTAGAAGGTGGCGCGATGGAGCGTCTTGCGGTTGGCCTTTATGACGGCATGCGCCAAGATTGGTTAGAGTACCGTATTGGCCAGGTTCAATACCTTGTTGATGGCTTAGAAGCGATGGGCATCGTGTGCCAGCAAGCAGGCGGTCATGCTGCGTTTGTCGATGCGGGTAAATTGCTTCCTCATATTCCAGCTGGTCAGTTCCCAGCACATGCTTTGGCGTGTGAACTCTATAAAGTCGCGGGTATCAGAGCGGTTGAGATTGGTTCCTTGCTGCAAGGTCGCGACCCAGCAACCGGTGAACAACACCCATGTCCTGCTGAGTTGTTGCGCCTTACCATTCCTCGCGCGACCTACACACAAACGCACATGGACTTCATCATCGAAGCATTTGAAAAAGTGAAAGAGAATGCTGGGAAAGTGAAAGGGCTCGACTTTACCTACGAGCCACCGGTGTTAAGACACTTCACCGCGCGCTTGAAAGAGGTAGAGACCAGCGAGAAACAAACAGAAAAAAAGAACGAACAAACGCTCGAAGAAGCATTTTAAAATAAAAACATAAGCGAATAGTCACTAGAACCCTAATCAAAGGCTCCCTCGGGAGCCTTTTCTTTTTTTGGATGGTAGGGGAGTTAGGCAGTTAAGCCTTTAAGTAGTTAACCCGTTAAAAGCTGAACTACGCTTGTTTGTTTTTCAGGGTAGACTTCAACATTTGGAATAACCACTGATTCAAAGGTGCGTCTTTTTGCGAGCGGCGGCAGCTCATCACATAGCTCACATCTATGGTTCATGTTCGATTGTTAAAGTTACTCCAACAAAAACACAGATACCAAACGAACAAAGAATTAGAAATACAACGAGGTGATGTATGAACAAGTTAATCGCACTTGGATTGATGGCTTTATCTATGAACACGGCTTTCGCGGCTGACGGTACTTATGCGAGTACTCTCGATATGACGAGAAGCGAAGGTAATCAAGTAAAGGCTGAGCGTGTTGAATCTGATCCAGTGCTTGAAGGAAGAAATGACGCCGCTAATGGCGGAATAAAATTCCAAAAGAACGTTGATCAAGACCAAACGATCCAGCTTACAGGTCGTCGTGATTAACGTTAAAGATGTGCTTACCATTGTCATGAGAAATGCTGGGCCCTCGGGTGCAGCATTTTTCGTTATTGGGTTGTGGAGTATTTTATAAACTCTAGCGATCTAGCCTTGGCATGTTGTGTAACGTGTGGCATTTTGTTGTTCTCTAATTTAGATCGCTATTAGGTGTTGGTTAAGCATTACAAACCAGTAAGCGAACGCTCGAAAGGACTAGGAATGACTCAAAAAGAAACGGGAATGATTCGTCATATTCTACTGATTAAGTTTAAAGAAAACGCTGAGGCTTCAGAGGTTCAAAAACTAAAGATGTTGTTTGAAGCGATGCCAAACAAGGTTGAAGGGGTCACTTCAGTAGAATGGGGATTAAATGACAGCCCTGAAAACAAGAATCAAGGTTATACCCACTCGGTGTTAATGACGTTCGCCGATGAAGAAGGCCGTCAGAATTACCTTCCGCACCCTGAGCATGATGCGCTGAAAGATGTGTTTCGTCCGTTGCTAGACGACATTATCGTGTTTGATTACTCCCTGTAATTAGGTTCTGAGTAGGCCTCTTGTGTTTTACTTAGCTTCAATAATGAAGGGTTAGGGCCTAGCAATTAAGCCCTAACTCAATAAGAAACGACTTACTCTGTTGGCGAAATAGTGACTGGTGCAAACGATGCGACAGCATTCCCGCCTGCGCCCCAGCGGTAGCGAGGCCAGAAGATAACTGTCTGATTGGGGTAGTACGTCTGTTTGTCGTAGTCCAGATAAGGCATCTCAACGAGGTCTATCTGTGGTTCTAAACGACCTTTATGTCATCTACTGTTTACGCTCATTTTTATTCCGTTAACCTGCCAATAGGCAGTAAAGTTAACGCAAAGCGTGAATAAGAATGGCATTACTTTTAAATAATGCCGTTGTGCCACGGTTAAGCTCTAGTCAATTTGATAGCCACTTCTGATTCCAGTTCACTTAATGGTCGAGGTTTACTGAAGTAATAACCTTGCAGCAGATCTATCCCCAGTCCGTTTAGGCGTTGGTTATGATCAGCAGTTTCCACCCCTTCAGCTACAACACGATAGCCCAAGCTTTTACCCATCATGATCATAGTGTTGACGAAGTCTAAGTTGGTCTGCCCTTGAGTTATGTCAGAGATAAATGAACGGTCGATCTTTACTTCACTTAGTGGAAGTTGCTTTAGTAGAGATAGAGAAGAGAATCCCGTGCCAAAATCGTCAAGAGAGATAGAAATTCCTACATCGTGTAGTTCTTTAAGTGAGTTTATGCATAACTCGTAATCGACAATTGCTGCTGACTCGGTTATCTCAATACAGAATAACGTCAAAGGAAGCTGGTATTGGCGAATAGTTCGAATGATTTCTTGAGCGAAGTGAGGCTGTATCAGCTGTTTTGCACTGATATTAATGGAAATATGGCTCATGGTTTGTAGCCATTCAGATCCTTCAACATCCTTACAAACTCGATGAATGATACATTCACCAAGCTTGCTGATTAGGCCAGCTGATTCAGCAACCTCGATAAACTGGTCAGGAGGGACATCCCCCAATGTTGGAGATTCCCATCTTGCTAGTGCTTCAACAGCAGTAATCTTTTCATCTTGCCCACAATATTGAGGTTGGTAGTGCACCTTTATTTCTTGTTGAGCGATGGCACGACTGAGTTGGTGCTCTATTTCGATTATGTTTTCCGTCTCTTTTGCCATTGACCTTTGAAAGTTGAGATAGCTTTGTCCTCCCAGCTTTTTAGCTTGATACATGGCAATGTCGGCCTGCTTAATTAATTCTTCGGCACTTACGCCATCATAAGGATACATAGCGATGCCTAGGCTTCCTTGGCTGATAATCTCAATATCATCAACGATCAATGGGTTTTGAACGGCATTTAAAATCTGCGTGGCGAGTGCGTTGATGTCTGCTTCGGAACTGACATTACACAAAAACAAGAATTCGTCACCTCCCAAACGTGCGACAAGGTGTTCACTTGATAGCACGTTCTGAATATGTTTGGTCACGTGGCAAAGAAGTGCATCACCGACGTGATGACCAAAAGAGTCGTTGATAATCTTAAAACGGTTAAGATCCATCAACATGACCGCGCGTTTTTGGTTAGGTCGATTCACAATGTGTTGCGCGATGCTTTCCATTATTTTCCGGCGATTAGCGATGCCAGTAAGCGCATCATAATACGCCATGTGTTGAATCTTTTCCGCATCTTCTCGCTCTTGAGTTACATCCGTCATTGAGCCAATGAAGCGCACAGCCTGCCCTTCTGCATTATGAACCGCTGAGCCATTGGCATGAACCCAGATATATCCGCGATGTTGCGTCTTCATCCTGAATTCACATTTGAACGGTACTTCTTCGTTTAAGTGGTTATGAATGGCGGACTCGAGAAGTTCTAAGTCTTCTGAGTGTATATATTGGAACAGATGGTCACATCCTAACTTACGATCAGAAAAGGTATCTTGAAAGCCAATCATTTTGGTTAACCGACTGTTCCAGACAAGATTATTGGTTAGTAAGTCCCAATCCCAGATACCATCGTTTGAGCTGTTAGATACTACTTTGAGCTGTTGCAACAACTGTTGGGAGTTCTTCTGACGATTGTTACTTGTATTGATAAGCTCGTCGCGCTCGATGAACAGTGCGAGCATATCTAAATAATTGTTGAATACCGATTGTGTACCGATATCTTGGTGATCTTGCAATGAATCAACAACAGCGACGAGCTTCCAGTGATCTTCTTGCCCTGAGTTGATAGGAAGAATGGAAGCAACGAAATGATCATAGCGTTCGAAAAATGGGAAATTGCGAATATCGTCTTGAATATCTGTTTGTTGCGGTAGGGTAGTTGGCTGAGTCATGCCTTTTTCTACCCATTTCCTAATAGTGTATTGCTCCGAATTACACTCAGCGAGACAGGCCCAGTCAAGATTGTTTCCGTAAAGGCTTTGAGCATCTCTAATTGAGTCAAAACCTCCTTGTGCTTGTGAATAGAAATTTTCGAATATCTCAGCGGGAGAACGCCCTTGCACATTTAAGAGGATTTGGCGAGTTGAGTTGATATCTTCTTTATGTTCGAGATCTGGGTTTGTGTTACCGCAAGACTGATGAACGATGAGCTTTTGCGGGACACTATTATTGGCATTATTAAAAGGCTTCCCAGAAATACGTTCCAACACGCGGTGAAATACTTGCGTCGCTAGAAGCTCAAGCTGTTGGTCTACTGTTGTTAACTTGGGATTGAATTGTTGACCGACGAAAATATTATCAATGCCTACGATGGCGACATCGTCAGGTACCGAGATATTGCTGTGAGACAGTTGCTCCATCATACCTACAGCATTGTGGTCAGTTGCGCAGATAACCGCAGTGCATTTGGATTTACGCTGTATAAATTCTATTGCGGCTTCTCGTCCCCCCAGATAGAGAACAATTCGACACGCGGAAGAAATGGCGTTGGTTGAATGAGCCTTTATGATCAATCACCGTGCGTTGATACGCTTTGAAGCGAGACCTGATATCATTAACAGTGAGATCGCCACAAAAGCCGATTTCTTCGTGTCCTTGACTTTGTAACCATTCATAGAGCTTAGTGACACCATCGCTTTGCACACTATAATACTGCTCAACGGGCAGCGGCGCATAGCTTGCTCCAATAGAAATGACTGGAATGTTTGCGTTTATAGCTTCTTCGATCAACTTTACTGTCGCTGCATGGAGAACGACCACAAGGGCATCGAGATGATTAAAATATATAGGAAGTTTAAAATCTCTTCGCTCACCCGAGCGGATGAAGATCAGATTGACTTTATGGTTTTTCGCAAGCCTTCTAAGGGTTGCATTTAGCTCGCCCATGTAGAAGCCACTGAGCATAGGCAGCACAATGCCAACGGTAGGACGTTTTTTAGATGTAACAATAGTCATGTTATTAGCCGGTCGAAAGTTGTGTTGTGTAGAACTGTTTTCGGGGGAGAATAGGTATCTTTTTATTATTTCTTCCATGCTCTACTAAGCGAGCTTGAAAATAAACTTACGGCAAAAGGAAATGCAAAACCACGCACAATCCGAGTAAGTCTAACTCATATATTTGAGAGGTTACTCAGAAGCGGTCCTCAATTTATGGACATGACTTAAGCGACTGATCTGTTCTGACAGTACCTAGAATAACCGGAACGGATTATGACTAGAAACGCAGAAACCACTCTCCTGAATTTAATTGCAACAATAAATGACATACAAACGTAGAGGTAGCGCACAAAATCGAAAAAGGGGATATCGCGATTACGTAATCATTGATCTAGCCGATAGTGAGATAGTGATAAGAGGTCGATAATTCGTTGTCGGATCTAAATTAGAACTGTAAATCTAATTTCTAAGTAGTTGTTATCTCAGGAAGAGTTTTTGTGCTATGCGCCCCTATATTAAATACATTATCCCTATTTTAATTCCTTTCATTATCCTCGTCATGCCGCTATCAGCGTTTCCATTTGAAGGCCTTACGATTATTCAACAACGCGTTATTGCGATCTTTTTGTTAGCGGCATTGTGCTGGGTGTTCGAGCCCATCCCGATCTACGCGACGTCTGTTGTTATTATCGTTCTGCAATTATTGATGTTGTCGGATAAAGGGCTGATCTTTTTAAGGTTTGAGCATGGGGAGGAACATTTTGGTGAGCTGTTAAAATACAGCGATATCATGGCGACATTCGCTAGCCCAATCATCATGCTGTTTTTGGGTGGTTTCTTCTTAGCAATGGCCGCCACTAAATATCGATTAGACGTAAACTTAGCTCGCGTGTTGTTGAAGCCATTTGGACAAGACCCAAAGTTTGTGATGCTCGGCTTAATGTTGATCACTGGTATCTTTTCGATGTTTATGTCTAACACGGCAACAACGGCAATGATGCTCTCTATTTTAACGCCGGTACTGGCTGTGTTTGGTCCGAAAGACCCCGGTCGTGTAGCGTTTGCGCTTTGTATCCCGGTTGCCGCTAACATCGGTGGCATTGGTACCCCGATCGGTACCCCTCCGAACGCTATCGCACTTAAATATTTAGTTGGCGATAACCTAATTACGTTCGGCGAATGGATGGCATTTGGTGTGCCGTTTGTCATTATTATGATGGCGTTAGCGTGGTTTTTAATAGGCTTTATGTACAAAGCTGACCAAAAGAAAATCGAACTAAGTATTAAAGGTAAATTCCTTAAAACACCCAAAGCTATTGCGGTGTACGTCACTTTTGCGCTGACCATCATTCTTTGGTTAATGGGTTCAAGCCATGGCATGAACTCTTACACCGTCGCTCTGATTCCTGTCGCTGTGTTCTCACTCACAGGGATCATCAATAAAGAAGACCTGAAGAAAATTTCTTGGGACGTATTGTGGCTTGTATCAGGTGGTATTGCGCTTGGTTTAGCGCTCGATAAAACTGGCTTAGCAAAGCTCGTGGTACACAGTATTCCGTTTGATAGCTACTCACCCTATGTGGTGTTGTTCGGAGCGGCGTTCTTGTGTTTGGTAATGGCAAACTTTATGTCTCATACCGCAACGGCTAACTTGTTAATGCCAATTATGGCGGCATTAGGTTCGTCTATGGCTTCACTCACGCCACTAGGCGGTGAGCTAACGTTAATTTTGGTTGTGACTTTTGCCGCTTCATTAGGTATGTCGCTGCCAATCAGTACGCCACCGAATGCGTTGGCTCATGCCACTGGTCATGTGCAAAGTAATCAAATGGCCAGAATCGGTATTATTTTGGGTGTGGTTGGTGTGCTACTGAGTTTTGTTATGGTGTGGGTGCTACATTCAATTGGTCACATAGGATAACGATACGTGTATCAACAAAAGCTAGAAGCACTTATCGAGCGCTATTTTAACCAAACAGAACGTCGGGTGACGTGCTGTGCCGGTAACACCATTATTGAACAATCAGCGTTAAACACTCGTTTATATTATGTGTTTAGTGGAGAACTGGAAGGGTTTTATACCGATGCGAATACACCGCAAGTGCGAGTATTTAGCGCGGGTAGTGGGGCTTTTATAGGCGTTCATAGCTTCTTTTCAGGTAATTGGACAGCATCTTCAACGGTTGTTGCTAAAACCGATGTTGAGTTAGCGTGGATCGATAAAGACACGCCTGCAGAAGATGAACGTAAATTTGGTCCTCTTACCGCACAGTTCACACCTGTAATTGTCAATGAGTTGTCGCGTCGTCAACGCCGCGCAACACAAGAAGCGATAGCGAAACAAAAAGCGCTAGAGAAGTTACATACTGCTGAGCAAATGACGACCTTGGGTCAATTGGCTGCAGGGATTGCTCATGAGCTTAACAACGCTATTGGTGTCGTAAATAGTAAATCTGGTCGACTTGAAACGGTCATCATGGATCTGCTTGAAGAAGTGCATCCAGAAGCCAGTCAATTTTTCGATTTTGGGTTAATGCATGGTCAGAAAACGTCGTCGTCAGAAGCACGAACACGTGGGCGACAATTTGAAAGAAAATATGGTTTAGACAAAAACATTGCTCGCTCTCTTGCAAAGGCGATTCCAATTGATGCTTTATCTGCAACAGACGTTATTTCAAAACATTGGCTGAAAAACCCAGAAGAAGCGATTCGTTTTTGGCAGATGGGCTGTGATTTACATGATTTACGTTTGGCATCTAGACACACTGTGGGCATCGTAAAATCGGTTAAACAACTTGGCAGAGTTGATATTGACACCGAAGAAGCGGTTGATATTAATGACTCCATTAACCATGCCTTATCGTTGTTACAAAGTGAGTTGCGTAGAGTATCTGTGCGATTGAGCCCTGCAGATTTGCCGACTTTTAAAGGCTCGAAAACAGAGCTCGTTCAGATTTGGGTCAACATTGTAAAGAATGCTTGTGATGCAATGTCGAATTCAGACGATGCCGCAATAGAGATTCAAACCAGATTAAGTAAGAAAAGAATATTAGTTACGATTACGAATAACGGCCCTGAGATAGACGAGGGGACTCGTAGAAAGATATTTCAGCCCAACTTCACCACTAAAAAAGGTGGTTTATCGTTTGGATTGGGCTTGGGTTTATCAGTAGTTAAGCGGATTGTGGCAGGTTATGGCGGAAGTATTATTGTGAAAAGTGATGCTTCTAAAACGGTATTTAGAATCAAGTTACCAATAGAGGGTGAACATGGAGAAGCTTAATTTAATCTGTGTCGATGACCAGAGAGAAGTACTGAGCGCAGTGATACAAGATTTAGAGCCGCTGGCGAGTTGGCTGAATATTGAAGATTGTGAATCAGCGCAAGAAGTGCTTGATCTCATTGATGAACTTGACGCAGAAGGCGAACACATTACCGTCATCGTGTCTGATCATGTGATGCCAGGGAAAACGGGTGTGGAGTTACTCACTGAAGTGTTCCATGACAGCCGCTTTCCGAATACAAAGAAAATTCTTCTTACGGGGCAGGCCACTCATACCGATACCATCAATGCGATTAATGCAGCAGGCATCGACCGTTACTTTGAAAAGCCTTGGCAAGCAAGCACATTGGTTGAGTGCATTCGTACTCTTGTCACTGAGTACATATTTGATCAAGGGCTTGATTACACGGACTATCAGAATGAGCTCGACCAGCAGGTTGTGTTGAGACGCTTGCGTTAGCCTCTTATGTTAGCGACTTACATTATTCATTAGTGTAAGTCGCTTGAAATTCTATGCACCGAAGGACGCTTTCTGAAGGGTTTTTCTTTGAAAGATGTAATCTTTCGCTGCTTATTTTACCTACCTCTTTTAGTCGTTCAGGTTTTGGTACTCAGTTATTAACACACTGGTTGCTGGCTTAAGTCTAAAACTCATACGCTACGCCAACGCCAACGCCAACGCCAACGCCAACGGATGCATTGTGTTTTCTTCAGGAACGATTCCCTGAACATACAGCAGAGCTAAAATGTGTCGCAGAGTTCCCGTGTCGTTTGTTAGAAAAGTAAGTCGAAATTATTCAAAAGTGATTCCTAACGCGTGGGACGTGGAGTTCTAAGCCAAATCGGTACTTACAACGTAAAGGACTAGGCTTTTGACGGCTTACTGCGTAATAATGCATTCGCCCACAAGTGGGGGTTTATAGTCAGTAGGATTTTAAAATGAGTGAGATTGCTCGCTTTATATCTGGTGAAGCGCCGGATAAATTTGGTCGAAATATAGAACAGTTATTGGCTTACAATCATTTTTGGTTGGAGCATGACCATAAGTACATTCAAGTGTTCTTCCCAATAGATGAGGGGACTAAGTTTAATCAACATGCCCCGTTGGTTACTCAAGAAGATAAGGTGCTTTTTGCTAATTCAGAAGCGCTCCGCACAGCTCATCTACAAGTGCTTGACCTGATGCTTGAGTTTTGGGGTATGCAGCGAAACGGGAGTGAAATATCTTCATCGTTACCACTTAGCCCGGCTAATCACGTATGGTTAAAGAATCATGACCATAACCAGCTAAGGTTAACGCGAGCCATTCGCAGTTTATACTTGTTAGGCAATGAAGAAGTAGCGACTAGCTTATGTGAGTTTCTAGTATCAGCGGCGAGCGAGACAGGCACGGTGTCGGAGAAAACCGTTCAGTATTGGCGTAATGCCTTGGAATGTTAGGGCTTTTCTGTGCAGAGCTTTCGGCACTGCACATAATTGATACTCAATGCGCGGCATTCTTGTACGATGCCGCTTTCTCTATATTCAACGTTTGAATGCAATTTGTGGAATATATCAAAATTAATTAGATTGATGGTAAGTTATTACTTTTCATTATGTTAGGGTTCTTTCCTTAAGGTAAGCTACTTAGGGAAGAGACTCATGAAAAGGGACTTGTGATAGCGATATCAATCGGCTTTGTTGTCTTCTCCCTTGTTGGTCGTGCTCTTCAGTGGTTCGGGTCTAGTAATTCCGAGTTGTTTCCTAAACTTCCTGATATTCCCCAATTTGTTCCTTCTACCGATTTCGACGGTGAGTGGCTAGGCCGTCGCATTAACACCACTGGCAATAATATGTGTGAACGCACAACTATTACCGGAACCATTCGTGAGGGCAAGGCAACCCTAAGGCTTACCTACAATGGAACACCGTTAGAGGACTGGGTGACGGAAAGCGGCGACTTACGTTTATATTCTAAACATCGCCAATGGGATTATCGTTTTTCCGCAAATGGCAGTAGCAGTAGATTTGACGGCCGATGACACTTAACCAATGGCCCGTGCCAAGGGAGTTGGTTTATAGAAAAGGTCGATGGCAAGTAGGGTTGTTACTACAAGACGCCGTTTAAAATTAACCAGCACAAGGTTCTTTTAGGAGAGATAAGTGATCAGATTAATCGCCGTGTTCATTGTGGCTTTCGGGCTAGGCGCATATGCGAGCTTACATGTTTTGGCCGACTATGTTGTGAGCATTAAAGACAGCCATAAAGCTGCGGTGCGGCAAGGTTTTGAAACCTATAAACATGCCAATACAAAAGACCTTGCCCCATTAATTAAAACATCGAACTTGTTAGCTCGTTATAGTGCTTGTGAATTAGAGGGAGATGAAGGCGATGCGATTGCATTAACCCTGTCTATTAACGCTATTTCCTTTGGGATGTTATCGAAGCAAGCGTCTGACCTCGATCAAGACACCTTTAGGACTGGTTTGATGATGTACGGAAAACTCAAAGATAACGAGAAAGCGTCAGCTCAGTTAACTGAAATACTTACTTCGTACTGTAAAGATAGTCTTCGCTATCTATACGACTGTGAAAAGCTTTCTAATTTGTTAGGCGAAGAATGGGATACACAATGGGAGGAAGTGAAACCAGAATGTACCTAAAAATGATTCAATATATGTGGCACTTTTCTATGCCGCATTCAGATGTGATTTGAAAACAAAGGACACAATATGGAAGTAAGGTTGGTCAAAGGTTCCGATCCTAAGTTCGCTGAATCGATCACTAAAACGAATATGGCGAGTTACTATCAAGCTCGTGGAATCGCTTGGGGTCATAGTCAGTTTTTACGTAGCTGGGATGAACTGGATAACTATGAAATTTATGTAGGGGATAGCCGTATTGGTGTTATCCGCTTCAGTTACACCAGTGATACAACGTTTCTTCGGGACTTGCAGATATTAGCTGAATATCAAGGTAGAGGCTTTGGCTCTAAGTGTCTCGATTTAGCTATTGAACATGCGAACAATCAAGCATCGACTCAGTTAGTGTTGCGCGTGTTCAGTGAGAATCCCGCTATTAAGCTTTATCAATCAAAAGGTTTTACTAAGTTGTCTGAAGTGAAAGGGCTCGTTGAAATGGAGTTGCTTTTAGGATCATCATTGAGAGGGTGTCATGGATAACCGTATCCAATTAAATTTTATTAAATACTTATTTTCAGAGTTACTGTTTATTGTTATTGCATTAGGTCTTGTCTATTGGATATCAGACGGTGATCGTTCATCGCTACTAACCATAGGGCTAATAATTTGTGTTCCCCCGCTAATAAGAATTCTAATGTTGTGGTGGAAGCTTCGCGATAGCTCATTTGAAATCACGAACGGTCACGTACGTTTAAATGGAGTTGCTTGTGATGTGACTTTACAGCGCAGCTTTCTTCCGTTTGAAATTGGCTCATTCATCAAACTTTCATACACGAAAGGTGCAATGCAGAAACACAATATTTACCTTTCTAAAGGCGCAATGAATAAAGATGAATGGCAGCGTGTATTAGCGTGTCGAACTAGGTCGCCATAAAGAAGCGACATCGCTGTTACTTGAGCTTTTAGTTTCCACGACGAATAGCGATGCGATTAAAGAGTACCAACGAGCGATCTCTTTATATGCTCAAGACCTAGATAAAACCTGGTAAGCAGCGCGTAAAGCTCATTAACTCGCATAACAAAAAGCCTAAGCATCAATATGATACTTAGGCTTAAAGGCATAGTTTTTGTTCTTTAGGAAAGCGTTACGCTGAAAGCTCTTTACGAACGATCTCTGCGCCAGCACTTAGCGCATTAAGCTTCGCTGAGGCTATCTCGCGAGGTAGGGGAGCCATGCCGCAGTTGGTGCAAGGGTAGAGCTTGTCGGCATCAACGTACTTAAGTGTTTCACGTAGAGTGCTAGCCACTTCTTCCGGTGTTTCAATCGAATCGGTTGCAACATCAATCGCACCGACCATTACTTTCTTGCCTCGTACGAGCTCAAGCAGCTCAAGAGGTACATGAGAGTTGTGACACTCTAAAGAGATAATGTCGATATTCGATTGCTGCAGCTTAGGGAAGACTTCTTCGTATTGGCGCCACTCGGTGCCTAATGTCTTTTTCCAATCCGTATTCGCTTTAATGCCGTAGCCATAACAAATATGGACTGCTGTTTCGCACTTAAGCCCTTCAATGGCTCTTTCCAAACAAGCGATGCCCCAATTGTTCACTTCATCAAAAAACACGTTAAACGCAGGTTCATCGAACTGAATAATATCCACGCCTGCCGCTTCAAGTTCTTTGGCTTCTTCGTTGAGGATCTTTGCAAATTCCCACGCCAGTTTTTCACGGCTTTGGTAATGCGCATCGTAAAGTGTATCAATCATGGTCATAGGCCCCGGCAGAGCCCATTTGATCGGTTGGTCGGTTTGCTGACGTAAGAACTTCGCATCTTCAACAAACACAGATTTCTGACGAGAAACTGGGCCTACAACCGTCGGTACACTCGCATCGTAACGGTCGCGGATTTTAACGGTTTCACGCTTTTCAAAATCAACGCCATTCAGGTGTTCAATGAAGGTCGTTACAAAGTGTTGACGTGTTTGTTCGCCGTCACTCACAATATCAATGCCTGCTTGCTGTTGCTCGTGCAGAGAGACACGCAGCGCATCTTGTTTGCCGTCTGTGAGTTCATCGCCTTGAAGTTTCCATGGCGACCAAAGCGTCTCTGGTTGTGCAAGCCAAGACGGTTTCGGCAAGCTGCCCGCTGTTGAAGTCGGTAATAGTGTTTTCATAATAATACTGCCTATCCTTGGGTGGTTTGAGAGCGCAATAGACGATTAAAGTGCGTAATTTGCCGACCAGTTCTCTAGAACTGATTGGTATGGCTTAATGAACTTCTCTTCTGCGAATTTACCTTGTTCAACAGCTAGCTGGCTTCGTTCTTCACGGTCGTACACGATTTGAGTCAGCGAGTGATCCAAGTTTTTCAAGTTTGGTTGGTAACAGTTACCCGCAACCGCGTTCGCGTTGTAAATCTCAGGTCGGTAGATTTTCTGGAACGTACCCATGGTACTGATGGTGCTGATAAGCTCTAGGTTAGAGTAATCGTTCAGCAGATCACCAAAGAAATAGAAGGCCAAAGGTGCAACACTGTTAGGCGGCATGAAATAACGAACCTGTAAGCCCATCTTTTTGAAATATTGTTCAGTTAAAGAAGACTCATTCGGCTGGTATTCAAAACCCAATACTGGGTGTTGGTTTTCAGTGCGGTAATAGGTTTTATTATCTGACACGCTTAAGCAAATAACAGGTGGCTTATTAAAGTTCTTTTTGTAAGCGTCAGAGTTAACGAAATATTTAAAAAGCTTGCCGTGTAAATCACCAAAATCTTCTGGAATGCTGAATTTATCTTGGCCTTTATTATGATCCAATAGACGTACGCTAAAGTCATAATCTCGAACATAAGAAGAGAAGTTATTTCCGATAATGCCTTCAATACGCTCGTTAGTTTTACGGTCTACAATATTGGTTTTCAGCACTTCAATTGAAGGGAATGCTTCGCCGTTGCTTTCAATATCCATATCAACAGAAATGATTTCAAGCTCAACAGAGTAGCGGTCGCCCTTAGGGTTATCCCAGTGCGCTAACGCGTTGAAACTGTTATCGATCATTTGTAGTGCATTGCGTAAGTTCGCTTGACGGCTGTCACCGCGAGCCAGGTTAGCAAAGTTGGTAGTGATACGCGTGCTGTCTGCAGGCTGGTAGTTTTCGTCGAGGCTAATGCTCTTAATCGTAAAATTAAATTCTTTATTCATGCTGATTTGGTATCCCAATTTTTTTTCTGATTCTCTCGGTCTTTAGTATTAAAACGGCTTTTATTTTTTGCTTGTGACCGGATTAAGAATCGAAGGCTATGCTGTCTGAAATTAATGCTTAGTAGAATTAATGTCGTATAAAGTTAATCGCTTAAGGTTTTTATACGTGGATAGGTTGACCATTAACAATGGTATTACTTCACATTCAACATGAGGAATATTCATGATCTATTCTGTTTGAATATTTTAGTCGGTGTCAGTTATATTAATTAGCTTGATGGAAATATAACCGCATTAATAGTGTGTTATTTAAGACGATTAATTTAATTAAGAGATGGATGAAATGAGTGAATTGCTGTTGTTGATTTTCTACTGTGCGTTACTGGGCAGTGGTGTTGGGTTTCTAGCCGGTTTGTTAGGTATTGGCGGAGGGCTGATCATTGTTCCGGTGCTAAGCAGCATTTTACTTCACTTAGAGATTCTACCTGCGGATCAAGTGGTTGTTGCGGCCATCGCTACTTCGTTGGCATCGATACTGTTCACCTCAACTTCTTCAGCACTTGCTCACCACAAGAATGGAAACGTGCCTTGGGATCTGGCGCCTTGGATCATGCTCGGTGTTGCTCTGGGTGCATTGGTTAGTGGCTTTATGGCGGCTCTGTTGCCGGAAAAAGTCGTTCGTATTGTGTTTGCTGTAAGTGTGGTTCTTATTGCGATCAAGATGTTCTTAAGCAGTAAAAATGATGCACCTAAGGAACGAAAACTGCCAAACAAGGGCGTGTTAACTGTGCTGACAACCATTACGGGTGGCTTGTCTGCCATGATAGGCATTGGTGGTGGTGCATTGCTGGTTCCGCTATTAACGTTCTTCTCTGTCGATATGAAAAAGGCTATTGGCTGCGCGTCGGCTTGTGGCATTGTGATCGCGTTGTTTGGCTCGATAGGTTACATCAGTTCAGGCAGCAGCCACTTTGCTCTATCAGACGGTTTTGCCGGCTTTGTTTATCTGCCTGCGCTGCTCGGTATCGTGTGCACGTCTTGGTTTACGGCTCCGTTAGGCGCAAAAGCCACCAACCATTTACCGGTTCCAACGATTAAGAAAATCTTCTCAGTACTGCTGGTGGTTATCGCAGCAAGCATGGTTGCTCGTTAATAAAAGATCGTTCAAGTGTGAATATACAGAACAAAAACGAATAAATTGATCAACCACCAATAATTAGAAAAGGGCAGTTTCATAACTGCTCTTTTTTTGTTTATCGGTCTATGCTTATACAACTATGTACATGAGTATATTGATAAAACCGTTTAGTTATGAACAGTTCACCGCTATAGCTAAATGTATTTTGTTTGATTCAACGGAATGCTATCAATGAGTGATTTATGGATCCTTTAACGCAGGGCGTGTTAGGCGTTTCTTTGTCACAATCTGCCAGCAAAAAACAACATTTGGTTGTTGCTGGGGTATTAGGGCTGCTCTCCGGGTTAGCACCAGATTTGGATGCACTGATTAAGTCTCAAAGTGACCCTTTGTTGGCTTTGGAATTTCATCGACAATTTACCCATTCACTCTTCTTTATTCCCATTGGCAGTTTGATCTGCGCTTTGGTTCTGCATCACCTGATTGCAAAAAAACGTGGGCTTTCTTTCAAACAAAGTTGGCTGTTTTGTGCTCTGGGTTATGGCACTCATGCACTGTTAGACGCTTGTACCACTTATGGCACGCAGTTACTTTGGCCTTTCACCAACGCGCGTTTTGCTTGGAATACCATATCAATCATCGACCCTGTTTATACGCTTCCCATTCTAGTGTTGCTTGTGTTTGCGACGTTAAAACGAGCGCCTTGGCTAGCGCGTGTTGCGTTTACTTGGGCGCTAATTTATCCAACATTAGGGATGATTCAGCGAGACAGGGCAGAGGCGATTGGGTGGCAATTAGCGCAAGAAAGGCAACACACACCGATTCGATTAGAGGCAAAACCAAGCTTTGCGAATATCTTGGTTTGGAAAGTGGTGTACGAAACAGAGGCTCATTACCATGTAGACGCAGTGCGGGTTGGCACATCGGTAAGCACGTATCCCGGAGAGTCGATTGCGAAGCTGAATGTTAGCAGGGATTTACCTTGGCTTGACCCGGACTCTCAACAAGCCAAAGACATAGAACGTTTCCGCTGGTTTTCAAATGGTTATATCGCTCAGGACCCAACAGACGAGCTGCGTATTATCGATGTCCGATATTCAATTGTACCAAATCAAATGAAAGCACTATGGAGCATCAAGCTATCAAAAGCAGTTGATGCAAACGCGCATGTAAAATACGAAACTCATAGAGACAACACGCCAGAGTCGAGACAGATCTTCTTCGGTATGCTCACTGGCGATAAATGAGCTAGTTTTAAACTGATCTGCACCGTCAATACTGGATGCTACGTTAAGCGACTTTCCATACGTTTAGTTATCTCTGAATTGTTAATTTAGGGGAAGCTATAGCTCATTTATGCCCCATTGTGTGTTCACTTCGATGAGTGAACTACATCGGCAATCTATTTTT
>NZ_MAKD01000068.1:0-221 GCF_001691235.1 Vibrio sp. ZF57 | reverse complement strand
GTGTACAAGAGATTGGATTGACCTGATCAGTTAATTTTCCGGATTGGTATAAGTCGGGGAATCCGCTGCTCTGCTAATAGCGTATATTAGATTCAGAAAGTAAAAAGGCTTTAGCATTTCTGCCGGGACGCGCAGTCTAGAGCCTTATATATGGCAGGGGTGGACTGATACCAATTAAAGTAAAAATGTGATCTAATTAAGATTGATGAATTATTGTGAAA
>NZ_MAKD01000067.1:0-11586 GCF_001691235.1 Vibrio sp. ZF57 | reverse complement strand
CAGCCACATCCCGGCACACAAGTCACTCGCTGCGGCTGCTCCCTTCCAGGCCTGACCGAGTTCACGAGCTATTGTTGCGGGAGGACCAGGCCCCCATAGATTCGTTTTCTAAGAGGCTTGCCTCAAAGAGTGATTGGATTATTAAGCATCACAGCAACCATTGCAAGCCCTTCCACCCTATTTTTGAACAATTGCGGTCTAAGTGCTTATCCTTTATTCAAACCATTAGAAAATCGCAGGTAAATTCACCATTTACCTGCATTTGGAAGGTTTGGATTGCTGGAGTACTAGATATCGATGTCTTCGTTATCTTCTGTGCGAATGATGTAGTCTGTCATCCACGCGGTACCTAATAGACACAACCACACCACAAAGACTGGGCTCGGTACTTCGATGCTTGGAGTAATCACCAGAGCCGCAAAACCGACCGTTGGCAGTGTCCAACACAGTAGTTTATTCCAGCGGAAGGTTTTCAAGCGCGTCAGCGTTTCCATCGATGCCATGATGCCCGTTACACACAAGGCAACCAAAGCGGCATAAGGTAAATCGGCTATCCATAATGGAAGTATTAAGCCTAATGACCACCAGCTGTGTCGGCTGGCAGGCTTAAGATGATTTGCCGCCCACCAAATCACGATGATTGATAAGGTTTGAAGTGTGGTAACCCACGGGACACCTTCAAGCTTGCCTGCTGATTGTGTCACCATGATCCCGACCTGCAAAGTAGTCACAATCAAGCCGGAAATAATCACGACCGACAAACTACTGCGTCTTGAGAAGACCACCATCAATAACGGGAATAGTACCCACGCACTGACAGACAGCGTGATAGGCTGCAAAGGAAGGGTTAGACCATAAGTGGTCATGGAAACAAGCAAAGCTAATCCTGCTATGCCCCCCTGCGGTAAAATCCATAAAGCAGGAATTACCATTGCAAGCACCGGGATATCTCCCTCACTTAAACTGATTGCTCTCGCGCAAACAACCGCTAATAATGTGGTGATCAAGAACTGAAACGTTGTAAATACCATAGCCCTCTCCTTCTACCGATCCGTGGTACCATACCAATCGTAGTAATTAACTGGTCACCCTAACTTGTTAAAAAACTCGATAACCTCGTTAGATTTTTTGATTGGAGAATGACTACTTATCAAAACTTCTTATCAAAAAGAGCGGCCTTGCTCTCAAGCTTTTTCCCTGCGCTATTTTTGAACACTTACTTACTGTGATTGGTATTTATGAACTAGGAACATTTAGTATGGACCAATTTTTGAGCCAAATCTTTGCTGTGATTCACCAAATTCCATATGGAAAAGTAACAACTTATGGAGACATAGCACGTTTTTCAGGATTTCCGGGCTATGCGCGCCATGTTGGTAAAGCGCTGGGTAACCTGCCAGAAGGTAGCAAACTGCCTTGGTATCGAGTGATAAACAGCAAGGGTGAAATCTCTTTAAAGGGTGATTCGTTCGACCGACAAAAGCAGCATTTGGTTAAAGAAGGGATTGAGGTGAGTGATGCAGGAAAGATCAAACTCAGAATATACAAATGGCAGCCCTAGAGCTGCCACTAATCGCTGATTCAACTGGCTAAGTTAAGCCAATCAAGATGCCTTAACAGTGGCATCGACTTCTGATTAACGAACACCAACCAAACGTAGGTCTGCTTGCTGTGTATTTTCTACATCAGTAATTACTGACTTAATCGTGTCCGTTATGAAACGCAGTTTGCCGTCAACATGAATCGATGCGCGCATGTTGTAACGGTGGTTAGCTTTAATTTTGTCGTTGTCGTAGCTCAGCTCGAATGCGAACGGTACTTGCTTACCGTCTGTGGTGAACTCTTGAGTTGCGATAACCGTCGATGGTGCATCAGCCAGTGAGATATCTTCTAGCGTAACGGTAACCACTGCATTCTCTGGCAATGCAATTCTTTCACGGTAGCTTACTGTTCCTGAAATCACTTGAGTGTTCTCTGCAACCACTTCCTGAGAAGCGCTCGTTTCTGATGTTGCTTGGCAACCAACAAGTAGGCCAAACGATACTAAAGACGTAATAAGAATTAGAGCCTTTTTCATATTCAATTTCTCTCAACATGTTTGCCGGACTCGGCAAATCTACTCACCAATTATAAGAGAGCTTTCATATTCTGTCTTGAAACCCTATGATTTATTGACAGATATCTGACTAAGCTAAATGATTAACACCATAATCTGACACCCATTTTACGAAGAGGAATGCTGGCGATGAGTCAACCTTTACAAGAATTACTAAGTTTACTTCAGCTAGAAAAACTGGAAGAAGGTTTATTCCGTGGGCAAAGTGAGAACCTAGGCCTACCACAGGTATACGGCGGTCAGGTATTGGGACAAGCGCTTTCTGCTGCTCGTTATACCGTTCAAGACGACCGTAGTGTTCACTCGTTCCACAGTTATTTTCTGTTTCCCGGCGATCCTGAAAAGCCAATCATTTACGATGTTGAGAACCTACGAGATGGACGCAGCTTTAGCACACGCCGTGTAAAAGCGATTCAAAATGGCCGCCCTATTTTCTATCTCACTGCTTCTTATCATGGCGATGCGCCAGGGTTTGAGCACCAGATTTCAATGCCTGATATTCCTGGGCCAGAGAACTTTGCATCTGAAACCGAGTTAGCGAGTCACATTGCGGAGTTCCTACCAGAGAAACTGCGCAAAACCTTCTGTGGCGAAAAGCCGATTGAGATGCGTCCGGTGACGGTGGTAAACCCACTGAAACCTAAGAAGACGGAAGCGAAACAATACCTTTGGGTAAGAGCGAATGGCGCGATGCCAGACAACCACTTGATCCACCAATACCTGCTTGCCTACGCATCGGATTGGGGATTCTTAGTGACGGCGCTTCACCCACATGAAGTCTCTATCATGACGCCAAACTTCCAAGTAGCGACGATTGACCATTCAATCTGGTTCCATCGCCCATTCAAGATGGATGAATGGCTGCTTTATGCGATTGAAAGCCCAACGGCGGCGAACACTCGCGGCCTAGTGCGCGGCGAGATCTTCAACCAGAAAGGTGAGCTGGTAGCGACAGCAGTACAAGAAGGTGTGATGCGTTTTACTAAGTAGCGCTCAAATAAATAGCGGATAAACGCTTCTTACAAGCCACAAATATGCACAAACAAAAAGAGGCTAGGTTTAATACCTAGCCTCTTTCTTTAATGACGCTTAAGAAAATTCGTCACCTAAAAATCATTAAACCTACTCAACTTCTAACGTTGGCTCAAACTCGCTCTGAACTCGCGTTTTGATACCATCACCTGCGTCACGCAGTAGGTTAAATGGCGATAACACTACGCCTTTCACCGCGCCCTCTGCGGCTCCCTGAGCGAGCTCTTTACTCTTATCAGCTAACAAATTAGCTTGCGCCAAAATACCTGGGACTTCCGCTCGTAGCATTTCAGATTCAGTGACGATGACAGGAATAGTCTGTTCGCGGTAAGACTTACTTTCAGCGAGCATTGGTGGCATTACATCTACGCGGTATCTCTTTAATTCCGTTAATGTTGGAGGAATAACATCGGTTCTTACCTGCTCGACTTCCGTTCGAACATTTTTGACTTCATCTAATATCGCAGGGATTTTGTTGTCGACCGAGGCTACTGTTTGATTCACGTCATCGATCGTCTTTCTAACTTCTTCGACAGTGTTTAACACCTGAGGAGCAAGATCGCTGACATGTTCAGCAAGCGCTAATAGCTCTTCTACTTTGAGCCCTTTCGTGAGGCCCGAAATGTCTTCGATAACTTGCGGATAAGTATCAACGATTTCACCGACTTTATTGGTAAACGAGTAGATGGTGTAACCCAAGTAAAAAATGGCAACCGCCAATACTAGCTGGATAGCGGTAGATACTTTTGCAAACATGAATAATCCTTTTCTTTATCGCAGAGGCGATATCTAAACTGAGACGATAGTTAAGCTCAGACGATTGTTAATGCGTAACTAGGCGTAGCTTAAAGCGGCAATGCTGTCGTGTACTTCAATGGTTCCATCGCAAATGTCGAGGTCACATTAGAGATACCATCAATGCTATTCACCAAGCGCTTGTAGAAATCATCAAAGCACTTCATGTCTTTCACCTGAACCTTCATCATATAGTCATATTCGCCAGCCATGCGATAGAACTCCATCACTTCTGGAAACTCCGACACAGTATTCACAAAACGACCATACCACTCGTGAGAATGATCACTGGTTTTAATCAATACGAACGCGGTAAAAGAAAGATCGAGCTTTTCGGGATTCAGTAACGCCACTCTTTTCTCAATAATGCCGTTCTCTTCGAGGCGCTTAAGTCTTTTCCAGCAAGGCGTTGTGGTGAGATTGACTGCTTCAGAAATATCGTTCAATGACAGGGTGCTGTCTTCTTGCAGTAACCCTAATATTTTTTTATCTACGGCATCTATCACACTTTCACCAAATCGCATTTAAAGAGAATAATTTTCTACAATTTAAGCAAAACAAAGCAAATATGGCAAAGTTTTTCTCTCCGATTATAGATAAATTAGAACCATACCAATTACAAAGAATTCCTACACTCGATCAGGAGAACGTTTATGTGCACTGACCATCAATGGATTAACAACGCGATTCGTAAAATTGAAGCGGACTACCAACGCTCAGCGGATACGCACCTTATCAAGCTCGATCTACCAAGTATCGAAGGCATTGATGTTTACCTTAAAGATGAAAGCACACACCCTACAGGCTCTTTAAAGCACCGCTTAGCGCGTTCTCTGTTCTTATACGCTATCTGTAACGGTTGGGTTGGCCCAGAAACAACGATCATTGAATCTTCATCAGGCAGTACTGCAGTATCTGAAGCGTACTTCGCTCGCCTACTTGGCCTGCCGTTTATTGCGGTAATGCCGAAATGCACAGCGAAGAAGAAGATTGAGCAGATTGAATTCTACGGCGGCCAAGCGCATCTTGTTGACCGCTCAGATGAAATTTACGATGAGTCTCGTCGTTTAGCAGAAGAACTGAATGGTCACTACATGGACCAATTTACCTACGCTGAGCGCGCAACCGACTGGCGTGGTAACAACAACATCGCGAACTCCATTTTCAATCAAATGCAGATGGAAGATCACCCAGTTCCAGCGTGGGTAGTAATGAGCCCAGGTACTGGCGGTACGTCTGCAACTATCGGCCGCTTCATTCGCTACCAACAGCATGAAACTAAGCTTTGTGTTGTCGACCCTGAGAACTCGGTATTCCACGAATACTTCCAAACCGGCAATGCGAACGTGAAAGGCAGTACATTCAGCAAAATTGAAGGCATTGGTCGCCCACGAGCAGAGCCAAGCTTCATTCCTGGTGTGGTTGACGAAATGCGTAAAATTCCAGATGCAGCAAGCATCGCAACGACACATTGGTTATCTGACATTCTTGGCCGCAAGGTTGGCGCATCTACGGGTACAAATATGTACGGTGTGCTTCAACTGGCAAGCGAGATGAAAGCACGCGGTGAGACAGGTTCTATTGTGACTTTGCTATGTGACAGCGGTGAACGTTACCTAGACACTTACTTCAACGACGAGTGGGTGAACAACAACATTGGTGACCTACAACCGTACGCGGCGAAGTTAGAAGCTTTCTCGCAAACAGGTGAGTTGGCTTAACCACAGAGTAAGCACCGGCGCCAAAATTAAAAAGAGCCCTTGATGGGCTCTTTTTTGGTTTATTCTATTCATCAATTTCTAGCGAGAACAAATTATTCTGGCTTCTGCTTCGCTTCAAACGCCGCTAGTTGCTCAGGTGTCGCTTTTGGCTGATGGTTTTGTTTCCACTCATCGTAAGTCATGCCGTATACGCGCTCACGAGCGTCATCGATATCCAAGTCTAGGCCTTGTTGCTCAGCTTCCGCTTTATACCACTTGCTGAAACAGTTACGGCAGAAGCCAGCCAAGATCATAAGGTCGATGTTCTGAACATCCTTATTGTTGTCTAGGTGTGCTAACAGGCGACGAAAGGTTGCTGCATCTAGCTTATCTTGTTCTTCTTGAGAAAGATCTTTGTATTTAAATTCAGCCACTTTACTTTCCTTTATTCGATTTATTGTATTAATTCGTTGAGCTCTGTTTGTTATACAAAAAAAGCCTGCCATTCGCTAGGAGCAAACGCAGGCTTTTCAATATTGTTACACTATTCCATGTTCATTAGCCGTGCGTGTTCATTAACCGTGACTGCTTCTTCCCACGTTGTCATGGCTCAGCTCTTTATTTAGAACCGCTTCCACATGACCCGGAGAGCGTGTTGAGCCAGAAATCAGTCGATACATCGCAGGGATTACGAACAGAGTTACCAGTGTCGCGAAACCCATACCGAAGAAGATAACCGTACCCACTGCCACTCGGCTTTCATAGCCTGCGCCCGTTGAAGTAATTAATGGGATTGCACCGGCTAGTGTGGTGAACGCCGTCATCAAGATTGGACGTAAACGTCGAGCCGAAGCATCAATGATCGCCTTTTCAAACTCAATGCCACGGTCACGAAGTTGGTTAGCAAACTCTACGATCAAGATACCGTTTTTGGTCACCATACCGATCAACATGATCATACCAATCTGGCTGTAGACATTGAGCCCTTGATTCATCAACACCAAACCTAAGAAGCCACCAAAGATACCCATAGGTACAGTGAACATCACCACCAGCGGGTTAATGAAGCTTTCAAACTGCGCGGCCAGTACCAAGTACGCGACCAGCATCGCTAGCGCAAATACCACTAAGATACTTGATTGGTTCTCTTTAAAGTCTTTTGACTCGCCAGAGTAACTCACTGAAATATCGCCCGGTAGCTGTTCAATCGCTTGTTCATCAAGGAAATCAAGTGCGTCACCCAGCGTGTAGCCTTCCATTAGGTTCGCTTTGATGGTCACCGATTTCTGCTTGTTGTAGTGCGACAAACGAATCGAGGATGCCACTTCTTCAATGTGCGTCAACGTATCGAGTGTAACCAGCTCACCAGACTGAGTTCGCATGTAGATTTGGCTCAAGTCATTAGCATTATTAAAGCTGTTCTCATCACCACGAAGGTATACGTCATACTCTTCACCACGGTCAACGAAAGTGGTTTCACTACGGCCGCCAAGCATGATCTCTAACGTATCTGAAATATCCGAAACGCTAACGCCTAGCTCGGCTGCACGTTGTTTATCTACGGTTACCAATAACTCTGGTGTTTTCTCAGAGTAATCGATGTCCGCACCTTCCATCATTGGAGAGTCTTCAGCCGCTTGCTTTAACAGTTCGCCCCATTTCTGAAGCTCAGAGTAATCAGAGCCACCCAGTACGAATTGAACAGGCTCACTTGAACCACCTTTGAAGCCCGGCATAAATGGGAATACACGTACATCAGGAATACCATTTAAAGATTTACGTACTTCGTTCAACGCTTCCTGAGCGGTTTCATCACGTTCATCCCAATCTTCCAGGATCATGATAACGAAGCCCGTTTGGTCGCCCGCATTACCACCAAACGCTGGTGATTGAATACTAAATGACTTCAAGAAACCTTGACCAAGCAGCGGCATTAGGCGCTCTTCAACGATGTCCATATTGGCAGACATACGGTTGTAACTGGTTGCATCAGCACCACGAACAAACGCAAAGATAACACCACGGTCTTCTTGAGGCGTCAGTTGCGACGGCACTTGTTGCATCAAGCCATAGCTACCGCCCATACACGCGATAATGATGATTGGAGCTGCCCAACGCCAGTTTAAAGCACGGCGCAATACCGCTTTGTACCCGGCTTCTAGCTTGCCAAACACACGTTCTACAAATCGATTGAAGCGATTTGGTTTCACGTTCGCTTTCAGAATTTTACTACCCAGAACCGGTGTTAACGTCAATGCGACTAGCGACGAGAAGATCACCGACATCGCCAACAGTACCGAGAACTCCGTAAACAGGAGACCGACCATGCCATCCATGAACGAGATTGGCAGGAATACCATCACCAATACAAGCGTTGTTGCGATTACCGCGAATCCTACTTCACGCGTCCCTTTATAAGCCGCAAGCAGTGGCGATTCACCACGTTCAATGTGGTGGAAGATGTTCTCAACCACTACGATAGCGTCATCAACCACCAGACCTATAGACAGGATAAGTGCCATCAAGGTAATCAAGTTGATAGAGAAGCCGAAGTAGTACGCCGCAATAAACGACGAGATTAGCGATACAGGAACGGTCACTGCTGGAATCAGCGTTGCACGCGCTTGACCAATGAAGACGTAAAGCACGAGGATAACTAAACCACCCGTAATAAAGAGTGTGCTGTAAACCTCTGAGATCGAACGATCGATAAAGACAGTTGAATCATAATCGACAGCTAAACGAGTACCATCTGGCAAGAACTTTTGAATTGCTTCGACTTCTTTATGGACCAAGTCAGCAACCTCAAGTGGGTTCGCATCTGACTGAGGCACAATCCCCATACTAACGTTAACAACGCCGTCACTCTTAAAGGTCGAGTTCTCGTTTTCTGCCCCAATGTAAACATCAGCAACGTCTTTTAAGTAGATAGGTGTGTTATCAGAGGCACGCTTAACAACAAGGTACTCAAAATCTTCAGCTTGGGTATATGAACGAGCGGTACGAACCGACATCACAATCGCATCGTTACGTACTTCACCACCCGGGCTTTCAATGTTCTCACTGTTTAACGCAGAAGTGATGTCCGAAGTAGTAACGCCACGACCAGCCATCTGCGCAGGTTTCAGCTTCACATACATTACTTTGTACAAGCCACCAGAAATATCCACTGAACTCACACCAGAAATTAAACTAAAGCGGTCAATCAATACACGTTCGGTGTAATCGGTTAACTGCGTTCGGTCCATCTCAGTCGAGCTTAAGTTAATGTAGACCGAGGCTTCACCACTACCATTGTTCTTATAAACAATTGGGTCGTCGGCTTCATCTGGCAACGAACGCTGAGCACGAGCTACCGCATCACGAACATCACTGACACCAGTATTAAGGTCGTAACCAAGCTCAAAAGTAATCGTGATACGCGACATACCGTTACGCGTTGTGGATTCGATCTCATCGATACCACTGATGCCGGATAACTGGTCTTCAAGATTGGAGGTTATTTGACTTTCAATGATGGTGGCAGACGCACCCTCATAACGAGTACTGATCGATACCACCGGGCTTTCAATATCAGGCATCTCGCGAACTGCAAGCTTATTGAAAGAGACAATACCAAACACAACCAAAAGCAGACTCAATACGACAGCCGCTACTGGTCTCTTTACAGAAACATCAGATAACAACATTAGTTAGCGCCTTCTTGTGCTGCTGTATTTTCATCAAGTTTAGCTGGGCGATTAACGGCAAGCTCTTGAACCAAGACGCCGTCACGCATGTTCACGATACCTTGCACCACGATCTTCTGGCCAATCTCGATGCCCTTGTCGATCACAACTTCGTTATCGATACGAGCCCCGAGGAAAACTTCAGTACGAGTCGCTTTGTTGTCTTCGCCAATAACATAGACAAAACGCTTAGTACCAGAATACTCAAGCGCTTGAACTGGGATGATCGGCGCTTCTACTGGAGGGAAGTCCATATCAGCTGCCACTAGCATGCCCGGCTTTAGGTAATCATTATTGTTGTCGAAGTGGATTCGAACTCGAAGGTTCAAAGTTTCAGCATTAATACGAGAATCAATGCCTACCACTGTGCCAGTGAACTGAGTCTCGCCCCACGCACTGGTGCGAGCCGTCACTGTCATGCCTTTAGACAGCTTAGAAAGGTAACGCTCAGGAATTTGAAGATCTAACTGCATCACAGACAAATCATCTAAAGTCACAAGCTCAGTACCTGCTGTCACCATTTTTCCGCGGCTAAAGTCGATAAAACCGACCGTGCCAGAGAAAGGCGCGCTGATGTGTAAGTCTTTAAGATTGGCATTGGCGGCAGCTAGGCGAGCATTGGCGATCTCTACGTTCGTTTTCTGAGCGTCAATTTCAGTTTGCGTAATCGCATTACGTTTCACTAGTCGTTGGAATTCCGCTAGCTTACGTTTCTCGTCTTTTAGGTACGCTTGCGCTTCTGCAACTGCAGCTTTTGCTTTGTCGTCATCTAATTGAACCAACATCTGCCCTTTGGTGACATCTTGATTGGCTTTGATGTTGATAGAGTCAACTCTGCCCGCTACTTCAGAGGTAATGATCACAGATTGTTCTGCTTCTAACTTACCTACCAAAGAAAGAGATTGGCTAACTTGGTGAATATCAACTTGCTCAGTAACAACAGTGACAGTGCTAGGGCCCATGCGTTTAGCTAGTGCGGCTGGAGACGCCATAAGAATAGACAAGCTAAGCAGGGTTAAAACAGATTTACGCTTCATAATAATGGTCTGCAAGTAAGTTTATACCAATCACAGTGAGTAAGTGGTCAGAAATAGCGTAGGGAAAAGGCTTGAGAACAAGGCAGCTCTTTTCAACAGATAGTTTCGATAAGTAGTTATTCTACAATCAAAATATCTGACGCTGTTCTCGAGCATTTTAGCAAGCTAGAATGACAAGTTACTTACTACGATAGGTATTATTATCTATAAATGAAATTAACCGTATTCTATCAACTGATGAATGCTGTAACGTCAAGAAGTGTAAATCTAGATTAAATTCCATTTACGTTTCTTGGCGAATTGCACAAACCAAACACAATGTAGAAAGCGAGTTACCTCAAGGTGTTACCTATCACTACGTAAACCTTAGTACAGATGTTCACTTCCCGAGCAATATGCGTACTTTTCGCCATCTTTGCCCAAAAAGGCAGCATTCAACACAAAACCATAAGAAAAACTCTTTACAGGTTTAACGTGTTTGCTATGATGCGCTCCGCACTTGAGAGATGCGTTGGGAAAAACATCTCTTTAGCCTATCCATTATGAGTTAGGAAATGCGTTGGGAAAAACATCTCTTTAGCCTATCCATTATGAGTTAGGAAAACACCCCGGGAGGGGTTCCCGAGTGGCCAAAGGGAGCAGACTGTAAATCTGCCGGCTCCGCCTTCGATGGTTCGAATCCGTCTCCCTCCACCATATTCCTGCCTTCGATGGTTCGAATCCGTCTCCCTCCACCATATTCTTCTTACCTCTTTTAAGAGTTAAGAGAGCAACCTGATTGATGGGCTTATGGGAAAACATCAATTTAGGCTTACTTTGTGAAGAGTAAGACACACCCTGGAGGGGTTCCCGAGTGGCCAAAGGGAGCAGACTGTAAATCTGCCGGCACTGCCTTCGATGGTTCGAATCCGTCTCCCTCCACCATATTCTTCTTACCTCTTTCGAGAGTTAAGAGAGCAACCTGATTGATGGGCTTATGGGAAAACATCAATTTAGGCTTACTTTGTGAAGAGTAAGACACACCCTGGAGGGGTTCCCGAGTGGCCAAAGGGAGCAGACTGTAAATCTGCCGGCACTGCCTTCGATGGTTCGAATCCGTCTCCCTCCACCATATTCTTCTTACTTCTTTCGAGAGTTAAGAGAACAACCTAGTTGATGGGCTTATGGGAAAACATCAA
>NZ_MAKD01000066.1:0-66337 GCF_001691235.1 Vibrio sp. ZF57 | reverse complement strand
GGTGACCTACTGATTACAAGTCAGTTGCTCTACCTACTGAGCTAAGTCGGCACACTAAATTCTTTATGCTTTTGTCCGTGTTGTTACTCCCTGTTAAAGAGTGTTGACACCAACAAATCAAATTGTGGTGCCCGGAGGCGGAATCGAACCACCGACACGAGGATTTTCAATCCTCTGCTCTACCGACTGAGCTATCCGGGCAACGGAGCGCTATTAAACGGATTTTCTGCATAACCGTCAACTCCTTTTTTGAAAATAACTAAAAAAACCGTTCGTTCGTTGTTTTTTTATTCAAAAGTGAGGGTTATGTTTTACCTTGGTTAAATTCTTTTTTGAATTGCGTTACTTTTTCGAGGTATCGGCGCGACTCTTTATTTGGATGCTTCTTGGTAAGCGCCCAGTAGGCTTGGCTCGGTTGCAGCGAGTTTAAGTCTTGCATTGCTCGCTTTCTGTCCTTACTGAAGGTATTGAGTACGCCACCAGTACCGCCGTTATAGGCTGAAATCATACTGTATTCAAGCGTTAATGGGTTTTTTACGTCTTTCAAATAACGATTTTTAAGGATGTAAAAGTATGCGGTGCCAGCATCAATGTTGTTTTCTGGATTGAATAAGTACTCAGGGCTTGGTTCACCAGGTTTCTTTTTGACGTGTTCAAATACATCTCGACCAGCGGTTTTAGGTACCACCTGCATAAGACCATAAGCATTAGCCCAGCTTACGGCGTACGGGTTGAAGCTACTCTCTGTCTTGATGATAGCGTAGATTAAATCTTCAGGGATGTCATAACGCTGAGACGCTCGTCGAACGATGTCGGCATATTGATAACTACGCTGGCTAGCGTGGTCGGCCACCATTGGGATTTCAACGTAGTAGGCTTTTTTAAAGTCGACTTCTTTGGTTTTTAGGTTATTCGCGATCAGGTAATCCGCAAACTGGTTCGCTCGCCAAGTCCATTGAATGGGCTTTTTTTCTTGGTCTACGACCTGATTATAGAGGAAAGGTTTGCCTTCTAGCTTGATGCTTTTAGAAGAGAATAGATCGACATGCGCCGGATCATCTGGCGTCAAAAGGGTCGTCATGATCGCATTTTTGAGGTGTTTTTTCGGTTCGGTAGAGGAAACCGTTTCCACAGTTATCAGGCCTTGGCTAAAATTCACTTCTGAACGACTTAAGTAATTATCTATGTATTTCACATAGTTACTCTTACCTGCTATCTTGATTTCACTGCTACCCCAACGTTTTTGAATGTTGCCTGAAAAGCTATCTATTAATGAATCTAGCGCCCCGGTATCTTTTTCAAATTGTCCGGGTAGCTCAGCTAAATTCTTCACAAACCGGTTGGTTGGCTCGTAATTGACATCATAAATGCTTTCGACAAATTCACGGCTGCAGCCAGTTAATAACATGGCTGTTAGGAAGTAACTTAGCTTTTTCATAGTTCCTCATACAAAAATGACATCGCAGCGTTAACCATGATGTCATTAAAAATTGCTTAAATAAATGTCTTATTCGCTTGGTGGAGTATAGCCATCAATTACGACATCTTTACCTTCAAAAAGGAAGTTAACCATCTCAGTTTCAAGAAGTTTACGATGCTCAGGATCCATCATGTTTAGCTTCTTTTCATTGATAAGCATAGTTTGCTTGCTTTGCCATTGTCCCCAAGCTTCTTTAGACACGTTGTCAAAGATACGCTTACCTAAGTCACCTGGGTAAAGTTGAAAATCTAGGCCTTCAGCATCTTTTTGAAGGCGAGCACAAAATACAGTGCGGCTCATAGTGGTTCCTCTTATCGCGTTCGTTGATTCAAACGTCGTCGTTCAGTTCAAAGGGTAGGCTCTCAATAAGCTGCTTTACAGGAGCGGCTAGGCCAATTTCTTCCGGTTTTGATAAGTTATACCAGAGACCTTTAGCCCCTTCCATTATCAAATCTGGTTGTTTATCTAATTTCACTAATACTGGCGTGATATCTAAGTGGTAGTGGCTGAAAGTGTGTCTAAACGCAATCATGGTCTTGATCGAATTGGTTTGAGTGTCTTTGATCGAACGAAGATCTAGTTGATGTTCGATCTCTGCGTTTTCATTTTGAGGGAAACAAAACAATCCGCCCCAGATACCAGATTGAGGGCGCTGTTCGAGCCACACTTGGTTGTCGTGATACAGAATCACAAACCATGTGTCTTTTACTGGCTTTTCTTTCTTAGGCTTTTTGCCAGGGAAGTCGAGCTGTCTATCGAGCTTCTTGGCCTCACACATGCTTTCAATCGGGCACAAGGTGCACTTAGGCTTGCTACGGGTACAAACCATGGCACCCATGTCCATCATTGCTTGGTTGTACTTATCGACATCTTTGTTCGGAGTATGTGCTTCGGCGTGTTCCCAAAGCTGGTTTTCGACTTTCTTTTGCCCCGGCCAACCTTCAACGGCAAAACTTCTCGCAAGCGTTCGTTTTACATTGCCATCAAGAATCGCATGAGGAAGTTTATGAACCGATGATAAGACGGCTGCTGCTGTTGAGCGACCAATCCCCGGTAGCGCGTTCATCTCTTCGATAGACAGCGGAAATTCACCACCATATTGCTCAGCAACGATCTTGGCTGCTTTATGTAGATTGCGAGCTCGTGCGTAATAACCAAGCCCTGTCCATAAGTGGAGTACCTCATCTTGTTCGGCGTTCGCTAGGTCGATAACCGTTGGAAAGCGTTCTAAGAAGCGTTGGTAGTATGGAATCACCGTAGCAACCTGAGTCTGCTGAAGCATGATTTCAGATAGCCAAACGGTGTAGGCGGTTTTGTTTTGTTGCCAAGGCAATTCTTTACGCCCGTAGGCGTCATACCACTTTAATATGGCGGTTGCGAAAGGAGTCACGACATGCTCTATGCTTTGCTATTATTAGAAGCGAAATTGCACCACACTTAACGTTGGATGTAAAACAGACAAATTGTGTGGGAATTTATCCACGGAAAGACTTGCACCGGAGGCAATTCTTTGGATAATCCCCGCTTTGATTAATCAATGTGCAGGCAAAAATCAATGAGTGAAGTGACCACTAACGAATATACTGAAGACGGCAAACTGGTTCGTAAGATCCGTAGCTTTGTTCGCCGCGAAGGCCGCTTAACAAAAGGCCAAGAGAACGCGATGAATGAATGTTGGCCAACAATGGGTATCGACTACAACCCAGAGCTTCTTAACTGGAAAGAAGTATTTGGCAACGATAACCCGGTTGTACTAGAGATTGGCTTCGGTATGGGTGCATCACTGGTTGAAATGGCAAAGAACGCACCTGAGAAAAACTTCTTAGGTATTGAAGTTCATAGCCCGGGTGTTGGTGCGTGTTTAGGTACAGCTCGCGATGCTGGCGTAACTAACCTGCGTGTAATTTGTCACGATGCTGTAGAAGTATTTGAACACATGATCCCAGATAGCAGCCTGCATACTCTGCAACTGTTCTTCCCTGACCCATGGCACAAAGCTCGTCACCATAAACGTCGTATCGTTAAGGCTGAGTTTGCAGAGATGGTTCGCGGCAAGCTTCAACTTGATACTGGTGTTTTCCACATGGCAACAGACTGGGAAAACTACGCAGAACATATGATTGAAGTGATGAACGTAGCTCCAGGCTTCGAAAACATCGCTGAAGATGGTGATTACATCCCTCGTCCGGATGAGCGCCCGCTAACTAAGTTTGAAGCGCGTGGCCACCGTTTAGGTCATGGTGTTTGGGACATTAAGTTCAAGCGTACTAAGTAACTTCGAATCAAATTAAGTGAAGGGTAATCCGACTTAGGGTTTAACCCCTACACTTTATGGGATTGATTAAAGCCAACATTATTGTAATGTTGGCTTTTTTGTCCTTAGGCTTTTATTTCAGTAAAGGCTTAACGACAGAAAGTAATACCAATCACAGTAAGTAAGTGATCAGAAATAGCGTAGGAAAAAGGCTTGAGAACAAGGCAGCATTTTTCGATAAGTAGTTACTCTACAATCAAAAATTCTAACGCAGTTATCGAGCATTTTAACAAGCTAGAGTGAGCAGTTATTTACTACGATTGGTATATGTTACACCCCTACAAAAATAACAATATAGAAGTAAGCGCACATGAAACCAACTCAAGCTATTTTGGCCGAGATCTTAGACGAAGTTCGTCCTTTAATTGGACAGGGAAAGGTCGCTGATTATATCCCTGCACTGGCTCGCGTATCGAACCAGAAACTGGCGATCGCGGTATACACCAATGAAGGTGAGGTGATTAAAGCAGGCGATGCTGAAGAAGCATTTTCTGTGCAATCTATTTCTAAAGCCTTGAGCCTGACGCTAGCTATGGTGCTATATAAGCCTGAAGAGATTTGGCAAAGAGTAGGCAAAGAGCCTTCTGGTCAAGCCTTTAACTCGATGATTCAGCTTGAGATGGAGTATGGTATTCCCCGCAACCCGTTCATCAATGCGGGGGCAATTGTCGTTGCAGACCTACTACAAAGCCGCTTGTCTGCGCCTAGGCACCGCTTGTTAGAGTTTGTGCGTCAGTTATCGGGTGATACTCATATTGTGTATGACAAGGTGGTAGCGGCTTCAGAAATGATGCACAGCGATCGTAATGCTGCCATTGCTTATTTGATGCGTTCATTTGGTAATTTTGAGAATGATGTTATCCCAGTTCTGAATAACTACTTCCACGCTTGTGCGCTTAAAATGACGTGTGTGGATTTGGCAAAAACCTTTAGCTATTTAGCAAACAAAGGCGTGTCGGTTCAAACCAAGAAAGAGATCATCACGCCAGTTCAAACCAAGCAGTTGAATGCTTTGCTTGCGACGTGTGGCTTGTACGATGGGGCTGGTGAGTTTGCCTACCGTGTTGGTATGCCAGGAAAATCGGGCGTTGGTGGCGGTATTATTGCTATCGTTCCTGGCGAAATGACGATTGCGGTGTGGTCTCCAGAGCTTGATCCTTCTGGCAACTCGCTCGCAGGTACTAAGGCTCTAGAGTTGCTTTCAGAGCGAATTGGTCGTTCTATTTTCTAAGAGAAAGATTCGAGCACGGACGTTGTCCTATAGAACGCTTCGCTCCGAGAGAGGGCTATAAAACAAAAAGGGTTGACCCTAAAGCCAACCCTTACGCAATGCTTCTCGAATCTCGAATCTCGAATCTCGAATCTCGAATCTCGAACTACTCGTCTTCTTCTGCCATAAAGGCTTCTAACAGATCATTGAGAAACAGCTTTCCTTTTTCAGTGATCTGCCAGTGAGTGTCGGTTTCCTTCAAGTAGCCTAGCTCTTTTGCCCATTCAATCGTTTTTTGAATCGAGTCAAAACCAAGCCCTGTCGTATCAATGAAATCCTGCTTTGGACATGCTTCCATTAACCTAAAGCGGTTCATGAAAAATTCAAAAGGGCGGTCTTCATTCGGCACTTCAAATTCATCTGATAGATAAGGTTTTACCATGTTTTGGTACGCAGCTAGATAGCCTCTAGGGTGCTTAACCTTAGTGGTACGAACAATGCGTCCATCTGTAAAGCTCAGCTTGCCATGAGAGCCACAGCCAATACCTAGATAGTCACCAAAGCGCCAGTAGTTGAGGTTATGTTGGCACTGATATCCCGGCTTGCTGTAGCCTGAAATTTCGTACTGCACATACCCTGCGTCTGCGAGCTTCTTATGGCCTAGGTCGAAGATATCCCAAAGGTCATCATCATCAGGCAGCGTTGGTGTTTTGTAATAGAACATGGTGTTAGGTTCTATTGTTAGCTGATACCAAGATAAGTGCGGAGGGTCGAGTTCTATCGCTTTATCCAAATCAGCCAACGCTTGTTCAATACTCTGTTCGGGTAAGCCGTGCATTAAGTCTAAATTGAAACTATTCAATCCAATCTTATGCGCTAAATGAGCAGCATTTACCGCTTCATCTTGACCATGAATACGCCCAAGTCTTTCCAGTTTCTCTTGCTCAAAACTTTGCACACCCACCGAGATTCGAGTAATGCCTGCCTTTTGGTAACCTGCAAAACGCTCAGCTTCGATAGTTCCTGGGTTGGCTTCCATGGTGATTTCTATTTCAGGTTTGAACGGGATGCGCTGTTCAATGCCTTGTAACAATCGGCCAATTCCTTCAGGAGAAAACAGGCTTGGGGTACCGCCACCAATAAAGATCGAATGCAGTGGGCGAGGCATACCATTGAGCTGATATTTTTCGATATCAGTATCGAGATCTTCAAGCAGTGCATCGATGTACTCTTTTTCAGGGATCTCGGCTTTCAGAGCGTGAGAGTTAAAATCACAATACGGACACTTTTGTACACACCATGGGATGTGTACATAGAGGCTAAGTGCGGGTGGTATTAGCGCTGCATTGTGCATTACAGAGCTTGCTCCTTGAGAGTCTTGAATAGTGACGCAAGCGCTTTACCACGGTGTGATAGTTGCTTCTTACGCGAAGATTCAAGCTCTGCTGAGGCGCAGTTATCTTCTGGTACAAAGAACACAGGATCGTAGCCAAAGCCATTCTCACCGTGTTCTTCAGTAAGAATACGACCTTCCCATTTACCGTGACACACTAGAGGTGTTGGATCATTCTCGTGACGCATTAGCACCAACACACAGTGGAAACGCGCAGTACGCTTTTCAGTTTCGACACCTTGCATCGCATCTAATAGTTTTTTGATGTTCTGCTTATCGGTTGCCCCTTCACCTGAGTAACGCGCTGAATAGATACCTGGCGCACCATTTAAGTAATCAACCTCTAAACCTGAGTCGTCAGCAATGGCTGGCAGCCCTGTTTCTTTCGCTGCATGGCGAGCTTTGATGATGGCATTTTCAATGAAAGTCGTTCCTGTTTCAGCGACTTCTGAAACGTTAAATTTACTTTGCGCGACAACGTCAAAACCAAACTCAGACAGAATATCTGCCATCTCGCGAACTTTACCTTGGTTGCCTGTTGCTAAAACAATCTTACTCATGGGAATGTAGCTCTAAATAAGTTAATAAATGAAAAGTAAGGTTTGAGCTTACTCTTCTATATAGAATTTCTGTGTGAAACGCAGTGGACCAGTGCCTTTTAGGCCTGCGTTCACATCGATGTCGAAGGTGATGTTTTCTTCGTGAGTTACGGGGAACTCAGCAAGGTAATAAATCGCATCGCCTTCTTTGATTTCTCGAAACTTCAAAGTACGGGTGTTTCCAACGAGGTTCTTCGCTGTTCCGGTAATTTTAGCCGTTGTCGCAGGCTTGCCTAGAGAAGCCTTGTCTAACACGCTGATGTTGAGGATTGCTGAGTATCCATTTCGCTTAAGTTTGTATTGCTTAGCGACTTGCGCAGTTAAGAACGTGGAATTAAAAGCCGAGTAATGAACCTCGACATCCTTAATGTTCTTAAATTGTCCTGCTGAGCTCGGTAAGGCAACAAGAGCGGTGAGTAGTGCTGTTATCCATAAACGCATAATGACTCCAATAAATAGCAAAAAGCCATCATAGGATGGCTTTGACTTCAGTTGGGATTTGGCTTGGCGAGCATATTCGAACTTGCTTGTGCCTACCGAGTTCTCCCTTTTCTATCTTAATTTGCCCTTTTGCGACCTTAAACTGTTTCGCAAGGTATTTCGCTAAATGGGCATTGGCTTTGCCATCAACCGGTGGTGCAGTAATGGCAATTTTCAGTTCCTCTCCGTGTAAGCCAACGATTTTATCGCGGCTTGCCTTGGGTTGGATATAGAGCCTAAGAAGAATATCGTCTTCCTCGGCCCAAACCGCTTTTGGCATCGTCAAAGTACCTGATGTTTGTACTTGAATTATAGCTGATACCAAATAGGGCCAATCATGTCGCCCATTAGGAAGTTCGCAAATTGCAGAACAATGAACAGAACCAGTACGCTTAGGTCGAAACCACCCATGTCCGGAAGGATACGGCGGATAGGCACTAGCATTGGTTCAGTCAGTTGATGGAATACGTACTCGATTGGACTACGACCTTGGCTTACCCAGCTTAGGATTGCACGGATAAGTAGAACCCAGAAGATCAAACCACCAGCCGCTTTGAGCAGAGACAGTGCACCAAAAATTAGGAAGCTAATATCGAAAACGGCAGCGCCGCCAGAGATAATCAGGTTTAGAGCAACGAACTTAAGTACACACAGCACATAAGCGAAAACAACGGTTGCCAGATCAAGGCTGCCGATTGATGGAATCACTCGGCGTAGCGGGGCAACAACCGGCTGTGTCGCTTTTACGATGAATTGTGAGAATGGGTTGTAGAAATCTGCACGTGATGCTTGTAGCCAGATACGCAAGATCACAACCATGATGTAAAGATCAAAAACGGTCGAGATCAGAAAGCTCATCGAGTTCATATTGTTTCCTTTTTCGGATTTACTTGCCGCTTAGATATAACCAGAGCGGCAAAATGCTTGTTTACCTTGATTGGTACTAAAACAGTTTTTCCATCTCTTCAGCTCGAGCAACCGCCGCTTGCATGGCTTTTGCTACGATGTCTGATAGTTGATGTTCGTTAAACGTGCGCAGTGCTTCTGCGGTCGTACCGCCTTTTGATGTCACTTGTTCACGCAGTGTTGATAATTCAGTATCAGGGTTTGCTACCACCATCTCTGCCGCGCCTAATGCAGACTGCTGCACTAGCTTACGAGCGGTTTCTTGGTCAAAACCTTGCTTGATTGCTTCAGCTTGCATCGCTTCCATAAACAGGAAGAAGTAAGCCGGAGCGCTACCCGCCGCCGCAATGATGTTGTTGATTCCAGACTCTTGTTCAACCCAACTTACTTCACCAACAGCTTGCATCAGCTGAGAAGCAAAGTCTTTATCATCTTGGCTGACAGTTGCATCGGCATAAAGACCACTCATCCCTTTACCAAGCAGTGATGGCGT
Source organism: Vibrio sp. ZF57 (assembly GCF_001691235.1). Lineage (NCBI taxonomy): Bacteria > Pseudomonadati > Pseudomonadota > Gammaproteobacteria > Vibrionales > Vibrionaceae > Vibrio > Vibrio sp. ZF57. The sequence goes on along the minus strand of NZ_MAKD01000066.1, from coordinate 57,462 downwards.
GTTTGGCATCACACGAACAAGGTTCAGTTGGCAGTTTAACATCTCATTAAGTCGATTCGCATTAATACCTGCGGCAATTGAGATAACCAGTTTGTTGCTGAAGTCGATATCTTGTAAGGGTTTACATACATCAGCCATCATTTGTGGCTTCACGGATAACACAACAACGTCTGCTTGCTCTGCTGCTGCAATATTATCGCTAGTGGTATTGATGCCGTATTCTTGTTCTAACGGCAGCCTTCTGGTTTCTGAAGGTGCTGTCGCAGTAATCTTTTGCGCTGGGTAACCACTAGCAACTAAGCCAGCTACAATTGAGCGAACCATGTTTCCCGCCCCAATAAAGGCGATGTTCTTATGTACCATATATAAAATCCTGAGCGTGTCGCTGCGCGGATAAGGCGAAGCGGTATCAATACTTGTACTTGTCGTTACTTACTACGGCTATTTCGCGTAATCACGAGCGCCGAAAATAGCTGTTCCAATACGAACCATGGTGCTGCCAGCCTCAACTGCTGCATCCATATCACCACTCATCCCCATCGAAAGGGTATCAATGTCTGAATACTTCGTGGCTAGCTTGTCTTTAAGCTCTGCCAGTTGAGAAAATGCATTAAGCTGAGATTGATAGTCAGATACGTTTGCAGGAATCGACATCAATCCTCTTAAGGTGAGGTTGGGGAGCGATGAAATCAACTCCGCGAGTGCAAAAACTGTCTCTTCTGAGGTTCCAGATTTGGACTCTTCACCACTGGTGTTTACCTGAATCAACACTTGCAAAGGTGGAAGTTCGCTTGGTCGTTGATCATTAAGCCTTTGTGCGATCTTATCGCGATCGACGGAATGCACCCATTGAAAGCTTTCCGCGATTGGGCGGGTTTTATTGGATTGAATTGGACCAATAAAATGCCACTCTAAATTTAGGTTAGAATGTTGTTCTGAAAAGTGTTTTACTTTATCTACACCTTCTTGAACATAGTTTTCACCAAAGGCAACTTGGCCTCCGAGTGCGGCTTCTAGAATCGCATCAATAGGTTTAGTTTTGCTGACGGCTAAAAGTTGCACGGACTCTGGAGCTCGTCCGCACTTTTGCTCAGCACTACGAATCTGTGAGGTGATTTGTTCGATATTTTGTTGAATACTACTCATAGCTGACTTTACTTAAGGGAAAATAAATGGATATCACTGAGTTACTAGATTTTAGTGTAAAGCATAACGCGTCAGATCTACATCTTTCTGCGGGTGTATCTCCAATGGTACGTATAGATGGTGAAGTAAGGAAGCTTGGAATCCCAGCTTTGAGTCATGCTGATGTGCATCGTTTGGTTTTTGAGATCATGAGCGATTCACAACGCGGCGAGTTTGAAGAAAAACTGGAAGTCGACTTCTCTTTTGAATTACCCAATGTTGGTCGCTTTCGTGTTAATGCGTTTAACCAAGCCCGTGGCTGCTCAGCTGTCTTTCGAACTATCCCTGTCGAAATCCCGACTTTAGATCAGTTAGGTGCACCTGAGATCTTCGAAAGGATTGCTAACTACGAAAAAGGGTTAGTGCTCGTCACTGGTCCAACTGGCTCTGGTAAATCAACGACTCTTGCGGCGATGGTTGATTACGTAAATCGCAACCACAATAAGCATATTCTGACGATTGAAGACCCGATTGAATTCGTTCACACCAATAATAAATGCCTAGTCAACCAGCGTGAAGTTCACCGTGATACTCACAGTTTTAAAGCGGCACTGCGCAGTGCCTTACGTGAAGACCCAGACGTGATTCTGGTTGGTGAACTTCGTGACCAAGAGACGATTAGCTTAGCGTTAACCGCAGCAGAAACGGGTCACTTGGTCTTTGGTACTCTGCACACCAGTTCTGCGGCTAAAACGATCGACCGTATTATCGATGTGTTCCCAGGTAGCGATAAAGATATGGTTCGTTCGATGTTGTCTGAATCACTGCGCTCGGTGATAGCCCAGAAGCTGCTAAAGCGTGTTGGTGGTGGTCGTGTGGCGTGTCATGAAATCATGATGGCAACACCGGCGATCAGAAACTTGATTCGTGAAGATAAGGTCGCTCAGATGTACTCGATCATTCAAACGGGCGCAGCGCACGGCATGCAGACCATGGAACAAAATGCGAAGCAGCTGATGGCGCAGGGCTTGGTTGATTCGGAAGAGGTCGAGAAAAAGATCGAAATTGAAACCTCAATGTTTTAATCAAGGTGGACACAATGGAATTGAATCAAATCCTTGAGGGAATGCTTTCTCAAAAGGCATCGGATCTTTATATCACGGTTGATGCGCCAATCCTTTTTCGTGTGGATGGTGAATTACGCCCCCAAGGAGAGAAGCTGAATGCGGCTCAAGTTGCTCAATTACTTGATGCGATGATGGAACAAGACCGACGTGATGAATATCAGCAAACGCGTGAGGCTAATTTTGCGATTGTGCGTGACTTTGGTCGTTTTCGTGTCAGTGCATTCTTTCAGCGAGAGCTACCTGGAGCGGTCATTCGACGTATCGAGACTAACATCCCAACCTTTGAGCAACTAAAGCTTCCTGATGTACTACAGGACCTATCAATAGCTAAGCGCGGACTTGTGCTGGTGGTTGGTGCGACAGGCTCTGGTAAGTCGACCTCAATGGCTGCAATGACAGGCTATCGCAACACCAATCGCTCGGGACATATCTTGACGGTTGAAGACCCGATTGAATTTGTGCATGAACATAAAAAGTGCATCGTGACACAGCGTGAAGTTGGACTCGACACCGAGAGCTATGAAGTCGCGCTTAAGAACTCGCTACGCCAAGCACCAGACATGATCTTGATTGGCGAAATCCGTAGCCGTGAGACCATGGAATACGCGATGACCTTTGCTGAAACAGGTCACTTGTGTATGGCAACCTTGCACGCCAATAACGCTAACCAAGCGCTAGAGCGTATTCTTCATTTGGTGCCGAAAGAGCAGAAAGAACAGTTCTTGTTTGACCTATCGATGAACCTGCGTGGTGTCGTCGCTCAGCAACTCATTCGCGACAAGAATGGCAGCGGGCGTCATGGTGTATTCGAGATTCTGCTGAATAGCCCTCGTGTTTCTGACTTGATTCGTCGTGGTGAACTGCACGAACTGAAAGCAACCATGGCTAAATCGAAAGAGATAGGTATGCAGACCTTTGACCAAGCTTTGTATGATTTAGTGATAGCAGGCAAGATCAGCGAAGAGGATGCGTTCCACAGTGCCGATTCTGCTAATGACTTGCGCTTGATGCTCAAAACTAGACGTGGTGATGACGACTACGGAACTGGGGCGTTGGCTGGTGTGAAGATAGATATGGGGTGATAAAAAACGCCTGATTTGATTCTAGGTTAAAATCAGGCGTTCATCATATTCATCGTTCGACTGCGTCTGTATTATCAACGCTTCTTGTTCTTAGGCTCGCTGATTACGTCTGCGTCAGTCGAAGTATGATTCATATAACCTGCATTATTGGAGCTTGTCGAACTGCATGCTGATATTGCTAGAGCTACGAAGATTGCTAGAAAAATTTTCATGTGAACTCCCACTTACCTAATAATGAATTGCTTCGACATTACGTCGTAATATCATTATAGGATCACAAAGGAGTTTAATCTTTGAGCTCTTAATTTTCGTTATGAATATTGTGCTTCAAACCAGCTCTCTAAAATGACGACTGCAGACTGGTTATCGACATTGCCTTTGCTTAGCGCTTTATAGCCGCCCATTTCAAAAAGGTCGGCCCTTGCTTCTGTCGTAGAAAGTCTTTCATCATGCAGTTCAACATCGACACCAAAGCGCCCTTTTAGGCGATTGGCAAACTTCTTCGCCCTTGGTGTAATCGCGGCTAGATCTTTACCATGAAGATCGGTAGGAAGACCAACCACGATAAGATTCGGCTGCCACTCCTTAATTTGCTTTTCGATATCGTCCCAATTTGGGATGCCATCTTTGGCTTTAAAAGCTTTTAGAGGGCTTGCGGTGCCCGTGATTTCTTGTCCTATCGCACTACCGATACTTTTTGTACCGTAGTCAAATGCCATAATTGTTCGTGACATGGGGTTTCCAAATTTATCTGTGTTTGAGAGTGTCTGTTTATTTTACTTAGTTGATTTGAGCTAGGCGTGACCAGCGTCTGCTGAAAGCTGAGCTGCATTAATGCCTAACATCTGTACAGCGACTTTCCAGCGGTCAGAAATCGGTGTATCGAAGATGACCTTCGGGTCGGCTTCAACGGTTAACCACGAGTTCTCGGTCAGTTCGGTTTCCAGTTGTCCCGGTTCCCATCCTGCATACCCAAGTGCGACTAAATAATTCATCGGCTCATCTTCTGTGCCCAACACCATCAAGATATCTTTTGAGGTTGTCACTGAGATTTGATCCGTCATGCTGATACTGGATTGATAGTTGCCTTTAGGTTTGTGCAAAATAAACCCACGGTCTTCTGCGACCGGTCCACCATTCAATACAGGCTTATCAAGACTTGCTTGGTTGGGTTTTGGCTGATCAGAATCAACCTCAACTTGCTTAAGCATGCTACCGACAGTGACATCAATAGGGGCGTTGATCATCAAACCCATCGCGCCTTCGTCATTGTGCTCACAAAGGTAAATCACCGAATTTTGAAAGTATGGGTCTTTCATTCCGGGCATAGCAACCAGAAAGTGGTTCGTTAAATTCATAGAGCCTCCTGCCAGTGTGTTCCCAGTAAAGGAAAAAGAGCGGCGTAAAGCCGCTCATTGTTCTTTGCCTAGATATTTCTGTGTTTTCGAATAGCTAAGGCTTTCTTTAGTTTAGGCTATTTAGCGTTAACGCGACGCTCAATTGCATCCATTAATTTACCTGTAACTGAAATATCAAAAGCGGCTTCAATTTCACGGATACAAGTAGGGCTAGTCACGTTAATTTCAGTCAGCTTGTCGCCGATAACATCAAGCCCAACAAAGATTAAGCCTTTCTCTTTCAGTGCTGGAGCAACTGCTCTTGCGATAGCCCAGTCTGTTTCACTTAGAGGACGAGCTTCACCTGTACCGCCAGCAGCAAGGTTACCTCGAGTTTCCCCTTTTGCAGGAATACGCGCTAGACAGTAAGGCATTGGCTCACCGTCAACCACAAGAATACGCTTATCACCATTGCTGATGTCTGGAACAAAAGTTTGTGCCATTGCGTAGTTCTGACCGTGGTTGGTCAAGGTTTCAATAATAACTGATACGTTTGGATCGCCTTCTTTCACACGGAAGATAGACGCGCCGCCCATGCCATCAAGTGGTTTTAGAATCACGTCGCCGTGTTCTTCTCGGAACGCTTTAATTTTTTCAGCTTTACGAGTCACGATGGTGGTCGGTGTCAGTTCAGGGAACCATGCCGTGAACAACTTCTCGTTACAGTCACGTAGGCTTTGTGGTTTGTTGACGATCAGTGCGCCGTTCTCTTCAGCACGCTCAAGAATGTAAGTTGCGTAGATGTACTCAGTATCAAACGGAGGATCTTTACGCATTAGTACCGCATCTAAATCGGATAGCGCGATAGTCTGTTCTGATTTGAACTCGTACCAACCGTTTGGATCTTCTTTTAGTTCAACAACCTTAGTGTCAGCAATGGCTACGCCTTGATCTAAATGTAGATCATCCATTTCCATGTAATGGATTTCGTAACCACGACGCTGAGCTTCAAGCATCATGGCAAAGCTAGAGTCTTTTTTGATGTTAATGGATGAAATTGGATCCATTACGATGCCAAGTTTGATCATTTTTTTCTCCTAGCCTAGATCGCCAAAACGGACTTGTAAGGCAGTAATTGCGGTTAGAGCTGCTGTTTCGGTACGAAGTACACGTGGGCCGAGTAGCGTCTCTTCAAATTTGTATTGTTCTGTCATGCCGATTTCTTCAGCCGACAAGCCACCTTCAGGGCCGATCAATAGGCGTACCTTACTGATAGGTTCTGGAAGGGTATTAATTGAGTATTTTGCACGAGGATGTAAGTTCAGCTTTAATGCTTCACTCGGTTCGCTACACCACTCTTCAAGTTGCATGATAGGGCGAATGACTGGAACCGTATTGCGGCCACACTGTTCACACGCCGCGATAGCAATCTTTTGCCACTGTGCGAGTTTTTTCTCGAAGCGTTTTGTATCAAGCTTAACGCCACAGCGCTCTGAAATTAAAGGGGTAATGGTGTTCACACCAAGCTCAACCGATTTCTGAATCGTGAACTCCATTTTGTCGCCACGTGAAATCACTTGGCCTAAATGTAAGTCTAACGGAGATTCGCTGCTGCGTTCGATGCGTTCAGAAACATTAACGGTGACATTTTTCTTTGATACTTCGGCTATCGTCGCAGGGAATTCAGCGCCACTGCCATCAAATAGAAGGACTTCTTGATCTTCTTTCATGCGAAGGACACGACCAACATGACCCGCGGCATCTTCGCCTAAAGCGAGTGAACCTAACTGATGAATGCGTTCTGGGTGATGAATACGAGGGATTCTCATGCTGGTAAACCTATAAATATGTTCATTTGGGTATTTTGTCTCTGCCTAACATGGATGCTTTTAGTTGAAAAAACAAGGGTAGAGCAAGAGTTTCAGGGGCAATTCTGAAACTCTTGTTTGAGATAGTTAGGAATGTTGATTGTACGAGCGACGTTATTTACAAGCAGGGTAAACAAATGGGTTGTGATTACCTTGGATTGCATAGATTCGCTCATCACGAGTACATTCCCACTTGTCGACAGGAAATTGCTTGTTCCACGCCATCATTAGGTTGGTTTGTTGCTTAGATAGTTTGAAACCATACTCTTGGCTCATGTAAAGGTAAGTACGCGCGATAGAGCCTTTTGCTCTGTCTGGCGGCATAACTTTACGCTGCTTGAAGTTGACCTGCATTTCACACTGACCATAGCTCACACCATCCATGCCATTCCACTGACTGAAGTTGTAGTTGGAGCGATCACCGTTAACCTCGCCAATGGCCGGAGTTAGGTTGTGAAGGTCGGCTTCCATGGATTTGAATATTTTGTCATTGCGAGTGCAGTTCTTGCGCCCACCATCTTGCCAACACTGACGCTGGTGGCCAAATTGCCAAGCTGGAACCACGTGTTCCCACTCAATTCGACTCGCCCGCTTTTGTTGTTTTCGGACTTGATAGCCACAGCCATCAAGGTCGGGAATGCCTTTCTTTTTGTCCTTCCATGTAATGTCACAGCCGCAATAAAATGAAGTCGGATGGTCGAGGTAAATCTTCACCGCTTCTCTTTTTGCTTTGGAAAATGAGCTCGGTGGTGCGGCGAGAACGCTTTGGGTTACCAGTAGGCCAAATACTATTGTTAAGTAAAAAGATACAGGTAGGCCAAATGCTTTGAAGGTGAGTTTTTGCATAGAAAAAGACTGATAAAAGTATGATAAACATCAGTCTAGCACTCAAATGTTAGATCTCTCTATTAGATTTGTTCTACCGAGTAAATCAACCTGTCACTAGCTTAGTTGAGTTCCCGTGAAAGCTAAGGTTTGCTGGCACAATTGGCAGCGGTAGGTCGATTGATTCCGAAGTACTTTGTTGTGTCGTCTGATTGATAATGGGTAAGTGGTGCACTCACATCGATATTCAAAGGTTTTCCCTTGAACTGACGCGATTTCAAAGCTGTGAGTTGTTCTGGCTGGCACGTTGAATACTTTTTCCATCACGTATTTCCACTCGTTTCCGTGAGGCCTAACACGTCCGAAAACCTGATGCGTGATCAGGTGTGCGAGTTCATGTGGCACAACCTCGTTGATGAAGGCATCTTCATTTTCAGAAAATAGTACGTGGTTGAGCTTAATTTCGTTGAGCTGAAGGTAGGCCTTTCCCGCCGCTTTGCCTCTTAACTTGAAGGTGATAGTTGGGTGTGGAAATTCACGAGAGAAATGTTGATTTGCGATAGCTAGGCACTCGGCCAATTTCTTATTTGCTCGATGTTGTTGCGGGGTGTAAGACAAACGTTGTTAACTCCAAATAAAAGACCTCAGCGTTTAAGCCAAGGCCTCATCATAACATTGCTTTTTGATCTAGCGATGCTTTACACGTGATGTTTTTTCTTAATGATCTCGTGATAAGCGTGCCATGTACCATAACCAAGTAGCGGCATGGTGACGATCATTCCGATGCCGTAGGTGGCAAAACCCACCAGAATACCGGCACAAATAATACTTGCCCAAACCACCATTGCAGGAATGTTCGATTTCACGGCATTAAAGCTAGTGAAAATTGCACTCATCACATCAACGCGTCTCTCCATCATTAACGGAATTGAAAATGCTGAGATGCTAAATATGAGGCTTGCGATGACAAAACCAATCACAGAACCCGTAATTAAGAAGGGAGCGAACTCAGCCAATGGTGCGCCTTGCACTGAAGGGTAGAGCGCGTGCAATAACGCAGCGATACGCATCCAGAATATCATCGCAACCATCAACACAATCGCAAAGGCCCATTGGTGGGTCGAGTTGCGAGTGATGGCTTTCATTGAGTGCAGTAGGCTGGCGTTATGGCCTTTTTCTCTTTCCCAAGCTGCGTCATACAAGCCCAGAGCAAGAAACGGCCCTATCAGCATGTACACGATCAGGCTTGGCATCACGACTAAGTGTGTTCCTTGCCATTGGACAAGTTGAACAATCGCAATTGCCGCTCCCATAAAGCACAATCCGTAAAATGCGCTGATTAATGGCATTCTTACTAAGTCATGCAGAGCAAGCGACAACCAATGAAAGGGTGCGGAAATACTGATTTGGTTGCAAGGAATGGTGCGAGCGTAATCCTTATCGCTGACCTTGTGTTTTTTATCGTTCAGTTCGGATGGGTGCGCGGTACGAGGCATAGATCCCCCTAGTTAAATAACGTCCTAGTTATAATTCCATAAGGCTCATCGATGTGGCTTGTGTGAGAGTTATGGTGTTGAGCTAAATTGCTCTTTGTCATCCCAGTTATTGTTCTAGCGTGCATTTAACGAGCGTTATCAGACTGAATTAATTTAAGTTAAATGTGAGCTTGATCGCCTAGGAGTTACCTTAACTATTGTCAGTAGTGCTAGAAAACACAAATTATCAGCGGCTTTTTATACTAAGTGGTTAACGGTAAAGAAGGGCGTTAGGGAAGGGTATTGTGAGTGAAAGTTCGGTAAGTACATAAAAATAAAGCCCTTACTAAGCAGTAAGGGCTTTAAAGGAACACATCGCAGTGGCTAAATTATTTTAGGCCAGCGAAGTCCGCAAGGATTGCTGCTTTGTCAGTCGCTTCCCAAGGGAACTCTTCACGACCGAAGTGACCGTATGCAGCAGTTTGCTTGTAGATAGGCTGAAGAAGGTTCAGCATCTCTTGAAGGCCGTATGGACGTAGGTCGAAGTTTTGACGAACAGCTTCAATGATGATTTCGTGTGCTACTTTCTCAGTACCGAACGTTTCAACCATGATAGATGTTGGATCAGCAACACCGATAGCGTAAGACAGTTGAATCTCACAACGGTCAGCCATACCAGCAGCAACGATGTTTTTCGCAACGTAACGTGCTGCGTAAGCTGCAGAACGGTCAACTTTTGATGGATCTTTACCTGAGAATGCACCGCCACCGTGACGAGCTGCGCCGCCGTAGGTATCAACGATGATCTTACGACCAGTTAAACCACAGTCACCCATTGGGCCACCGATTACGAAACGGCCTGTTGGGTTGATGAAGAAGTTAGTATCTTTGTTGATCCACTCAGCAGGAAGTACTGGCTTGATGATTTCTTCCATTACTGCTTCGCGTAGGTCAGGCGTTGTTACTGAATCACAGTGTTGAGTCGAAAGAACAACAGCGTCGATACCAACGATTTTACCTTGGTCGTATTGGAACGTAACTTGAGATTTCGCATCTGGGCGAAGGAAGTCAAGCTTACCGCTCTTACGTACTTCAGCTTGCTTCTTAACAAGAAGGTGAGAGTAAGTAATTGGAGCTGGCATTAGGATAGGAGTTTCGTTAGTCGCGTAACCAAACATGATGCCTTGGTCGCCTGCGCCTTGCTCTTTAGGGTCTTCTTTATCAACACCTTGGTTGATGTCTGGAGACTGCTTACCAATTGTGTTTAAAACAGCACAAGAGTCAGCGTCAAAGCCCATGTCAGAATGAACGTAACCAATTTCACGTACTGTTTCACGAGTGATTTCTTCGATATCAACCCATGCAGACGTTGTTACTTCACCGCCAACCATAACCATGCCGGTTTTAACGTAAGTCTCACAAGCAACACGTGCTTTTGGATCTTGTTCCAAGATGGCATCAAGAACAGCATCAGAGATTTGGTCTGCAATTTTATCTGGATGGCCTTCTGAAACAGATTCAGAAGTGAATAGGTGCTTAGCCATGAGAGCTCCACTTTTAGTTTTTGGTGTAAATAGTTTATGGCGTCGCAAGCTAGGAAGCGCCGCCATTAAATACAGTATATTTTGTAGGTGTTTCTACATCTAGACGGCTATTCTAAATTCCAGCGGTCGAATTACAAGCTCTTTTTTATGATATGTCATAACTAATCGTTTGCGTATCGATCGAGATAAGCCACTGCCAAGTGATGTAAATGTTCGAAAATTGCGAAAAATGACCGTTAAAATGCCAGTAAAACGTTTGCAGTCGCAATAGTCGTTTGAGAGAATACCCGCGCTAATAAAAATGAAAACTTTAGCAATTATCTCTTTTTTAAATCGCTTATGTATCCAGGAGCAGACATGCCTTCTCGTAAAGATCTAGCCAATGCAATCCGCGCACTTAGCATGGACGGTGTTCAACAAGCAAATTCAGGCCACCCAGGCGCACCTATGGGCATGGCTGACATCGCTGAGGTTCTTTGGCGTGGCCACTTGAACCACAACCCAGCAAACCCAGAATGGGCTGACCGCGACCGTTTTATCCTATCTAACGGCCACGGCTCAATGCTGATTTACTCTCTGCTTCACCTAGCAGGTTACGAGCTTTCAATTGAAGATCTTAAAAACTTCCGTCAACTGCACTCTAAGACTCCAGGTCACCCTGAGTACGGTTACGCTCCTGGTATCGAAACAACGACTGGTCCTCTAGGTCAAGGCATCACTAACGCTGTTGGTATGGCAATGGCTGAGAAAGCACTGGCGGCACAGTTCAACAAAGAAGGCCACGACATCGTAGACCACTACACTTATGCATTCATGGGTGATGGCTGTCTGATGGAAGGTATCTCTCACGAAGCATGTTCTCTAGCAGGTACGCTTGGTCTTGGTAAGCTGGTTGCTTTCTGGGATGACAACGGCATCTCTATCGATGGTGAAGTTGAAGGTTGGTTCTCTGACGATACACCTAAGCGTTTTGAAGCATACGGTTGGCACGTAATCCCAGCAGTAGATGGTCACGACTCTGATGCTATCAACGCAGCGATTGAAGCGGCTAAAGCGGATCCTCGTCCAACGCTTATCTGTACTAAAACTATCATCGGTTTTGGTTCTCCAAACAAAGCGGGTACGCATGACTGTCACGGTGCTCCACTAGGCGCTGATGAAATCACAGCAACTAAAGCAGCATTGGGTTGGGAACACGGTCCTTTCGAAATCCCAGCAGATATCGCAGCTGAGTGGAATGCGAAAGAAGCAGGCGCAGCGAAAGAAGCAGCGTGGAACGCGAAGTTTGACGCATACGCAGCGGCTTACCCAGAGCTAGCAGCTGAATTCAAACGTCGTACTAACGGCGAGCTACCCGCTGAGTGGGAAGAGAAAGCAAACGCAATCATTGCTGATCTTCAAGCTAACCCAGCAAACATCGCTTCACGTAAAGCATCTCAAAACGCACTAGAAGCGTTTGGTCAAATGCTTCCAGAATTCATGGGCGGCTCTGCTGACCTTGCGCCTTCTAACCTGACTATGTGGTCTGGTTCTAAGTCTCTTGAAGCAACTGACTTTTCTGGTAACTACATCCATTACGGTGTACGTGAATTCGGTATGACGGCTATCATGAACGGTATCGCTCTGCACGGTGGTTTCGTGCCATACGGCGCAACGTTCCTAATGTTCATGGAATACGCGCGTAACGCAATGCGTATGGCTGCTCTGATGAAAGTTCAGAACATCCAAGTTTACACGCACGATTCTATCGGCTTAGGCGAAGATGGCCCTACTCACCAACCGGTTGAGCAGATCGCTTCTCTACGTCTGACTCCAAACATGAGCACATGGCGTCCATGTGACCAAGTTGAATCTGCAGTGGCTTGGAAACTGGCTATTGAGCGTAAAGATGGTCCTTCATCTCTAATCTTCTCTCGTCAAAACCTTGCACAACAAGATCGTAATGCTGAGCAAGTTGCTAACATCGCTAAGGGTGGTTACATCCTGAAAGATTGTGAAGGCAAGCCAGAGCTAATCATCATTGCAACTGGTTCTGAAGTTGAGCTTGCAGTTGAAGCTGCTGCACAACTAACCGCTGAAGGTAAAGCTGTACGCGTAGTATCTATGCCTGCAACTGACGCATTCGACAAGCAAGACGCTGAATACCGTGAGTCTGTACTTCCATCTGATGTTACAGCGCGTATCGCAGTAGAAGCTGGCATCGCTGACTTCTGGTACAAATACGTTGGCTTCGGTGGCAAGATCATCGGTATGACAACGTTCGGCGAATCTGCACCAGCAGGTGAGCTATTCAAGATGTTCGGTTTCACTACTGAAAACGTAGTAAACACAGCGAAAGAGCTTCTTGCTTAATCATTGACTGATGGCCTGTGCTAACAGTTAAATGAAGGAAAAACCGAGCGCTGAGCTCGGTTTTTTGTATCTGGGATTTGTTTCTTCTAGGCTTATCTCTACAAGCAACAGATTAACCTGTCCTAACTAAACGGGGTTATTCAAGTAATGCCTTTTGGGTAGGATTCAGTTATCATCTGTTGCACGAAATTTTGGTTAGATGTACGGAAATATGCTAAAAGTCGCGATAAACGGATTTGGAAGAATAGGGCGTAATGTATTACGCGCTGTCTATGAAAGTGGCAAAAGCCAACAAATCAAAGTAGTAGCTGTTAATGAGCTTGCTCAGCCTGACGCTATGGCTCATCTATTGCAGTACGACACTAGTCACGGCCGCTTCGGCAAGAAAATCTCCAACGATCAAGAGCACATCTATGTCCATCACGGCATTGGTGCGGAAGATAAAGGTGAGTTCGATACCATTCGTATCTTACATCTTGCTGATATTGAGCTGTTGCCTTGGCGTGACCTAGAAGTGGATATTGTTCTCGACTGTACCGGTGTTTATGGTTGCCGAGATGACGGCCTAGCGCACATTGCTGCTGGGGCAAAAAAGGTACTGTTTTCTCACCCTGGTGCCAATGACCTCGATAACACCATTATCTATGGTGTGAATCACGATACCATTGAAGCGGGCCACCGAATCGTTTCCAATGGTTCATGCACCACCAACTGTATTGTTCCTATCATTAAGGTTCTTGATGACTCCTTTGGCATTGAGTCCGGTACTATTACAACTATTCACTCTTCAATGAATGATCAACAAGTTATCGATGCGTACCACAGCGATTTGCGTCGTACTCGAGCGGCAAGCCAATCGATCATTCCTGTCGATACCAAGTTGCATAAAGGTATTGAAAGAATCTTCCCGAAATTTTCCAACAAATTTGAAGCTATATCTGTGCGTGTGCCGACGGTAAACGTAACAGCGATGGATTTAAGTGTCACAATTAATGCAAATGTGAAAGTTAATGACGTAAATCAAACCATTGTTAATGCATCCCAGTGTACATTACATAATATAGTTGACTATACTGAAGCGCCGCTCGTTTCCATCGACTTTAATCACGATCCCCATAGCGCAATCGTTGATGGTTCACAAACTCGAGTGAGCAACGGCCACTTAGTTAAAATGCTAGTGTGGTGTGACAATGAATGGGGCTTTGCGAACCGAATGCTGGATACGGTTCTTGCAATGCAAGCTTCTGAAGGCAAGAAGTAAGACCTAGAAGCAAATGTGCGGATTATTTATTTTTTATCTTGAAATAAATACTAAGAGTCCACATATTATTGGTAGTGAAAGAATTACCAGTTGAATAATTTATAGGCTTAGCAGGGTTGCTGAGTTTCCAAAACTTTATATTTATTTAAATTTGAGAGGACAAATCATGTCTGTGATCAAGATGACTGACCTGGAACTTGCAGGTAAACGCGTATTTATCCGTGCTGACCTAAACGTACCAGTAAAAGACGGTAAAGTAACTTCAGATGCACGTATCCTTGCATCTCTTCCAACTATCAAACTTTGCCTAGAAGCTGGCGCAAAGGTAATGGTTACTTCTCACCTTGGTCGTCCTACTGAAGGCGAATACAACGAAGAGTTCTCTCTAGCTCCTGTAGTTAACTACCTAAACGACGCACTAGACTGCGAAGTTAAACTAGCTAAAGATTACGTAAACGGCCTAGAGCTAAACGCTGGTGAACTTGTTGTTCTTGAAAACGTTCGCTTTAACAAAGGCGAAAAGAAGAACGAAGAAGCGCTTTCTAAGCAATACGCTGCACTATGTGACATTTTCGTAATGGATGCATTCGGTACAGCTCACCGTGCTCAAGCTTCTACACACGGTGTTGGTACTTACGCTCCTGTAGCATGTGCTGGCCCTCTTCTAGCTGCTGAGCTTGAAGCGCTTGGTAAAGCAATGGACAACCCAGCTCGCCCACTAGTGGCTATCGTTGGTGGTTCTAAGGTTTCTACTAAACTAACAGTTCTAGAATCTCTTTCTAAAATTGCTGACCAGCTTGTTGTTGGTGGTGGTATCGCGAACACATTCATCGCTGCTGAAGGCCACAACGTAGGTAAGTCTCTATACGAAGCTGACCTAGTTGAAACGGCTCAAAAGCTAATGAAAGAGTGTGCTATCCCAGTAGCAACTGACGTTGCATGTGCTAAAGCATTCGACGAAAACGCAGAAGCTGAAATCAAGCACGTTTCTGAAGTTCAAGACGACGACATGATCTTCGACCTTGGTCCAGATTCAACTGCGGCACTAGCTGAAATCATCGGCAACGCGAAAACAATCCTTTGGAACGGCCCTGTAGGCGTATTCGAATTCAAGAACTTCGAAGCGGGTACAGCTGGTATCTCTAAAGCAATCGCTGAGTCTGCAGGTTTCTCTGTAGCAGGTGGTGGTGACACGCTAGCAGCTATCGATAAGTTCGGTATCAAAGCTGACGTTTCTTACATCTCTACTGGCGGTGGCGCTTTCCTTGAATTCGTTGAAGGTAAAGTACTTCCTGCAGTAGCAATGCTTGAAGAGCGTGCTAAAGCATAATTGATTTAGAAAGGCGAGATGTGAATCTCGCCTTTTAACGTTTGCTGCATATCACACTTTTTTGCTAGAATGGCATAAGTTGTGAGCAAACGATTGCAAGTTTTTAAACTTAAGTTTTTTAATCTTAAAACGATAGAATAAATAGGACTATTTCCATGTCTAAGATCTTCGATTTTGTAAAACCTGGTGTGATTTCTGGCGATGACGTACAGAAAGTATTTGAAGTAGCAAAAGAAAACAAATTTGCTCTTCCTGCTGTAAACGTTGTTGGTACTGACTCTGTAAACGCAGTACTAGAAGCAGCTGCTAAAGTTAAAGCTCCAGTAGTTGTTCAGTTCTCTAACGGCGGCGCTGCATTCTTCGCAGGTAAAGGCGTTAAACTTGAAGGTCAAGGCGCACAAGTTCTTGGCGCTGTAGCTGGTGCAAAATACGTACACGCTGTAGCTGAAGCTTACGGTGTTCCAGTTATCCTGCACACTGACCACGCTGCTAAGAAACTTCTTCCATGGATCGACGGTCTACTAGACGCTGGTGAAGAGTTCTTCGCACAAACTGGTAAGCCTCTATTCTCTTCTCACATGCTAGACCTTTCTGAAGAGTCTCTAGAAGAGAACATCGAAACATGTGCTAAGTACCTAGAGCGCATGGCTAAAATGAACATGACAATCGAGATCGAACTTGGTTGTACTGGTGGTGAAGAAGACGGCGTTGATAACTCTGATATGGACGCATCTGAGCTTTACACTTCTCCAGAAGACGTAGCATACGCTTACGAGAAACTAATGGCTGTTAGCCCACGTTTCACTATCGCTGCATCTTTCGGTAACGTACACGGTGTTTACCAAGCTGGTAACGTTGTACTTACTCCAACTATCCTACGTGACTCTCAAGCATACTGTGCAGAGAAGTTCGGTATCGCACCTAACGCTCTAAACTTCGTATTCCACGGTGGTTCTGGTTCTTCTGAAGCAGAAATCCAAGAGTCTATCGGCTACGGTGTTATCAAAATGAACATCGATACTGATACACAGTGGGCAACTTGGGACGGTATCCGTCAGTACTCTGCTGACAACTTCGATTTCCTACAAGGTCAAATCGGCAACCCAACTGGCGAAGCTGCTCCAAACAAGAAGTACTACGATCCACGCGTATGGCTACGTGCTGGTCAAGCTTCAATGGTTGCTCGTCTAGAGAAAGCATTTGCTGACCTTAACGCTGTAGACGTACTATAATTCTTTGAATTAAGTACTCTTTAAGTTTTAAAAACCCGCTCATTGAGCGGGTTTTTTTATATCTGATAAAAACTTGTACTAAATATGTGAAAAACCTAGCGTGCGGTGAATAAATTTCGTAGTCTTTTAGTTATCGGTATTTGTGTTTATCGGTAAGTTTTAATAATTCAAAAGCTTACATAAATATGACTTTGCAATCTGTCAAAGATAGGATATCGTGCCGAAAAACTGAACTTGGTTCAGTTTATAAAAAGGACTTGGCTTTAATTTACTTTTAACACAATGACTTAACGGTAATTACACTGTTTATTATATTGCAGAGTAAATGAGGCTTAAGGCAGTTTAGCCCATAGCATATTATATAGAGGATGCACATTATGGCTGATAGTTCGACAGCGATTGAGACTCCACTTGTGGATGGTTTGTCTCAAGCAGAGCAGTGGTTAACAAATAATTCAGATTTATTTATCCAATATGGCGTAAATATCATTTCAGCACTGATAATTCTATTTATTGGTAACCTTATTGTTAAAGCAGTAGCGAATAGCGTGTCTAAGGTTCTTCAGAAGAAGAAAATGGACCGAGCAGTTGTGGAGTTCGTCCATGGTTTAGTTCGTTACTTGTTGTTTGTGATTGTTTTAATTGCTGCACTTGGTCGTTTAGGTGTTCAAACGGCATCTGTAGTTGCTGTTATTGGTGCGGCTGGTTTAGCCGTTGGTCTTGCACTACAAGGCTCACTATCTAACTTTGCTGCTGGTGTACTTATCGTTGCATTCCGTCCATTTAAGTCTGGTGACTATGTGGAAATTGGTGGTGTGGCAGGTTCAGTTGATTCTATTCAAATCTTCCAAACGGTTCTAACAACGCCAGACAACAAAATGGTTGTAGTACCTAACGGTAGCGTTATCGGCAGCCCAATCACAAACTATTCTCGTCATGCGACGCGCCGTATTGATCTAATGATTGGTGTTTCTTACAACGCTGATCTTCAGAAGACAAAAGCGCTACTGACTAAGATCTGTGAATCTGATGAGCGTGTACTGAAAGAACCTGGCGTTCAAGTTGGTGTTCATACGCTTGCTGATTCTTCAGTTAACTTCGTTGTTCGTCCATGGGTTAGCACTGCTGACTACTGGAATGTTTATTTCGACCTGATGCAAGCAATCAAAGAAGGCTTGGATAACGAGGGTATCGAAATTCCATTCCCGCAAATGGATGTACACATGAATAAAGTAGAAGCTTAATTCCTAGTTAGTTTTTATAACTATAAGCTTTTATAAGGAAAGGCGGATAACTTAGGTTATCCGCCTTTTTTGTTGGTTTCATGAAGCTAAATAGATTTACCAGTATTGCTCAATAAGTCCATCGGTAAGCACTGTTGCTATGGCGAACATCATGGTTGCGACTGCGATATCAATGCCTTTCTTAACCTTAGGTTTAGATAGCGTCGGGCCTAGTTTTGCAGCGCCTAATGACAAAGAATAGAACCAGACGAACGAAGCTAATATAGTCCCCATAGCAAATGCAATTCTGTCGTTGCCTTCAAATTGCCCACCAATGGATCCAAGAATTACCACGGTATCCAAATAGAGATGTGGGTTTAATACTGTTACTGCCAATGCCCCTAAAATAACGGTGCGCTTGCCACGCGCTAATATCTCACCTTTCGACTCATCACTGGTGCGCACTTTGAATGCACTGCGTAGTGAGAGCAAACCATACACAGTCAGAAAAGCGATGCCACCTAGTGTCACTGAGGTAAGCAGTAATTCATTTTGCGACAAGATCGCTCCGCCGCCAAAAATGCCTAATGAGATAAACAGAGTATCGAGCAGGCTACAAATCGTTGCTGTCGTTAAATGATGATTGCGTTTTATCCCTTGATTTAGGACGTACGCATTCTGAGCGCCAATAGGGATAATCATACTTGCCCCTAGACCAAAACCTTGTAATAAAGCCCAAAAACTCATTTTAACCTCCACTTATTTAACGATATTTACGTGCTATATGGCGAAGATACTCTGACCCTTTAAATAAGTATAATTAATGATTTTAATCCATTATTAGAGTTGCTAATGTGGTGGTGAGTTAGCTTAAAAAGGAAGCAAATTGATGCGCGGATTGGATTATAAATGGATTGAAGCACTGGATGCTGTAGTAAAACAACGTAGCTTCGAAAGGGCTGCTGAGCAGTTATATATCTCCCAGTCGGCGGTATCTCAACGCATCAAACAGCTGGAAAAGTGGTTGGCTCAGCCAGCCTTGGTGAGAGAAAGCCCGCCTAGGCCAACGCCTGCGGGTAAAAAACTACTGGGCTTATATCGCCGTGTTCGTTTGTTAGAGCACGAGCTTGTGCCTGAGTTGATGAATGAAGAGGGTAATCAACCACTATCGATATCCATAGCCACCAACGCTGATAGTTTGGCGACATGGTTGCTACCAGCTTTGTCGGATGTGATTAAGTCTCGCCAAGTCGAGTTGAACCTCGCGATTCATGGTGAGTCGAGAACCATTGAAAAGATTAAAAGTGGCGAGGTGGCCGGTGCAATCAGTTTGGAGTCTCAAGCGATTCCTGGCTGCAGTGCTGACTATCTCGGTAGGATGGATTATGTGTGCGTGGCTAGCCCTGACTTTCATCAGCGTTACTTTGCAGAGGGCGTAAACTACGCCACCTTAAGCAAAGCACCTGCGGTTTCCTATGATCAATACGATGATCTGCATAAGAAGTTTCTGCATGATCATTTTAACGTCCCGAGAGACAGTGTGATCAATCATACAGTCGGCAGTTCAGAAGCATTTGTGCGCTTGGCATTATCGGGTGTAGCCTATTGCTTGATCCCCCGATTACAGATTATCGATGAGCTCGAGTCTGGTGCTCTGATTGATATTACCCCTGGCTTTCTGCTCTCTTATCGCATCTATTGGCACCATTGGCAGCTTGAGAGCGGAGTATTAAAAGAGGTATCCCAAGCAATATTGAGTTTTGCTCACAATCACTTACCTCAGTAAACTGTTGGTTTTTTCAGCGTCAAAGTTCTGTTAGAAGTGTGTGCTCTGGATTGGCTAAACGATAAATTGCTCTATGATGAAAGGACATTTGTTTAGCATAGGTCATACCTAATGAAGCTTGTACCAAAGATGTTAGCAACGTCTCTTACTCTTACTGCGGCGTTGAGTGCTGTGAGTTTTCCATCATTGGCTGACTCTCCATCCTTTCCTCATATTTCAACGACAGGCTATGGTGAAGTGATCGCTACACCTGATATGGCGACATTCTCTGTGAGAGTCGTGGAATCGACGATGACTGCTGAACAGGCTAAAAATACCGTTGATAAAGTCGTGACAGGCTTTCTAAACAAGCTACATCAAGCTGGTGTTGATGAGGCGAGTGTACACAGCTCTAACCTGTATTTATCTCCTCAATATCATTACCCGAAAGATGGCAAACCGGAACTGGTTGGCTACCGCGCCTCACGTAATGTGACCGTTCAAGTGACTGAGCTAGCTAATCTTAATGAGTACATGGATATTGCGATTGGAGAAGGCATTAATCAGATCGACAACATCCAACTGCAAGTTCGCGACCAAGCTAAGTATCAAGAGCAAGCGCGCTTAGAAGCCATTAAAGATGCGACATCAAAAGCTAAATCATTGGCGAGTGGTTTTGAGCGCGAGTTAGGTGATGTATGGCGCGTGGATTACAACGCCCAATCTTCTCAGCCAGTACTCATGCGTTCAATGGCGATGGATGCAAGAACAGAATCGAACTCTTATGAAGACTCAACGATCACCATTCGTGATCGCGTGAATGTGATCTACCAGATCGAAGAGTAATGACAGTGCTATAGAAGGTTTTGGATCATGACGACCTAATTACCTACGATAGGCCAAATGCTAAAAAGGCTCTCATGGTGAGAGCCTTTTTTATGCATTTTGAGTGCGATGATTAGTGAAGAAGACGAGCACGGATTGTGCCTTCGATCTCTTTCAGTTTAAGCAGTGCTTCTTCAGAGCGATCGGCTTCTACATCGATAACGACATAACCCATATCAGCCGCAGTCTGTAGGTATTGACCCGCGATGTTGATCCCTTCCTCAGCGAAGATGGTGTTGATCTGAGTTAGGATGCCTGGGCGGTTTTCGTGAATGTGTAATAAACGAGACGTTCCAGTATGCAGTGGTAGTGATACCTCAGGGAAGTTAACACTTGATAGCGTAGAGCCGTTATCAGAGTATTTCGCTAGCTTACCAGCAACTTCAACACCAATGTTCTCTTGTGCTTCTTGAGTTGAACCACCCACGTGAGGCGTTAGGATCACGTTATCGAACTGCATTAATGGAGACTCAAACGGGTCTGCATTGGTTTTTGGTTCTGTTGGGAAAACATCAATAGCCGCACCTGCAAGGTGTCCAGACTCCAGAGCGCCACACAGAGCAGGAATATCGACTACCGTGCCACGAGCTGCGTTGATAAAGATAGAACCAGGCTTCATGCGCTCGAACTCTTCTTTACCCATCATGTCTTTTGTTTCGTTGGTTTCAGGTACATGCAAAGAGATTACGTCACACTTGTTCAGTAATTCCGTCATGGTATGAACTTGCGTTGCGTTACCCAGAGACAGTTTGTTTTCAATGTCGTAGAAGTAAACACGCATGCCAAGGTTTTCAGCAATAATACCCAGTTGAGTACCGATGTGACCGTAGCCAATAATACCTAAACGCTTACCACGGGCTTCGTAAGAGTTGTCGGCACTCTTTTTCCAGATGCCACGGTGTGCAAGCGCGTTCTTTTCTGGAATGCCACGTAGTAGCAATAGAACCTGACCAAGAACGAGCTCAGCAACGCTTCGAGTGTTTGAGAACGGTGCGTTGAACACAGGGATACCGCGTTTTGCTGCTGCTTGAAGGTTGACTTGGTTAGTACCAATACAGAAACAACCGACGGCAACCAGCTTTTCAGCTGCATCAATAACTTCTTGGGAGATATTAGTGCGAGAACGAATACCAATGAAATGAGCATCTTTTACTGCTTCAAGAAGTTCATCTTCCGGTAGCGAGCCTTTGTGGTACTCAATGTTTGTGTAACCAGCGGCTTGCAGTACTTCTACAGAAGAAGGGTGAAGACCTTCTAGAAGTAGAATTTTAATTTTTTCTTTTTCCAGTGAAACTTTGGCCATTGTTCTCGTCCTTAAAATGGAAAGGTTGGGCAAATGCGGCGCACGTGCTACAAAATGGCTGAAAGGGGAACAAATTCACCACTTTGTTAGGAGACAAACGTTTTCTCTGTGCGTCTTCTGAACAATAAAGTAACAAAAAAAAAATGTTTTGGGTAAGAAAATTACGGAATAAGACATAATTTTACAGCAATAAAGCAAAAAAAACGGCGCCCTAGGGCACCGTATGTAATGAAGTAACAGAAAAACTCAATCTTCTATTATTTATTCTTCGATTTTTGCACCTTCAGGCGTGCCGGTGATAACCACATCAGCACCACGGTGAGCGAACAGACCAACCGTCACCACACCAGCTATACCATTGATGATATCTTCTAGTTGTTTCGGGTTTTCGATCGCCATGCCGTACACATCTAGGATCACGTTGCCGTTATCGGTTGTGCAGCCTTCGCGGTAAACTGGGTCACCACCAAGCTTAACCAACTCACGTGCCACGTATGAACGTGCCATTGGGATTACTTCAACAGGCAGTGGGAATTTACCCAACACATCAACTGCTTTAGTGCCGTCAACAATACACACAAACTTATCAGAGATAGCCGCTACGATTTTTTCACGAGTCAAAGCAGCGCCGCCGCCTTTGATCATATCGCGTGAAGCGTTAATCTCGTCTGCGCCATCAACATAGATGTCTAGTTTGAATACGTCGTTGCACTCAAATACTTTGATTTCTAGTGCTTCTAGTTTTTCAGTAGAGGCTACAGAGCTTGAAACCGCACCTTTGATTTTGTCTTTCATTGTGCCAAGTGCGTCGATGAAGTGATTTACTGTAGAGCCAGTACCTACACCTACAATGCTGCCTTCTTCAACATATTGAAGTGCTGCCCAGCCAGCTGCTTTTTTCATTTCATCTTGAGTCATGCCATTCTCCTGAATAAGGTCTTGCGCTTTGAATTGATCGTTTGCGTAATGATGAAGTTAACGTTTAGATATTGAGTTAACGTTTCTATATCGAGGTTAACGTTTGCGGCGCGATTATAGCGCTTTAATGGTTGCTTTCCCATTGCCAAGTTTTACTCGGAGTCACGATTTTAGGTAACGGAATGTCCCATTCTTCAATCGGTAGCGTATCAACATGTTGGCAATCATGAGCCAAACCAATAGGAGCTGCACCTTCGCCCGTCTCGAACCACTTTGCCAAGGTGCGATCGTAATATCCGCCGCCCATACCTAAACGATGGCCATGGGAGTCAAAGCCGACAAGGGGCGTAAGAATAAGGTCGAGTTGCTGACAAGGTTTAACCAGCATTTGATTGAGCTGAGGTTCGACAATACCGTACTTATTCAAGACCGTCGGTGTGGTTGGCGAGTAGTGTAAAAACAGCAGGTGCCCGGCAGAGAAGGGGTGCAATACTGGTAAATAAGTTTGCTTACCTTGCGCCCATAACCATTCGATTAAAGGCT
The DNA here is from genome assembly GCF_001691235.1 of Vibrio sp. ZF57. NCBI lineage: Bacteria > Pseudomonadati > Pseudomonadota > Gammaproteobacteria > Vibrionales > Vibrionaceae > Vibrio > Vibrio sp. ZF57. The sequence goes on along the minus strand of NZ_MAKD01000066.1, from coordinate 34,267 downwards.
GAGTATCGAGTTCGCCATCGATAGAGATATAGAGGGCAATATGCTGAGCAGACTGAATTTCATCAAGCTGCATGCACTGCTTAACTAAGTCGATACCGGATTGAGTTTGTTGGTCGCCAGATAAGGCATTGCGTTTGATACGGATCTGTTTGCGAAATTCGCTGCGTGTGAGCGTCTTCATAAGAAGGGATACCCCAAAGTGCCGTTGAGAATAGATGGCCCTTGAACCAGCGAGTTCAAGGCGGATCAGCAATGATTACCGTAGGCTTCTCGGTCGGGCCGAGCATGCTCAATAGCACTCAAGTACTAACCCTTAGGGATTGCTTATCGGCTCGGGGACGTGAATCCTCTGACAAACACTCCAGGGTAAATTTTGTGTACGCTATTGCTGTCCGTGCTTAACTTTACTGAGGACATCTGAAAGTGATGTCGTGAGCTGTTCCATTCGCTCGGTCAGTGCGTTTTGTTCATCATTTGCTTCAAACTTCTTGGTTTGTAATTCGTAGCAAATATTCAGAGCTGCGATAGTCAGCAGCTTCACTTCATTGGTTACCTTAGTACGTTCAGCCATCTCTTTCAATCGATTATCAAGATCGGCCGCCGCTGCAATCAATGACTCTTCTTGCCCTGGTGGACAATTCACTCGAGTCAGTTTTCCTAATATTTCAACGTCTACCGCTTGATTACTCATGATGGATGAACTCTTTAACGCGCTATTTTAAGGCTGTTGCCCTTCGCCATTTTTTGAGAAAGAAAAAGTGCAAGTACCGATGAGGAAGCAATCTCCTCTGAGGGAGAAACTATAGGTAAACCGCTATTAAGATTCAAGCTTTTCAGAGTGACTGTTTGTAAATGAGAGCTTGAGCACACAGTAATTCAGCAAATTGAACAATTGGTAGTCAGTCATCCTTCAATTGCTGGGGATCGATGCTTACCAGAATTGGGGTGAAGTGGTACGATTATACTATCGATATAAAGAATAACTGAGCGAGCTATCTGATGAGCGAAACTACTTTACCTGACTACCTAACGGTTGCGACTGAACTTCAATCGGCAAGTCTAGCCGTAACCCCTGCTGAGATGCACGGTTTATTAACGGGTATGTTAAGCGGAGGCTTAAGCCTTGCAGATAAAAGCTGGCAACCACTGATCTTCGATTACACCAATGAAGGCATGGGTTGGCCAGATCGCGCATTAACGCTAGCGGAAGCGACACTGAAAGTAACGACCAGTGAAATCACAGGTTCGGGTATGGAATTGTCTATGTTGCTGCCTGACGAAGACGCAAGCGCAAGCCTGTTTGATCTTGCTGACGGTGTGTCTGATTGGATTAACCACTTTATTTCTGGCTTAGGCTTGGTTGGCGCTCAATTGAACAAAGCGTCTGACAGTACAAAAGAAGCATTAGCTGATCTAGAAGAGATGGCTAAGCTAGGCATTGACGAAGAAGATGATCTGGAAGAGCAAGCGCAGCTTCTAGAGCACGTTATTGAGCACGTAAAAGCGTGTGCACTAACGATTCATGCTGAATTTGGTGCTCGCCCATCTGAAGATGCGGCGCCTACCATTCATTAATTCGTTGGCCGGTTTGAGGTTATGATGGCTCAGTATGATGTTGTAATTGCTGGTGGCGCAATGGCAGGGGCAACCTTAGCCCTTGCTTTGAATCACCTAAGCCAAGGTTCACTGTCGATTGCGGTAGTGGAGCCTTATCAGGTTGATCATCAAGCTCACCCTGGGTTTGATTCTCGTTCGATTGCTTTGTCCTATGGCACGGTGCAGATCCTGGATTCTTTGCGCTTATGGCAATCTATCGCTCCGGTCGCGACCCCGATTAAAGATATCCATGTTTCGGATCGCGGGCATGCCGGAATGACAGACATCTACAGTGAAGAGCTTGCTGTAGATGCGCTTGGCTACGTGGTCGAGTTAGCAGATGTGGGTCGAATCTATCAGCAGAAACTTGAATCAGAAGCGGCAATTACCATGCTTTGTCCTGAGTCTGTTAGTAAAGTTGAACGTGAAGAAGCGTTGACGACGATTGAACTGACAAGTGGGCAAACAGTAACCACTAAGTTACTGGTTGCTGCTGACGGTGCAATCTCAACCTGTTGCCAACAGCTCAATATCTCATTGAGTGAGCACGACTTTGAGCAAGTCGCTGTGATTGCCAATATTGTGGCGAGTGAACCTCACCAAGGTCGCGCATTTGAGCGTTTTACCCATCATGGGCCAGTTGCTCTATTACCGATGAGTGACAACCGTTTATCGCTGGTTTGGTGTTTAACACCAGAGCAAGCACAAAAAGTGATGACGCTAAACGACAATGAGTTTCTTGAGCAATTGCAGAATGACTTTGGCTGGCGACTTGGCCGATTAGAGAAGGTCGGCAAGCGCGCGAGTTACCCTCTGATTCTTCGTCACCGACAGCAAAATATCTCTCATCGATTTGCCATTGTTGGTAATGCTGCTCAAACGCTTCACCCAATTGCGGGGCAAGGCTTTAACCTAGGCATCCGAGATGTGGCTTCCTTGGCAGAAGAGTTGTGTACCCAGTTAGATGATGTAGGTCGTTACCGTGGTCTTGTTAACTTTAGAAAGCGTAGAGAACAAGACCGAGACGCAACGATCACGTTGACTTCAAGCCTAGTTCACCTGTTCTCAAACGATTATATGACCGCTCGCATTGGGCGTAATCTTGGGTTAGCCGTAATAGATAACCTTCCACCACTTAAAGGTCCACTTTTGCGTCATACGCTTGGCCTAGTAGAAAGATAAGGTAATAAATAATGATGCAAAGTGTTGATATCGCGATTGTTGGTGGTGGCATGGTTGGCCTAGCGCTTGCTGCTGCCCTAAAAGACAGTGACCTAAGAATCGCTGTCATTGAAGGCAGAGCGCCTAGTGAAGGGCTGAGTGAGCTGCCTGATGTGCGTGTATCCGCGTTGAGTCGTTCTAGTGAAGTGATTCTTCGTAATCTAGGTGCATGGCAAGGTATCGAACAAAGACGCGCTGCACCGTATCAAGCGATGGAAGTGTGGGAACAAGACAGTTTCGCTCGTATTGAGTTTGACTCGACACGCTTGGCTCAGCCTAATCTTGGTCATATAGTTGAAAACCGTGTGATTCAATTAGCGCTGCTTGATCAGGTTAAGAAACAAGACAACGTCAGCCTGTATATGCCCGCAACGTGTAAAACGATGGCGATTGGTGAAAGTGAAGCTTGGTTAACATTGGACAATGGTCAAGCACTGACAGCTAAGTTAGTTGTTGGAGCAGACGGCGCAAACTCTTGGGTTCGTAAGCAGCAAGATATCCCATTAACACATTGGGATTACGGACACAGTGCGATTGTCGCGAACATCAAAACCACAGAGCCGCACCACAGCGTTGCTCGTCAAATCTTCACGCCTCAAGGCCCATTGGCATTCCTACCAATGCAACCAAGCAACATGAGCTCGATTGTTTGGTCTACGGAACCAAATCGTGCCGAGAACCTCGTATCAATGTCGGATGCTGAATTCAACAAGCAGTTAACAGCTGAGTTCGATGCAAAGCTGGGCTTATGTGAAGTGGTTGGTGACCGTTTTGCCTTCCCACTGCGCATGCGTTATGCGCGTGACTTTGCGGTAGAGCGTGTGGCTTTGGTTGGTGATGCTGCTCATACCATTCACCCATTAGCAGGGCAGGGCGTGAACCTTGGCCTATTAGACGCAGCAAGCCTAGCGCAAGAGCTGTTAAAGCTATGGTCTGCGGGTGAAGACATTGGCACCAAGCGTAATCTTCGCGGCTACGAGCGCTGGAGAAAAGCAGAGGCGGCGAAAATGATTGCTTCAATGCAGGGCTTTAAAGATCTGTTTGAAGGCGATAACCCAGCTAAGAAGCTGATTCGTGGCATTGGTATGAAGCTTGCGGGCCAATTACCGGGTGCGAAAGATGAGATCATGAAGCGCGCACTGGGTTTGTCTGGCAATCTTCCTGACTTAGCTAAGCGTCCAGTGACTCATCGATAATGACATAGTGTTCTGGTGGTATATCGAATCATCATTGATACGAAAATTGGTACGAAAAAAGGGTTGGCATAATGCCAACCCTTTTTGTTTTTAATTCTGTAGATAATCAGGTCATGCGTACGCGCAGCGCAGTTTCATGATTTCACTATTTATTTCTTTCACTGTTTGAAAGTGACGTTTTTCTGCTCGGTCTGGTAGCACTAGCTTACCGTTATCAAACTCAAATTTTCCTACGCCGTAAATGTAGATTCGTCCTTTGAAAAGTCGACTTACATGTTTAGCAATCATACTCGGTGTATAGCGCTTAAACAGTCTCATTCTTAATTATCCTTATATTTACCTAGCCTGCATATTATAGAAAAACTCCGAGATAATAATTGTGATAAGCATGGAGTTATATGCAGTAGCGTTGACGTTAATTAGATATTTGTGCTGTTCTAAGCACTTTCTTCAGTAAATATCTATTTTTACGTGAGCTCCTCCCCAAAATAATACTGAGTTGTGAACTGCCGTGAACTTTTCTGTTCAGTATTAAGCAGTGATAATGTTACAAGTATAAGAATAGGCGGGATTTTTTGTTTGTGTAATCAAATTGTAAATTTCGGACAAAAAAAAGCCCGTCTAAAACGGGCGAATAGTCACAGATGCATTACACAAAAGTGGATACTGATGTTACTCAGTGGATTCACTTGCACTGATTTGCTTAATAGCTAGTCAGTAAATTTACAATAACGCAAATTTAACTTTGTGACTACTTATGCTTTTATTTTGAGTAACTATTTATTGATGGTGTGTTCTTCTTATGACGAGGTTCACACTAAAAATGTACTCAATGAAATATTAAAATGAAGTTTGCGAAGCATGATCTAAACGATCATCGACTGATGTCCGCGACGGTCGGTGCACATAGCGCCATAAGATCATTGAGATCCAGCGCAACGCCAGCCATTCGGTCGCCGGAGCTAATGGTTACGGTCGAGTTGTTTTGAATGGAAGGATCAAAAATGATCGGCATGTGTCTCTTGAGAGCGAGCGGACCAACACAACCCACTTTAAAACCGGTGATCGCTTCAACATCAGCGAGCGACACGCAGGTCATTCGACGGCAATTCAGTACCGAGCGTACTTTCTTGGGGTCGACAGAGCGATCGCCAGCAGTACAGGCTAACGCATACTGGTTGCCCATATCCTTGAGCAGGATGCACTTCACCATTTGAGAGGCGTCGATGCCTCGCTCTTGTGCAGTTTCTTCAATGCTGGTGGTTGGCTTGCTTTGCATCAGCAGGCGATAATTCACCTGCTGTTGATCCAGCCATTGTGTAATCTGCGTTTCCACGTGGTTACTCGTCGTCAAGGCTGTACGGCAGTGGCAGGATATTCCATGTTTGATCAGGCTGCGCGGTCAGTCGCAGCTGAACATCGTCATTAAGGTTGTTTGGCAGTACCATCAAACCAATCGCTCGGTTATCAGCAAATTGATAGACGTTTAATAGTCGGCCTGCGCCACGCCAGTTCTCACCCACACTACGTTCCAGTTCAATAGGGTTTTCTAACGACAGCACGTCCGCAGTTGTGCCCGACACAATGCGCATCTCACGCTTGTTCATGCCACGGTACTTAGCACGAGCAACCGTTTCTTGACCTGTGTAACAGCCTTTTGAAAAGCTGATACCGCCAATCGCTTGCAGGTTAAGCGCTTGAGGGATGTGCTCGTTTTGCTCTGCTTTCGATAGGTTAGGCTGAGCATCAAGAATTTCATGATATTGCCAAAGTGTTTCTGATACTTTCTCCGCAGCGCTGTTTGATACCAAGGCTTCAGCGGCTTCTTCTGTCACAAGTAGAGCCCAGCGGTTATCTGCAACTTGAACCGCTGTACCACCAGAGATAGCACGCACATTACCTTGGCTTTCTGAAATAGAATCAATGTATTGATTAGCTGACGAACCCATCACACCGATAACAACGTCAGACGTTTGCTCGATATCGACCTTAGAGAACACCGCGTACTTCTTGATTTCAACGAGCTCGACTTCAATCGCTGATTTAGGTTGCATGAGTGCGTAGCCACCGTTGTGGTGGAACAAACGAAAGATACTCCATACCTTTCCTTTTGCATCACAGTGCGCGCCTAATGTGGATTCATCATTAGGAAGAGTGACGACATCGCACGTTACTTGACCCTGTAGGTACGACTTTTTGTCATCGCCTATCATGGTAATTGCACTCCAGTCTGATACGTGTGTCATCATCAGTTCTGGAAGCGATTCATTTTGCGTATGAGCGAGTGGCTGAAATATGTTTTTCCAATCCATTTTATCTTTCCTAAGAATTTTATTTGGCTCTATGTTAATCCGGTTCTGTTTCTTTGTCAGCCTAGGTTTTTTTGTGAGCTTAGATAGGGACTGTGACTCACATAGTAGTTGCAGGGCGTATGACTTGTTACACTCCGAGAAAGAAAAATTATAGGTGAGGATAGCCAATGTACACTGCAGAGCAGAAAGCACGAATTAAATGGGGTTGCCGTCGCGGCATGTTAGAACTTGATGTAGTCATCATGCCATTTTTCGAAGAGTGTTTTGATTCATTGCAAGAGCAGGAACAGCGCGAGTTTGTTTCTCTATTAGAGTGTGATGATCCAGATTTGTTTACTTGGGTAATGGGCCACGGACGCAGTGAAAACCTAGGCCATGCATCAATGGTTGATAAAATTGTCGCACACAACCTCAGCAAGGTTCGTTAAGCTTCAGCTTAACCCTTCGTATTCCGCATTATTTGCAAAAGGCACTATTTTTGGGTGCCTTTTGTTTTTCATCGTCCTGTCTTCTATTCCACTTGCCGCCAGCCTTTATTGCTTAGCTTTAATGATCCGCTTGTTCAGAAACAATCATGTGATTCTAAATAGTGTCTATGGGCGTTTTGATTACAGAGAGGATGGTGATATTCGACTCAATGACCGAACTTACCGACTCAAGTCCGTTGATAAGATCTGGGCGCAGTTCTTCGTTAAATTGCAGTTTGAATGTGGGCACTCGGTACTGCTTTGGCGGGACAGCTGTTGCGAGCGAGAATATCGCCATTTTCTGGCGAACTTACAACGAGCGCGCTAGAGAAGCCAAACTATTCGATGAAAGAAAGTATTAGATAAAAGAAAGCGTTAGACAAAAGAAAAGGGAGCACTCGGCTCCCTTTCGTTTAATCATTTTCCGCTGACGGCTAATTCGCTAAGCACGTTTAACCAATTATTATGATTGGCGTTTCTCTGGCGTCAGAATCGTTGGGCCACTGTCTTCTGCAAGTTCAGGGTAATCCAACGTGTAGTGGAGGCCGCGGCTCTCTTTACGTTGCATTGCACAACGAACCATTAGTTCTGCCACTTGTAGCAAGTTACGCAGTTCTAATAGGTTATTCGAAACCTTGAAGTAGCTGTAGTACTCATGAGTTTCTTGTTGCAGCATCTGAATGCGACGCAATGCTCGCTCTAGTCGTTTATCCGTTCGAACAATGCCCATGTAATCCCACATGAATAGGCGCAGTTCGTGCCAGTTGTGTTGAATGATAACTTCTTCATCACTGTTGGTGACCTGGCTTTCATCCCATGCTGGCAGTTCAGCGCACAGTTGAGATTGGTCGATGTTCTCAACGATATCTTTTGCTGCTGCCCATGCGTAAACCACACACTCAAGCAGTGAGTTAGAAGCCATTCGGTTTGCACCGTGTAAGCCGGTGTAGCTCACTTCGCCAATCGCATACAAGTTCGTTAGGTCGGTTTGACCCTGCTTATTCACCATGACACCACCACACGTGTAGTGAGCGGCTGGTACGATAGGGATCGGCTCTTTGGTCATGTCGATGCCCAAGTCCATCAAGCGAGTATGGATCATCGGGAAGTGCGCTGTGATGAATTCTTCAGGCTTGTGGCTGATATCAACATACATACAGTCGGCACCCAAGCGCTTCATTTCGAAGTCAATTGCACGAGCAACCACATCACGTGGCGCCAGTTCACCGCGCTCATCGAAGTCCTTCATAAAGCGAGAACCATCTGGACGACGCAAGTAAGCACCTTCACCACGCAGTGCTTCCGTTAGTAGGAAGTTACGCGCTTCTGGGTGGAATAAACAAGTTGGGTGGAACTGGTTGAACTCAAGGTTTGCCACACGACAACCCGCACGCCAAGCGATAGCAATACCATCACCTGAAGAAACATCTGGGTTAGAGGTGTATTGGTAAACCTTTGAAGCGCCGCCTGTTGCTAATACAACAAACTTAGCGCGCACGGTTTCAACATGTTCTTGGTTACGGTTCCAAATGTAGGCACCGATCACCTTGTCTTTTGAACCACCAATCTTATCTTCCGTGATCAAATCCAGCGCATTGTGGCGCTCGAAGATCTCGATATTTGGGTGGTTGTTGACGTTATCTTGTAGTGAGGTTTGCATCGCCATGCCAGTTGCATCGGCAGCGTGCAGAATTCTGCGGTGACTGTGGCCACCCTCACGAGTGAGGTGATATTTTGGTTGGCCTTCTGTGCTGTTCTCATCTTTATCAAATGGAACACCACCATCAATCAGCCATTGCACACACTCTTTCGCATTTTCAGCAATGAATTGAACTGTATCTTCTTCGCATAACCCAGCCCCAGCGATTTGAGTATCCTCTACATGAGACTCAATACTGTCCGACTCATCGAACACCGCGGCGATACCACCTTGTGCGTAATACGTCGATCCTTCGCTGCGTGGTCCTTTGCTTAATACAATTACTTTTGCATGTTCTGCTACGCGTAAGGCTAATGACAAGCCTGCCGCACCACTTCCTACCACTAATACATCACACTGATGTTCACGGTTTGCGTTCATAAAACTTATTAAATCCCGGGCTATAGTCGAGTTGTCCACTCTCAATTGACTTTGTCTTGTTTTAGGAGTTTGGCTAAGACTGTTATAATCTCTCCAGAGTCATCCTTAAACGCTATGCAAAATCAATATATAGACAGCTATCTAGAAATATTTAATTGCTCAATACCATTGCTTTTGCTCAAGTTTCCCCAAATTGATAGGGATAGCTATTTTTATTACATCACATTGTGAAACAATAATGGCAAATAATTTTAAGAAAGTTGGAACTTTCGGTATTTGGCTTAGTCACAATAGTGCTCTTGTAGACGGTGGTGTCAATACTACATTTCGCATAATTAGTACCCATATCTGTGAAGGTGAGGGTTATAACAATAGGAGTACCCGCTCGAATGAACGAGCAGCTAACCGATCAAGTGTTGATTGAGCGAGTTCAGAGTGGAGATAAGCAGGCATTTAACTTACTAGTGGTTAAGTATCAAAACAAAGTTTGTAATCTTATCTCTCGATACGTGAATAATTCCGGTGATGTACCTGATGTAGCACAAGAAGCTTTTATTAAAGCTTACCGCGCGATACCTAACTTTCGTGGCGAGAGTGCCTTCTATACATGGTTATACCGAATTGCCGTGAACACCGCTAAAAATCATATCGTTGCCCAAAGCCGTAGGCCGCCAGCAACCGATGTAGATGCAGAAGATGCAGAATATTACGAAACAGGCAGCGCGTTAAAAGAAATATCGAACCCTGAGAACTTAACGCTGTCTAAAGAATTGAAACAAGTTGTTTTTGGAGCGATTGAAGCGCTACCAGAAGACTTAAAAACTGCAATGACGTTGCGAGAGCTCGAAGGTTTGAGCTACGAAGAGATTGCAGAAGTAATGGATTGCCCTGTAGGAACCGTACGTTCGCGTATTTTCCGAGCTCGTGAAGCGGTGGAAAAGAAAATCAAACCTCTTTTGCAACGCTAGAACTTGTAATAATTATGGTGAAAATAATGGCTGATAAAGAAAAGCTTTCGGCACTCATGGATGGTGAAACGATCGATAAAGCTCTCATTGTAGATCTAGAATCTGATCAAGAAAGCATGGATACTTGGCAGAGTTACCATTTAATTGGTGATGTTATGCGTGGGGATTCGCCAGAAACTCCAGAGTGGAACATTGCTAATAGTGTAGCGGCAGCGCTTGAGAACGAGCCTGCACATGGTTCAATGTCGAACCTGCACCAAGTGAATGTTGAACCTACTGTTGCTCCAATTGAAGAGCAACCTAAACCTCAGCAAGCGAAGCGTCAGCTTCCGGCGTGGTTACAACAGTTTGGACAAGTTGCCGTGGCAGCGTGTGTTTCATTAGCCGTTGTATTAGGTGTTCAACAATATGGTGGTAGCGACCCTGCAGCACCAGAGCAGTTGCCTGTACTCCAGACGATTCCATTTGCCGGTTCTGCGGAACCAGTAAGTTTAACGCGTGACTCTGTTGAGAAACCAGCATCTGAAGCTAACTTGCAAGAGCAGCGCAAACGCGTTCATGCATTGTTAGAAGATTATGAGCTGCAGCTAAGATTAAACAGTGATGCATCGCCAATGCAAGATGCACATCTAGAATCGGACATTGAATGAAGAAAATCCTGGTCAGTGCACTGACACTGTTCAGCTTGATGTCTCCAACAGCCTTTGCAGAGGAAACCACTGCAAAGGACTTGTTGCATCAAATGAACGAGGCCAGTCAGCATCTAAATTACGAACTCTCCTACATTTTGATAAAGAAGAGCAGTATTGAGCCTCTTGTTTATCGCCATGCGGTTAACGACGACCAACAACTTGCACACCTTGTTTATCTAAGCGGCCCTGTTCGTGAAGTCATTCGACGTGGCAACGAAGTTAGCTACATCGAGCCGGGTACAGAGCCATTTACGATTCAGTCAGGCAGCATGGTTGCGCCTGTTATTCCGATGATTAATCGAGATATCGAATCTCTGAATCAGTACTACGACTTTGTGAAAGTTGGTCGCTCTCGTGAAGCAGGTAGCACCACTCAAGTGCTGCGTGTCGTGCCGAAAGATGGCCTTCGCTACTCTTACGTGGTTTGGGTAGACGAAAAAACGAATCTTCCTTTGCGTGCCGACCTTTTGGATCGTGATGGCGAAGTGCTTGAACAGTACCGCACTATCTCTTACGTGGTGAACGATAAGATTGCTGAGGCTATGGGTGGCTTGAGCCAAGCTCAATTGCCGAAAGTTTTATCATTACCGGAAGGCTTAGTGAGTGAAACTAACTGGCAAGCGTCGTGGATTCCTGAAGGGTTTAAATCAAAAGAGCTTAGCCGCTATCAAATGGCTGCGACCGATAAAATGGTTGAAAGTCAGCTTTTCAGTGATGGACTGTTTAACTTTTCGGTTTATATCGCGGAAAAAGATGAGCATTCATTGAAAGGGCAGCTGGTGCGTCAAGGGCGTAGAACCTTGCACAGCTTAGTGATTGGCGATAAAGAGATCTCTGTGGTTGGTGACATTCCGCCGGCAACTGCAAAACGTATTGCTCAGTCAGTTACATTTAATAAATCGGTACAAGCGCAATGATGACCGCGCTGGCGACCGTTAGCTCGGTTGAACAAAAAGGTAAGCAATACTTTGTTCAATTGAGCTGCGAACAACAAACCAGTTGTAGCAGCTGTTCTTCTCAAAAAAACTGCGGTACGGGTATTGTGACCAAGGCTGTTGGCAATAAATCTTTGTTTTGGCAGCTTAAAACCAAAAGCTTAGTCAAAGCTGGACAAATCGTAGAAATTGGCTTTCCAGAAAAAAGCCTACTTCAGTCGGCGGCGATTGTTTATCTCATCCCACTTTTTATGTTGATGATTGGTGCTGGTTTTGGGCAACTCTTGTTACAACCCTTACTCCAGGGCGGCGAGGGCATTGTTATCTTAAGTGCAGCACTGTTTACTGCTGGTGGGATTGCCTTAGCGAAGCGGTTAGCCAAACCCATGGAAGACAAATCCAAGCAAGAAGTCGTCTTGATTCGAATCCTAGGTGAGTCTCTCGTCTAATTTATGATGCTTCTTGCCCTTAAATTGGGTAGAATCTGCCAACTTGATTGAAATGCCGCCACCAATGCTGACTGTAGATTGGACGCGTCGCGGCTTTCTTATTATCCCTATTCAAAGAGTTTAGTCACACCAAGCCTATGAAGCACATTCGTAATTTTTCGATTATCGCCCACATCGACCACGGTAAGTCGACCCTTTCTGACCGCTTAATCCAAGTTTGTGGAGGATTAAGTGAACGTGAGATGGCAGCTCAAGTCCTCGATTCTATGGATATAGAACGCGAGCGTGGTATTACAATTAAAGCGCAGAGTGTGACTTTAGATTACAAAGCTAAAGATGGTGAAACTTACCAACTTAACTTTATCGACACTCCTGGACACGTAGACTTCTCTTACGAAGTATCTCGTTCTCTAGCGGCTTGTGAAGGCGCACTACTTGTAGTGGATGCTGGCCAAGGTGTTGAAGCACAAACTCTAGCAAACTGTTACACAGCAATCGAAATGGAACTGGAAGTAGTGCCAATCTTGAACAAGATTGACCTACCAGCTGCTGAACCAGAACGTGTTGCTGAAGAAATCGAAGAGATCGTTGGCATCGATGCGATGGAAGCGACTCGCTGTTCTGCGAAAACAGGTTTGGGTGTTGATGATGTTCTAGAAAACATCGTGACGGCAATCCCGCCACCGGAAGGTGATCCTGAAGCGCCTCTACAAGCGTTGATCATTGACTCTTGGTTCGATAACTACCTTGGCGTAGTTTCTTTGGTTCGTATCAAAAACGGTAAGCTGAAGAAGAACGATAAGATCAAAGTAATGTCGACAGACCAAGTATGGGGTGTTGACCGTCTAGGTATCTTCACGCCTAAGCAAATCGATACTACAGAGCTAAATACTGGCGAAGTAGGTTGGGTTGTTTGTGGTATTAAAGACATCCTAGGTGCACCAGTTGGTGATACGTTGACGCTTGCAAAAGGCGGCAGCACTGAACGTCTACCTGGTTTCCAAAAAGTGAAGCCTCAGGTATACGCTGGTCTATTCCCTGTATCATCTGATGACTACGAAAACTTCCGTGACGCGTTAGGCAAATTAAGCCTGAACGATGCATCACTGTTCTTTGAACCAGAAAGTTCAGCAGCACTTGGTTTTGGTTTCCGTTGTGGCTTCTTAGGAATGCTTCACATGGAGATCATCCAAGAGCGTCTAGAGCGTGAATACGACCTAGACCTAATCACAACTGCTCCAACAGTAGTGTATGAAGTTGTAAAAACAGATAAAACGGTTCTGTACGTTGATAGCCCGGCTAAACTGCCAGCAGTTAATGACCTAGAAGAAATTCGCGAACCAATTGCACGCTGTAATATTCTGGTACCTTCTGATTACCTAGGTAACGTAATTACACTGTGTGTTGAGAAGCGTGGCGTACAAGTCGACATGGTTTACCACGGTAACCAAGTTGCTGTGACGTATGATCTTCCTATGGCAGAAGTCGTTCTAGACTTCTTCGACCGTCTGAAGTCAACGTCTCGCGGTTACGCATCATTGGATTACAACTTCCAACGCTACGAGCCATCAAACATGGTACGTGTCGACGTATTGCTGAATGGCGAAACCGTTGATGCATTAGCGATCATTACGCATAAAGATATTGCCCAGTCTCGTGGTCGTCTACTGGTAGAGAAGATGAAAGAATTCATCCCTCGTCAGATGTTCGATATCGCGATTCAAGCAGCGATTGGTAACCACATCATTGCTCGTTCTACAGTGAAACAACTGCGTAAGAACGTAATCGCAAAATGTTATGGTGGTGATATCAGTCGTAAGAAGAAACTTCTTAAGAAACAAAAAGAAGGTAAGAAGCGTATGAAGCAGATCGGTAACGTTGAACTGCCTCAAGAAGCTTTCCTTGCAATCCTTCATGTTGGAAAAGACTAACTTTATCCAGCATTAAACGAATAATTTAAAGTGAAAGAGTAGCTCGCTACTCTTTCACTTTCGTTATTTTTAAAGAAATGAAATTTAAGGGATATCAATGGCTAATACATTTTCGCTTATTTTAGTGATCGTAACTCTAGTGACCGGCATTGTATGGGCGTTGGAAAAGTTTGTGTGGGCGAAGAAACGCCAGCAAAAACTTGCTGACGTTGAAGCACAATCGAATGGCCTAGACGCTGAAACCAGCGCAAAAGTTACGGCTCAGCCTTGGTGGGTTGAGAACAGTGTGTCCATTTTCCCGGTAATTGCATTTGTTTTGGTTCTGCGTTCATTTATTTATGAACCGTTTCAAATCCCTTCTGGCTCGATGATGCCAACGCTTTTGGTTGGTGACTTCATCTTGGTAGAGAAGTACGCGTACGGTCTAAAAGACCCAGTATGGCGCACTCAACTGGTAGAAACGGGCAAGCCAGAGCGTGGTGATTCAATCGTATTTAAGTACCCACCTCAGCCTAACATCGACTACATCAAGCGTGTTGTTGGTATGCCAGGTGACACCATTCGCTACAGCAGTCGTAAAGAGATCTGCATTCAGGCGAAGGGTACAAGTAGCTGTGAACCAGTGAAACTAAGTAATGTTGAAGAGAGCCAATTTATTCAAGATGGTGTGCCTCTGATTCAGCTGAACGAACAGCTTGGAGACGTAGAACACCAGATTTTAGTTAACCCATTGCGCCGCGATCGTGTGCAAGCATATCAGCCTCGCAATGGTGTTAACGAATGGGTCGTTCCAGAAGGCCAGTACTTTGTGATGGGTGATAACCGTGACAACAGTGCCGATAGCCGTTACTGGGGCTTTGTCCCTGAAGCAAACCTTGTTGGTAAGGCCGTTGCTATTTGGATCAGCTTCGAATTCGAACGCGGTTCAGACAGTGTACTTCCAACATGGATTCCTACTGGTGTGCGTTTTAATCGCATCGGTGGGATTCATTAATCGATCACATAACACATCGAGAGAGCATGAATTCTCCAATTGATAAACTAGAGAGAAAGATTGGCTATCAGTTTAATGATGCCGATCTTATCCACTTGGCGCTGACTCACCGCAGCGCCGCAGGTAAACATAACGAACGTCTTGAGTTTCTGGGCGATTCAATTTTAAGTTTTGTTATCGCTGATGATCTTTACCACCGTTTTCCTAAGGTAAACGAAGGTGATATGAGCCGCATGCGCGCAACATTAGTACGTGGTCATACATTGGCAGAACTAGGTCGTGAATTCGAACTAGGAGATTACTTAAAATTAGGTCCAGGTGAGTTGAAGAGTGGCGGTTTCCGTCGTGATTCTATTCTAGCGGATGCGGTTGAAGCGGTCATCGGCGCTGTCTATTTAGATAGTGATACCGAGACGGTTCGCGGCATTATTTTAAGCTGGTACCAATCTCGCCTAGATGCTATTCAGCCTGGAGTATCTCAAAAAGATCCGAAAACTCGCCTACAAGAGTTTTTGCAAGGTCGAAGAAATCCTCTACCTGTCTACACAGTGACTAATATTAAAGGTGAAGCACACAACCAAGAGTTTACGGTTGAGTGTGAAGTGGCAGGTGTGGATAAACCTGTTATCGGTAAAGGCACTAGCCGCCGCAAGGCAGAACAAGCGGCTGCTGAAACAGCATTAGAGCAACTAAGCAATGTCTGATAACAACCAAGATTTCGATATCGATGCATTCTTTTCATCTGATAGCAAAAAAACAGGCCTACCGGAAAACCAACACTGTGGCTTCATCGCTATTGTCGGTCGCCCAAATGTAGGTAAGTCGACGCTTCTGAACCATATTCTGGGTCAGAAGATTTCTATTACATCACGTAAACCACAGACGACACGTCACCGTATTATGGGCGTTGAAACTGAGGGTGATTACCAAGCGATCTTTGTTGATACTCCTGGACTTCATATTGAAGAAAAGCGTGCCATCAACCGCTTGATGAACCGTGCGGCGAACAGCTCATTGAGTGATGTAAACCTAGTATTCTTCCTTGTCGATGGTACTCACTGGACTGACGACGATGAGATGGTTCTGAACAAACTGAAGAAGACTGACTTCCCAGTTGTACTTTGCATCAACAAAGTAGATAACGTTCAAGACCGTACTAACGTCATGCAGCACATGATGGAAGTCTCTAAGAAGATGGACTTCATTGATGTAGTGCCAATCTCAGCGAAGCAAGGTAAAAATATTGATGTACTGCGTAAGCACGTACGTGAACATTTACCTAAAGCGACACACCACTTCCCTGAAGAATACGTGACTGATCGCTCGCAACGTTTTATGGCCTCTGAAATTATCCGTGAAAAGCTGATGCGCTTTACGGGTGACGAGCTACCTTACTCGGTAACGGTTGAAATCGAACGTTTCGATTACAACCCAGATAACGATGGCTTCCACATCAATGCACTGATTCTTGTTGAGCGTACAGGCCAGAAGAAAATGGTGATTGGTAAAGCGGGCGAGAAGATCAAAACGATTGGTCGTGAAGCGCGTATCGATATGGAAGAGCTATTCGGCCGTAAGGTTTACCTAGAGACTTGGGTCAAGGTTAAATCTGGCTGGGCTGATGATGAGCGTGCACTTCGCTCGTTAGGCTACATCGACGATCTATAATATATTGAACGTCACTTTCTGAGATTAAGAAAGTTGAACTGAAGATAAATCCAAGAGAGAGTGCGAACTCTCTCTTTTTGTATCTGTAATAAGGGTAAGTGATTGAGCGAAGGGTTACAGCGATGCTTTGTGTTGCACCGTCGACCATACAGTGAGTCGAGCCTGATCTTGGACGTCTTCAGCGAAGAGTTCGGTCGGGTGACGTTGATGTCTAAAGGCGCTCGCAGCAAGCGTTCCAATTTGAAAGGTGCATTACAACCTTTTACGCCGCTATTGCTTAAGTGGTCTGGTAATGGTTCGATGAAAACCTTACGCCAAGCTGAACCCATCAGCTTGGGGCTCCCTCTCGCCGGTATTAATCTGTATTCAGGCATGTACGTGAACGAGCTTATCGGTCGGGTATTGATGGCGGAAGTACCGATGCCTGCACTTTTTCACGACTATCTTCATGCTTTAACAGAGCTGGCGCATAATGATAATCCTGAGCCAGCACTGCGTCGCTTTGAGCTGGCTCTATTATCTGCTATGGGTTACGGCGTCGACTTTTTACACTGCGCGGGCACTGGCGAAGCGATTGATCCGAGCATGACTTATCGCTATCGAGAGCAGAAAGGTTTCATCGCTTCAGTACGTCGAGATAACCTGACTTTTATGGGCGATGAACTTATTGCAATCAGCGAACGTAGGTTTATCACTAAAGAGCAGTTAAAAGCGGCAAAACGCTTTACACGCATAGCCTTAAAGCCGTATCTTGGCGGCAAACCATTAAAAAGTAGAGAGCTATTTATGCCAACAATAGCCCTCTCCAGAGCACGGAGTATTGGAAAATGAGCTCAATCCTTTTAGGCGTTAATATCGACCATATTGCAACACTACGTAATGCACGTGGTACTAAATACCCAGATCCAGTACACGCAGCTGAAATCGCTGAACGTGCTGGTGCAGATGGCATTACTATTCACCTGCGTGAAGACCGTCGTCACATCGTTGATCGCGATGTGCGTATTCTGGCTGAAACACTTCAAACTCGCATGAACTTGGAGATGGCCGTAACGGACGAGATGGTTCAAATTGCACTCGATACTAATCCTGAGTTTGTTTGTCTGGTTCCTGAAAAACGTGAAGAGCTAACCACTGAAGGTGGCTTGGACGTAGTTGGTCAACTAGAGAAGATCAAAGCGGCGACACAAAAACTGTCTGCAGCAGGTATCAAGGTATCTCTGTTTATCGATGCTGACCGTGAGCAAATCGATGCTGCAAAAGCGTGTGGCGCACCGTTCATTGAACTGCACACGGGTCACTATGCTGATGCTAAGACAGAAGAAGATCAACAAGACGAGCTTAAGAAGATCGCAGCAGGCGCAAGCTATGCAGATGACTTAGGTATCACAGTCAATGCGGGTCATGGTCTGACTTACCACAACGTAGCACCGATTGCGGCACTTCCAGAGATCTACGAGCTGAACATCGGTCACTCGATCATGGGACGTGCAGTGTTTGATGGCTTAAACAAAGCCGTTGCAGACATGAAAGCAATCATGGAAACAGCACGTAACAACGCTTAGTTCGGCAAGTCGTCGGCACTAAGCGATGTACAGTTAATCATTAGACAGAAGTTAAGTAGTAGAGGAAACATGGCAGTTGTTGGATTAGGTACAGATATCGCAGAAATCGAACGTGTCGAGAAGGCGCTGTCGCGAAGTGGCGACGCTTTTGCTCAGCGTATTTTGACGGATTCTGAGTTTGAAGTATTCCAACAGTTGAAGCAAAAAGGCCGTTACCTTGCAAAACGTTTTGCTGCTAAAGAAGCTGCATCTAAGGCGTTAGGTACGGGGATTGCGCTGGGTGTTACCTTCCACGACTTTGAGATTTCAAACGATGAGCATGGTAAGCCAGTATTGAGCTTACACAAGAAAGCGCGTGAAATCGCAGAGGCGAATGGCACAACATCGATTCATCTGACTATCTCGGATGAGCGTCACTACGCTGTGGCAACGGTGTTACTCGAATCGTAAACAGATTATCGCGACTTTATATCTAGTGCTCTTGGCTCTAGACAGAAAAAAGCAGAGCTCATGAGCTCTGCTTTTTTATTGGCGGGTAAACCCTCTAAAGAATACTAGTGAGTAACAAGTACCCGCTAGGCCTTCGCCTGTTTCAAGTAGTGAATCGCGGTTGCTTGAACCTTATCTAATTCATCCTGAAGCTCGAAAAGCTCAGGTTCAATGTCTTCAACAGAAGTACCTGAACGCAGCTCTTTCTCTATTGTCGCACATACCGATTTTAGCCTTGGTACGCCGCTGTACGAGCTGCTGCCATGCATCTTGTGAATGATGTGTATCAGCTCTTCAACTGGATAGTCACTGTCTTCTATCGCTTTGTCTGCTGCCTCATACACCTCTGGAATAAAGTCGACGAGCATTTGCAGCATATCGCGTGCGAGGTCTTCTTTATTGGCGGCTTGTTTCATCGCAGCTTGCCAATCAATGATGATGTTTGTGTGCACGCTGGCTTCAGTTTCTGACACCGGACCGTTGTCGACTTCAGCAGAGACCGCTGGGTGGTCTGGATCTATTTTTTCGATGTGCTCAACCTCAGAGGTCGAGCTCCAATGAATCAGAACCTGCTGTAAAACATGCTCTTCAATAGGTTTGGTTAGGTAGTCATCCATGCCTGCTTCAAGCAGTCGATCTCGTTCGCCAATCATTGCATGTGCGGTCACGGCAATTACAGGTGTATTCGCATTGTTCGCCAGTTTTTTGATGTTCTGACAAGCGGTTACACCGTCCATCTGTGGCATTTGAATATCCATGAAGATGATATCAAATGGCGTCTCTGTCGCTTTGTCTATCGCCTGCTGACCACTGGTACAACTGATGACGGTTTCTACACGCTCTTTAAGCAGCGCGGTAATCAACTTAAGGTTGGCTGGGTTGTCGTCTACTGCCATCACAGTAAGCGGTAACTTCTCTTCAGAATGCGTTTCAATCGCTGGTGCAATCAAGGTAGGTGCCTGATTCGATACCAGAGTTTGCAGCAACTTCTTACGAGAAAGAGGCTTGGTGATGCACTGAACATCGACCTCTTTCATTAGTTGCTCACCCAACGCTAGCTCGGTACTTGGTGTACCAATAATCACGTTTTGAGCAATCTTCTTCGCACCGATCGCCCAACCACTCACAGTATCAAATTGATACTCTTGGTTGGCGGCTAGGTTAAGCAGAACGTAGTCATACGAGGTCGTCTCATCTGGCATCACCGAACGATACGTTACCACTAAGCCTTCTTGGGTTAGGATTTGCTGAGTAATCGATGCCGCTTGCATGTTTGGCTCGATAAGCAGCAGTTGTTTGTCTTGCAGACACTGCGTCTCAATCAGCTCTGTCATCGGCATATCAGTCGTTGATAGTCTCAAGGTGAACCAGAAGGTAGAGCCTTGGTGAAGACGACTGGTTAGGCTGATCTCTCCGCCCATTTGGCTGACCAGTTTTTGGGTGATAACCAGACCTAAGCCTGTACCGCCGTAACGACGAGAGATACTTGCATCGGCTTGGCTGAAAGCTTGGAAAAGCTGAGCTTGTTGACGCTCAGAAATACCAATACCCGTATCGCGAACCATGAATTGCAGCTCGATGTTGTCTTCACTTTGTGAGCGAAGCTCAACGCTGATATCAATGTTGCCGCGTTCGGTAAACTTGATTGAGTTACCAACAAGGTTGGTTAGGATCTGCTGAATACGCAGTGGATCGCCCACCACACCTGGCGGTACTTTAGGGTCGATCTTCAGTGTCAGTTCTAGGCCTTTCTCATGAGCGTTGGTTGCTTGAAGGTTTACTACCTCTTCAAGGCTGGCTTGGAATTCAAATGGGATGTTCTCTAGGGCTAATTTACCGGCTTCAAGTTTCGAGAAGTCCAAGATATCGTTGATGATGCTAAGCAGGTTGTTTGCCGAGCGTTCAATGGTTTGTAGGTAATCGGTTTGACTGTTCGATAGGTGAGTCTTGAGCATTTGACGAGTAAAGCCAATCACACCGTTCAGCGGCGTTCTCAATTCGTGAGACATATTCGCTAAGAACTCAGACTTAACACGAGCCGCTTCTTGAGCGCGTTTCTTCGCGATGTCTAACTCAACGTTTTGAATCTCAAGCTGTTCAAGAGTTTCACGCAAATCTGATGTGGCCTGGTCGATACTGTGCTGCATCTCGACGTGATACTCTGATAGCGATACCGCCATCGCATTGATACCGTTTTTCAGCGAGTCTAGCTCACCATGCATCTTACCTTCGATACGCACATCTAGGTGACCTCGACGAATTCGGTCGACCATGTTTTTCATGTGTGTGATCGGTTGAGTGACATCGTGCATTAAGCGGAACGCAAACACACCCGATAAACCAAGCCCGAGAATCAACACTAAGAATGCAGAGAACACTTCTTGATATTGCTGCAATCGAAGTGATGAAAGATCTAATTCAATCGCAATGTAGCCGATCGCTTGATTAGCTTGAGACTGACCGTTGGCTGAATTGATGTACTGGCCTTCGGCGATGATAGGTGTCCGCAGGATCAGCGTATTATCGAGAAGGTTCGATGAGCTTAAATGCGGGATCGGTTTATCTTTGGGGTAGGTCAGGCTTTCAAAATCGGGGTGGAAGTTTGAGGTTACAAACAACTCATGACGCTCATCAAACACCGCGATACTGCGCACTAGCTTAGAATTCTTTCGATGCGCATAGCTAATAAGCTGACGAACAGACTCTCGACTTTCGAGCTTCATGCCTGATTCACTCGCAATCGCAAGTGGCTCAATGATGCTAGTACCAGTGTTAACCACTTGACCTTCAAGGTCTTGATAGCGGTTAAATGAGAAAAATGCACTCAATAGCAACCCAATAATCAGGGTTGGAGCTAGAGTTAAGGTAATTACACGGGCTCTTAAGCCATATCTGGTCATGTTCTTTAATTACATCGAGGTCTGGATATGGGAAAATAACGCACACAATGGCGGTTAAGTGAACGGTAAGCTTAATCAAAGCCGTGACGTTCGACAATGATTCCAAGACATAATAGTGAGTCCTGGATACCAATTACTTATTAAAAGATACATTAGGCACAAGCAATGGCACGTTTTTTCCAACCAAAAAAGAAAACTCAACTCGAGACCAAGCATCAATCGGTTTTGGTTGAACGAATGGATCACAATGGCGCTGGCATCGCTTATCAAAAGAATAAACCGGTTTTCATTGATGGCGCATTGCCCGGTGAGCAGGTGGTTATTCAACTTACTGAGAGCAAAAGTAAGTTTTCGCGAGCTAAGCTCATCAAGTTATTGAAGCCGAGCGAGCAGCGTTTAAAGCCGTTTTGTAAGCACTTTAATCAGTGTGGTGGTTGTCACCTTCAACACCTCGGTTACTCTTCTCAGGTTGAGCATAAATCGCAATCTCTGACGCACCTTATGAGCCAATACCAAACAGCTAACACTGAAGTTGCACAACCTATTGTCGGTGATGAAACCGGTTATCGACGTCGTGCACGTATCAGCCTATTTGTTGATAAGAAGACACAGCAGCTTCAGTTTGGTTTCCGTAAGAAGCAGAGTAAGCAGATTGAAAACATCACCGACTGTGCCGTGCTTGATCCTCGCCTCAATGTATTGCTGCCAAAACTGAAAAATTTACTGAACACTTTCAACAGCCTTACGTCTTTAGGACACGTTGAATTGGTGTTGGGCGATACTGGCCCTGTTATGGTGCTACGTCACCTTAAGCCTTTGGTTGAAAAAGATGAGCAAGCGCTGATTGCGTTAGCAAAAGAAGAAGGCGCTACGCTGTATTCGATGCCTGAAACCGATAAGTTGGTTCGCTTAGTCGGCGATACACCTTCTTACAGCGAAACTGGCGTGACGTTACCGTTTGAGCCAAACCACTTTATCCAAGTAAACCAGAAAGTGAATCAGCAGATGGTGGCTCAAGCGATTGAGTGGCTAGAGCCTCAAGCGGATGAGCGAGTACTAGACCTGTTTTGTGGTTTAGGTAACTTCAGTTTACCTATCGCGCAACAATCGGCGTTTGTGGTTGGTGTAGAAGGCGTTGATGAAATGGTTCAGCAAGCCAAATCTAATGCAGCGTTAAACCAGTTAAGCAATACGGAATTTTACCAAGCTAACCTTGAAGAAGACTTATCTTCACAGCCTTGGGCAAAAGAGAAGTTCGATAAAGTATTGCTTGACCCGGCACGTGCGGGAGCTAGTGGGATCGTTGATCAAATTTCAGCGTTAGGAGCGAAGCGTGTGGTTTATGTTTCGTGTAATCCTGCTACTCTAGCTAGAGATTCTGAGAGCTTAGAAAAACAAGGTTATCAATTAGCCAAACTGGGTATGTTGGACATGTTCCCACACACCAGTCATCTAGAATCGATGGCTCTCTTTATCAAGGCTTAGAGGCCCTTAAACAAGGCTTCAAATGAATCACAAAGGCGCAGGGAAGCCTGCGCTGATATCAATATGGTCGAACTAACTTGGAACCAGTTAGTCATATTGAATTGGGTATAAAACATAATAACTAGGAAGGCATGATGGTTGCGGTACGAAGCGCACATTTAAACCCAAGCGAACAGTTTGAGCTAGAAAGTTGGATTGCGTCATTGAATCAAGACGCAAAAACCTCGAATAAACTGATTAAAGTTTATCGTCACTGTGAAGAACTTTTAAAAGATCACGAGCAAGCATCGCTCTTGCTTTGGCGTGGCCGTGAGATGATCGAAATCTTGGTCACCTTGTCCATGGACCGTGCCACTTTAATTGCTGCACAACTTTTCCCTGTCGTCTCAAGCGGCGTTTTTGAGCGCGAAGCGTTTGAAGAAAGCTACGGTAAAGAAACCGTAAAGTTGATCGATGGCGTTGAAGAAATGGCGGCCTTAGGCCAGTTAAACGTGACCCTTGAAGGCAGTGCTGCCTCGGGTCAAGTTGATAACGTTCGACGCATGCTACTGGCTATGGTCGATGATTTCCGCTGCGTAGTCATCAAACTCGCTGAACGAATCTGTAACCTTATCGAGGTAAAAAAAGCGCCTGATGCTGTGCGTCGCGCGGCCGCAAAAGAGTGTTCTAACATCTATGCCCCACTGGCAAACCGTTTAGGTATCGGCCAACTTAAGTGGGAAATCGAAGATTACGCATTCCGCTACCAACAACCAGATACCTACAAGCAGATTGCAAAACAGCTGTCTGAGCGTCGTATCGTTCGTGAACAATACATCACAGATTTCGTTGATGATTTAACCGCAGAAATGCAGCGTTCAAACATCAATGCTGAAGTGAGTGGCCGACCAAAACACATCTACAGTATCTGGCGCAAAATGCAGAAGAAAGGCTTAGCCTTCGATGAGCTTTTTGACGTACGAGCAGTACGTATTATCGCTGACCAGCTGCAAGACTGTTACGCCGGCCTTGGGGTGGTACACACTAAATACAAGCACCTCCCGAGCGAATTTGATGACTATGTGGCGAACCCTAAGCCAAATGGTTACCAGTCGATTCATACCGTAGTACTTGGCCCTGAAGGCAAGACCATTGAGATTCAGATCCGTACTAAGCAAATGCACGAAGACTCTGAGCTTGGTGTGGCGGCGCACTGGAAGTACAAAGAAGGAGCTTCAAGCGTCCGTAGTGGCTACGATGAGAAAATCACTTGGTTGCGTAAACTTATCGACTGGCAAGAAGAGATGTCGGACTCTGGCGAGATGCTGGATGAGGTACGTAGCCAAGTCTTCGATGACCGTGTATACGCATTTACTCCACGTGGTGACGTGGTCGACTTACCAATGGGCGCAACCCCGTTGGATTTCGCCTACCACATCCACTCGATGGTCGGACACCGCTGTATCGGTGCCAAAGTAGCGGGGCGTATCGTACCGTTCACTCATAAACTATCGATGGGCGATCAAGTTGAGATCATCACGCAGAAAGAGCCGAACCCATCTCGTGACTGGTTAAATCCAACCACAGGTTTTGTTCATTCTGGTCGAGCTCGAGCGAAAATCAACGCTTGGTTCCGCGCACAAAGCCGTGAGAAAAACCTAGAAGCGGGTCGTGATATCCTGGAAGTTGAGCTAGCGAAAGTAGGCGCAACCCTAAAAGATGCTGATCAATACGCACTAAAACGCTTTAACGTGAATACGCCAGACGAACTCTATGCAGGTATTGGTAGTGGCGACTTGCGTATTAACCAAGTGGTTAATCACATCAATGCGCTAGTGAATAAGCCAACGGCGGAAGAAGAAGACAAGAAAGCGCTAGAGAAACTGCTTGAGTCGGAAAACAAGCCGGCACAACAGAGTCGTCCGAAGAAAGATGCGGTAGTGGTTGAGGGCGTTGATAACCTAATGACGCACCTAGCGCGTTGCTGTCAGCCAATCCCAGGTGATGTGATTAAAGGTTACATCACTCAAGGTCGTGGTATCTCAGTGCACCGCGCTGACTGTGAACAGCTAGGCGAGCTAAGCGTGCATGCGCCAGAACGTATCATTGATACCGTTTGGGGTAATGGCTTTGTCGGCTCATACATCCTAACGCTGCGTGTTGAAGCGCTAGAACGTAATGGCTTGTTGAAAGACATCACCTCACTGTTCTCGAACGAGAAGATCAGTGTGACGACAATGAAGAGCCGCATCGACTACAAGCGTCAGCTATCGGTAATGGATTTCGATTTGGAAGTGACCAATATTGAGATTCTGAGCCGAGTGACAAGTCGAGTCGAGCAGATCAAAGATGTAATGAGCGTTAAGAGACTTGGATGATCCTTTTGTGTCATTTATGTCATTCCCTACAGTGAGGGACGAACGTGATAGGGAATCTCGCCAAGCGGTTTGAGATCCCCAACTCGCTCATACTTCACTCTTGGAGATGACGAAAAATAGAAAGGTGAGTGGTTTTGGCTGCTCACCTTTTTTAGTTTTAAGAAAAGAATTAGATTAAAACAATCAAACAGAATAATAGGAAAGCACCATGAGCCACCCGATTGAACAACTAGAACAAATTATGACTAAGCTGCGCGATCCAGAAGGTGGCTGTCCTTGGGATTTAAAACAAAATTTTGAAACAATTGTCCCGCATACTATCGAAGAGACGTACGAAGTGGTGGATGCGATTCACAACAAAGATTGGCCGAACCTACAAGAAGAGTTGGGTGACTTGTTGTTTCAGGTGATCTTCTATAGCCAGTTAGCGAAAGAACAGGGGTTGTTTGAGTTCTCTGATGTGGTTGATGGCATTAACGAAAAGCTAACACGCCGCCATCCGCATGTGTTTTCTGATACCGAGTTTGCGAGCGATGAAGAAATTAATGCCAACTGGGAAGCTGAAAAAGCCAAAGAAAAAGCTCAGGCAGGCAAAACTCAAGAAAGTATTCTAGACTCAATACCAAGCTCTCTACCTGCGCTTTCACGTGCTACAAAGATTCAAAAGCAGGTCGCGAAATATGGCTTTGATTGGGACTCTATTGGCCCAGTGGCTAATAAGGTTTTAGAGGAAGTCGATGAGGTGCTGGAAGAGGCACTTCAAGTGACGCCAAATGAAGATTTGGTTGAAGAAGAGCTGGGGGATTTACTGTTTGCGACGGTCAATTTGGTACGACATTTAGGTAAAAACCCAGAATCGGCACTCAATAAAGCCAATCTCAAGTTTTCGCGTCGCTTTAAAGGGGTGGAACAAAAAGTTCGTCAGCAAGATAAAAATTTGACTGACTTTTCACTACAACAGCTTGATTCCATGTGGGATGAAGTCAAAGTGGCGGAGAAAAGATAACCAAAGCTTTTATCATGAATTGATTTGAAGCAAAAAATAAAAAATAGCAGTGTGATAGATTTCACGTTGTGGCGATAAGGGGCTTCTGGTATATTTTCATCCCGTCCAGAAGTAGTCCATTTCCCTCATTCAACCAATTTCAGGTTAAACATGACGACAAATTACATTTTTGTTACTGGCGGGGTTGTATCCTCTCTAGGTAAAGGTATTGCTGCAGCATCTCTTGCAGCTATTTTAGAAGCTCGTGGTCTTAAAGTGACCATGATGAAGCTTGACCCTTACATCAACGTTGATCCAGGCACTATGAGCCCGACTCAGCACGGTGAAGTGTTCGTTACGGAAGATGGCGCTGAAACAGACCTTGACCTTGGTCACTATGAGCGATTCATTCGCACCAAGATGACTAAGCGTAACAACTTCACTGCAGGTCGTGTTTACTCAGACGTACTCGCTAAAGAGCGTCGCGGTGATTACCTAGGTGCAACTATTCAGGTTATCCCACACATCACTAACTCTATCAAAGAGCGTGTAATTTCTGGCGCAGCTGGCCACGATATTGCGATCGTTGAAGTTGGTGGTACGGTTGGTGATATCGAATCTCTACCATTCATGGAAGCGATTCGTCAGCTAGCAGTAGAACTAGGCCGTGAACGCGCAATGTTCATGCACCTTACTCTAGTGCCATACCTAGCAGCTGCGGGCGAAGTGAAAACTAAGCCAACGCAACACTCTGTAAAAGAGCTACTGTCTATTGGTATTCAGCCAGACATCCTAGTTTGTCGTTCAGACCGCAACATTCCTTCGAACGAGCGTAAGAAAATTGCTCTGTTCTGTAATGTGCAAGAAAATGCAGTTATTTCTATGCGCGATGTTGACTCTATCTACAAGATCCCTCAGCTTATTAAAGCTCAAGGTACTGATGAACTTGTATGTAAGCGTTTCGGCATCACAGCTCCAGAAGCAGACCTGTCTGAATGGGAACAAGTAATTTACGAAGAAGCTAACCCAACGGGTGAAGTGACGATTGGTATGGTTGGTAAGTACATTGAACTACCAGACGCATACAAATCAGTAAATGAAGCGCTAAAACACGCGGGCTTGAAAAATCGCCTAAGCGTTAATATTAAATATGTAGATTCACAAGACGTTGAGTCTCGTGGCGTAGAAGTTTTAGAAGGCCTAGATGCAATCCTAGTTCCTGGTGGCTTTGGTGACCGTGGT
Source organism: Vibrio sp. ZF57 (assembly GCF_001691235.1). NCBI lineage: Bacteria > Pseudomonadati > Pseudomonadota > Gammaproteobacteria > Vibrionales > Vibrionaceae > Vibrio > Vibrio sp. ZF57. Next base: position 6,735 of record NZ_MAKD01000066.1, on the reverse strand, counting down.
GTTGAAGGTAAGATTCTTGCTGCTCAATACGCTCGTGAAAACAAAGTACCGTACTTAGGTATCTGTCTAGGTATGCAAGTCGCACTTATCGAGTACGCTCGTAACGTTGCGAAAATGGAAGGGGCACACTCTTCTGAATTCTGTACTGAAACTAAGTACCCAGTTGTTGGTCTTATCACTGAGTGGACTGATGGCGAAGGTAAAGTTGAAGAGCGTACAGAAACATCTGACCTTGGCGGCACAATGCGTCTTGGTTCACAGCTTTGTCACCTAGCGAAAGGGACGAAAGCTTACGAATTATACGGTAGCGCGACGATCCATGAACGTCACCGTCACCGTTACGAAGTGAACAACAATCTTCGTCCACAAATCGAAAAAGCGGGCCTAAAAGTATCGGGTCTATCTGCGGACAAGAAACTGGTTGAAGTTATTGAGAACCCGAACCACCCATGGTTCGTTGCTGCTCAATTCCACCCAGAGTTCACTTCAACACCTCGCGATGGTCACCCATTGTTTGCAGGTTTCGTTAAAGCGGCTGGTGAGTTCCAGCGCGGCGAGTTAGAGAAGTAAAAAGGAATACAGGTAGCTGCGTAAGTTGTGCTGCTACCTTTAAATTTGACATTTATATATTCAACGAGAAGGAAACATTCAATGTCTAAGATCGTTAAAGTTCTAGGTCGTGAAATCATCGATTCACGTGGTAACCCAACTGTAGAAGCTGAAGTACACCTAGAAGGCGGTTTCGTAGGTATGGCTGCTGCTCCATCTGGCGCATCTACTGGTTCTCGCGAAGCTCTTGAGCTACGTGACGGCGACAAATCACGTTTCCTAGGTAAAGGTGTTCTTAAAGCTATTGAAGCTGTAAACGGCCCAATCGCTGAAGCTCTAGTTGGTACTGACGCTAAAGCACAAGCTGACGTTGACCAAATCATGCTTGACCTAGACGGTACTGATAACAAGTCTAAGTTCGGCGCGAATGCTATCCTAGCTGTATCTCTAGCTAACGCAAAAGCTGCTGCTGCTGCGAAAGGCATGCCTCTATACGAGCACATCGCTGAGCTAAACGGTACTGCTGGTCAGTTCTCTATGCCTCTACCAATGATGAACATCATCAACGGTGGTGAGCACGCAGATAACAACGTTGACATCCAAGAGTTCATGATCCAACCAGTTGGCGCTAAAACTCTTAAAGAAGGTCTACGTATCGGCGCTGAAGTATTCCACAACCTAGCTAAAGTTCTTAAGTCTAAAGGCTACAGCACTGCAGTTGGTGATGAAGGTGGTTTCGCTCCTAACCTTAAGTCTAACGCTGAAGCTCTAGAAGTTATCGCAGAAGCTGTTGCAGCTGCTGGTTACGAACTAGGTAAAGACGTTACTCTTGCTATGGACTGTGCAGCATCTGAGTTCTTCGACAAAGAAGCTGGCATCTACAACATGAAGGGCGAAGGTAAAACTTTCACTTCTGAAGAGTTCAACCACTACCTAGCTGAGCTAGCGAACAACTTCCCAATCGTTTCTATCGAAGACGGTCTTGACGAGTCAGATTGGGATGGCTTCAAGCACCAAACTGAACTTCTAGGCGACAAGCTTCAAATCGTTGGTGACGATCTGTTCGTTACAAACACTAAGATTCTTGCTGAAGGTATCGAGAAAGGCGTAGCTAACTCTATCCTTATCAAGTTCAACCAAATCGGTTCTCTAACAGAGACTCTAGCTGCTATCAAGATGGCTAAAGACGCTGGCTACACTGCAGTAATCTCTCACCGTTCTGGCGAAACTGAAGATGCAACTATCGCTGATCTAGCGGTAGGTACAGCTGCAGGTCAAATCAAAACTGGTTCTATGAGCCGTTCTGACCGTGTTGCTAAGTACAACCAACTTATCCGTATCGAAGAAGCTCTAGGTTCTAAAGCTCCTTACAACGGTCTTAAAGAAGTTAAAGGTCAATAATTCGTCCTATTTGGCACTGTAGCTGCGTTAACTGCAGAAGATTCACTAAGTCACATAGGAAACTATGCTCCATAGCTGAATCTTCTTTGTTGCCTTGCTACAGCACCAACTAGTTAGAATTATGCACTAATACTTTTGAATGCCTCGCTTATGCGGGGCATTTTTTTGTCTGTAGAAAACTGAATGAAAGAAGCTCTAGGCTCTAAAGCTCCTCCTTGTCACATATAAAGTTCGTCATTCCCTAGACTGACGAAGGAAGGAGTAGGGAATCTCATTGTTTTCCTGACAATGACTCCCCGACTTATTGATTCCCTGACACCACATATCTCGCACCAATAAGCTCATTATGGTATATATGTGCCTTATTCTAGTTCCTTCTTTTTCAACCGGCGAAAGGTGTTATGCGAATTTTTGCTTTAGTACTGCTCATAGTGTTTGGCTGGCTACAACACACACTGTGGCTCGGTAAAAATGGTATCTCTGATTACTACGGTGTGAACAACGAAATCCAAGTTCAACAGCAAGTAAATGAAAAGCTGCATATTCGAAATGCAGAAATGTTTGCTGAAATTGACGATCTACGCCAAGGCTTAGACGCGATAGAAGAACGCGCACGTCATGAACTTGGAATGGTCAAAGAAGGTGAAACGTTTTATCGCATCATTGGTGAGGAATCCCATTAATGTCGACTCAACTTCAAAGCGTGATTGCCGTTGTACCTGCGGCGGGCGTCGGTAGCCGAATGAAGGCAGACCGCCCTAAGCAATATCTCAAGATTCACGACAAAACAATTTTAGAGCACACCATTGAGAAATTACTGTCTCACCCACAAGTCGCTCAAATTGTCGTTGCGATCAGCGATGATGACCCATACTACCCTGATCTAGCACTCAACCTGAACCCGCAAGTGATCAGAGTGTCAGGCGGAAGCGAGCGAGCGGACTCTGTACTCTCTGCGCTAAACTATATCGCTGAGCAGCAGCTTAGTGATTGGGTAATGGTTCACGATGCGGCAAGGCCGTGTGTTCAGCTAAGTGATATCGACAAGCTAATTTCCGGCGCGATGAGCCATGATGTGGGCGCTATTTTAGCGGCTCCAGTTCGTGACACGATGAAGCGCGGTGCCCAAGGGCAGATCGAGCATACCGTTGAGCGTGCCGATTTATGGCATGCACTTACGCCGCAAATGTTCAGAGCAAAGCCTCTGTGGAAGGCATTAAGTGAGGCGTTGCAACAAGGCGCTTCAATTACTGATGAAGCCTCAGCCTTTGAATGGAAAGGTTTATCGCCCGCTTTAGTGGCGGGGCGTTCAGATAATTTTAAGATTACTCAGCCTGAAGATTTAGCGCTTGCTGAGTTCTATTTAAGTCAGAATAAGGAATAATGATGATTCGTATTGGCCATGGCTTTGATGTACATAAGTTTGGTGGTGAAGGCCCGGTAATTATTGGTGGTGTAAGCATCCCTTACGAGCAAGGTCTTATTGCACACTCTGACGGTGATGTTGCCCTTCATGCGTTGTGTGACGCTCTATTGGGTGCGATTGCTGCGGGTGATATTGGTCGTCATTTCCCTGATACCGATGACGAATGGAAAGGTGCGGATAGCCGTGAGCTACTGAAAGATGTTTACCGTCGAGTAAAAGAACAAGGTTACGTGATTGGTAATGCCGATATTACTATCATGGCGCAAGCTCCAAAGATGGCGCCTCATATAGACTCTATGTGCCAAGCTATTGCTCAAGACCTAGAAACCAGCATTAGCAATGTGAATGTAAAAGCGACAACCACTGAGCGTTTAGGTTTTACAGGTCGCAAAGAGGGCATCGCATGTGAAGCGGTGGTCCTAATTACTAAAAGTGCGTAAGCACCAACACGAAAAGAACAGCATGTCAGATATTTTATCTTCATTGGCTTATCTAAACGGTAAACCAACTGCGAAAGCAAAACTAAAAGCAAAAGCCGAACACTTTGTCGTTAATGAAGACTTGGGTTTTGAGTTTGCTGGTGAAGGCGAGCACCTAATGGTTCGTATTCGTAAAACTGGTGAAAACACGAGCTTCGTAGCAAACGAGCTGGCTAAAGCTTGCGGTGTTAAGTCGAAAGACGTGAGCTGGGCGGGTTTGAAAGACCGCCACGCTGTGACAGAGCAGTGGTTGAGCGTTCACCTACCGAAAGGTGAGCCTGACTTTTCAGGGTTCTTAGCACAATACCCAAGCATTGAAATCTTAGCGACAGCGCGACACAACAAAAAGTTACGTCCAGGCGATTTAGTTGGCAACCAATTTGAGTTGACCTTGTCTGAAGTAACGGATTGCGATGATGTGGTCAAGCGTTTGGAAAAAGTCGCTCAAGTGGGCGTGCCAAACTACTTTGGTGCTCAGCGTTTTGGCAATGAAGGTAACAACCTATCTGAAGCTCGTCGTTGGGGCCGCGATAACGTTCGTACTCGTAACCAGAATAAGCGCAGCTTGTACCTTTCTGCTGCTCGTTCGTGGATTTACAACCTGATCCTTTCAGACCGTATTGAGCAAGATGCGTTTGCATCAGCATTGGTTGGCGATATCGTGGTGAAAGACGGTGCTCAACTGGCAGTAACAGCAGACAACATTGAAGCTGTAAACCAAGACATTGCGAACGGTTCTGCTTTGATAACTGTTGCTTTGGCTGGCGATAATGCCTTACCAACGATTGATGAGTCTCAAGCGTTAGAGCAAAAACATCTTGATTCTGAACCTGACCTAATGGCGCTGATTCGCGGTAACCGCATGCGCCATGACCGTCGTGAAGCATCGTTAAAACCAACCGATTTAACTTGGGAAGTGAACGAAGATAATGTCACTCTTAAGTTCTCTCTAGACGCAGGTTGTTTCGCAACCGCTATCGTTCGAGAGTTGGTTGAAGAAGTACACGTAGAGAGAACCTACGAGCAATAACGATTCTGCTTGGAGCTGAGTCACTTGATATTGGAATTTAAGTGACTTGGCTTAGCATGGGAACAAAAGAAAGGATACAAGATGAAGATTTTACTCAGCAATGATGATGGTGTGCACGCTCAAGGTATTCATGAGCTAGCAAATGAATTACGTGATCTTGCTGAAGTTATCATTGTGGCACCTGACCGAAATCGCTCAGGTGCTTCAAATTCATTAACTTTAGAACAACCTTTGCGCGTTCAAGAAATTGCAGAAAATACCTACACGGTACAAGGCACGCCGACCGACTGTGTGCATTTTGCGTTAAATGAACTGCTCAAGAACGATATGCCCGATCTGGTTTTAACGGGTATTAATCACGGTGCTAACCTTGGTGACGATGTGCTTTATTCAGGCACAGTCGCAGCCGCAATGGAAGGGCATTTCTTAGGCGTTCAATCGGTGGCATTTTCATTGGTGGGTAAAAAACATTTTAAGACAGCGGCAGCGATTGCTCGTCGTATCGTCGAACAACATTTAGTCAACCCAATCCCAACTAATCGCCTGTTAAACGTCAATGTGCCTGATTTGGCTTTAGAACAACTCTCTGGTACTCAAGTTACGCGCCTCGGTGCTCGTCACCATGCCGAAGATATGATTAAGCAAAAAGACCCTCGTGGTCATGATATCTATTGGCTTGGTCCTCCGGGAAAAGAACAAGATGCTGGTGAAGGTACGGACTTTTATGCGATAGAGCATGGCTTTGTATCGGTAACACCGCTACAGGTTGATTTAACGGCGCATGAGTCGTTGGGTGCGATGGCGACATGGTTAGGAGAGAAGTAAGTGAGTAATCCACAAGCAGAGCGCTTAGTTACTTTTCTGATTGAAAATGGCATTCAAGATCAGAAAGTGCTTGATGCGATTTACCAATTACCAAGAGAGAGTTTTTTGTCGCAGGCGATGTATCATCAAGCTTATGATAATAATGCGCTGCCTATTGGACAAGGGCAGACGATCTCTCAGCCGTACATCGTTGCTAAAATGACAGAGTTACTTGAACTACAACAAGATAGCCGTGTTTTGGAAATTGGCACGGGTTCTGGTTATCAAACCGCTGTACTAGCTCAACTTGTTGACCATGTGTATTCGGTTGAACGAATAAAGTCTCTACAATGGGATGCTAAACGCAGGTTGAAGCAACTCGATTTCTACAATATTTCAACCAAACATGGTGATGGCTGGCAAGGATGGTCTTCCAAGGCGCCTTTTGATGCGATTATTGTCACCGCAGCTGCAGAGTCGATTCCTCAGGCTCTTTTACAGCAGTTGAAAGATGGCGGCCGTTTATTAATCCCTGTTGGTGATGACGAACAACAATTGTTGAAGATTGTTCGCCATGGTGACGAGTTTTTATCGAGCGTGATCGAGATGGTGAGATTTGTACCTCTTGTTCCCGGTGAACTAGCTTAATAACAAGACTAATGGTGTAGGTGGGTAGAGAGTCGATGCGTTCGAAGTTGTTAAAAGTAAGTGCTTTACTACTTAGCTGTGCCCTTGTTGGGTGTGCAGCGAATTCGCCTGCGCCAGTTTCAAGCTTAAATAAAAAATACTCTTCGATTGATCGTGGCAGCTATCGCGGTAGTTACTACGAAGTGAAAAAAGGCGATACGCTTTATTTTATTGCTTATGTGACGAACAAAGACGTTAACGATTTAGTTAGTTATAACAAGCTCTCTGCTCCTTATACAATCCACCCAGGGCAGAAGCTTAAGTTGTGGCGCCCGAGCTACAGCGCACCAGCGTATGGTAAATCAACAGTGGCGGTTGCAGCAGTTGCTGCGCCTGTCGCGGCATCCACTACGTCATCG
>NZ_MAKD01000065.1:0-279 GCF_001691235.1 Vibrio sp. ZF57 | reverse complement strand
ATTGAATTACTCGTAAGTAATCAATCAGTCAGCTTTCCAAATTGTTAAAGAGCTAGATATTTCAAAAGAAATAACCATTTTTAAAGATTCTTAAGGAAGAACACTTAAAGATGGTGGAGCTATGCGGGATCGAACCGCAGACCTCCTCGCTGCCAGCGAGGCGCTCTCCCAGCTGAGCTATAGCCCCATCTGGAAAAGTATTTCCTACTCTTAACTTATTAAACCATCAATCTGTGTGGGTACTCATCGTAAATATCTTCGTATAAGGAGGTGATCCAG
>NZ_MAKD01000064.1:3576-3727 GCF_001691235.1 Vibrio sp. ZF57 | reverse complement strand
ATCGGCATTGTTTAGAATAGAGCCATGGTCGACATGGAGGTTTTCAATGGTTAGTTTACCGGCGTCATTGGCATCCACATCGACGGTATTCGCTAATAGTTGCGCGGTGGTTAAGGTTTGGCGTGTATCTTCACTGCCATTTGCAAGCACC
>NZ_MAKD01000064.1:1066-3530 GCF_001691235.1 Vibrio sp. ZF57 | reverse complement strand
ATCGGTTAGGCTTTGCCCTTCACCAAGCTGGTCAATTGCAGTGCCACGCGTTGTGGGTCTAGCACCTATACCTGATAGATGCCCAGCATCGGCATGGTAATGCCAGGTGCCATCGGTGAGTAAGATTAGATCGCCATAGGTGCCGTGATAGTCGTAACCATTGCTGCCTTGGCGTTCAAATCCTGACTCGCCTACATCGGGGTCTGTGATGGTCAGCTTGCCATCCGCATAGAGTGTTGTATTGCCAAGTGTGGCTATGCCTGAGTGAGCATAGTCAGGTGACATGTCGACACCCGCGCTGCTTTCGGTTATTGAACCAGTATCAACGCCAGCGATTTGGGCAGCATCGCCAACCGCCGAGAGCGTCGTTGATGCGCCAGTGTGTGTTGTACCACCATGCGCGTCTTTCACATCGTAGGTGAAGTGGACGCTGCCGTTGTAATTGTGGCTTGGAGTGAAGGTGAAGGTTCCATCGTGATTGTCTTGAATCGAGCCATGGTCAGCATGCAAATTAGCGATAGTGAGCTTACCTGCATCGTTGGCGTCTACGTCAACAGTATTAGCGATTAGCTCGGTTGCTGTGATGGTTTGAGCAAGATCTTCTTTACCGCTGTTCAGTTGCACTTCACCAGAACAATACGGACGGTCGTTATCGCCATGAACGGTGACAACAATATCGTGAGTGGTGCCATCAGCCGATTTGACGGTGACAGTATCCGTTATCGATTCACCTTGGCCGAGGTGATCAATCTTTCTACCTGTTGCGTCTTGGCCTATGGAAGCGTAGTAGCTCCAATCTCCGTTACTCTGAAGTATGACACGACCATGAGTGCCGTAATAAACGCCGGTTTGGGCATGGCTTTCACCGGAGTCTGGATCAACAATGTTCAGGTGACCATCAGTGTGTATTTCGTCGTTCCATAATTTGCCGATGTTTCCATGCATATGATCTGGTGAGCGATCATCGACGTAGCCACCAGACATTGTACCATCTGGTGCTGTATAGGTATGCCCTTCATGAACATCTCCAGTATAGACACCGCCGATAACGGCAGAATTATTAACCCCTGTAATCGTTATTGAGAGGTTTTGAGTGCTGCTCGCATTATGCTCGTCTGTGACTGTTACTGGAACAGTCAATGTCTTCGTGACACCTGATGCTAACGATTGATAGCTAGAGTGAGCAGGATCGAAGCTATAACTGCCGTCCGGATTAACCACCAAGCCATCAATCTGCGGTGCGCTGTAAGTCAAGGCCGCACCGGTATCAATATCTTGGCCAACCATTTGTCCATTTAGAACGCTTCCACCTTCAGTCACTGAGTGGGACTGAGCATTGATGGTTGGGGCATCGTTGGTACCATGAACCGTTAGCTCTATCGTGTGTGTTGTACCATCTGCTGAGCGTATAATGGCTGAATCGTGTTTAACTTCGCCTTGCGCTAAGTTCTGTATATTGCGGTTGTCGAGGGTATAGGTGTAGTGACCGTCGCGCATGAGCAGTATGTGCCCACCCAGTTTGGTGTCGTAGCCAATACCTTGATAGGTTTGTGAGCCTATATTCGGATCAAACTGTGCCTCTCCCTTATCAGGGTCTTGGATGTTTAATCTGCCGTCGTAATGCAGTTGGTAGTGGGTATCTATATAGCCGCGATCTTCAGTTACTCCCCGTAAGTCTGCATTGGCTTGTGCGTCGGTAATAATCGCGTTATCTGGAGTTGCGATAAGATCAAACTTAGCTTGAGTGCTGACGCTGCCCCCATGGCCGTCAACCACATCATAGGTGAGTCGAATCTCACCATTGAAATCTTTATCTGGGGTGAAGGTATAAGTGCCATCTTTATTATCAGTCAGGCTACCGTGTGTCGCTTGCAAATTTGTCACGTGCAATACATCGCTACTATCCACATCGCTTGCATGTGTTAGCAAGTCAGAAGCCTTGATGGTTACGGGTTGATCCTCTTTACCCGCAGGAAGCTGAGTCCACGCACTGACAATTGGTTTGTCGTTGCTGCCTTGCACATCGATAACGACTTTATGAGGGACTGTCGCTCCTGTTGAATCGGTAGCGGTGATCCAGAATGATTCAGACTGATGTTCACCAGCCGCGAGTTTATCCGCGGCACCGCCGGTTGAATTGTCTAGCTGATAGTGCCAATGACCATGCTGATCAATCGACAGCGTTCCCCATTGACCTTGGGGTTGATTGATTGCCCACGTAACGGTGTCGGACTTATCTATATCAGTCGCGATTAAGCTCCCTGTCGCATCGGGGTTTCCTGCCGTGTTCAAGCCCTGTTCGATCACCGCGCCACTTGAGGTACCTGAGATAGTAGGGCGGTCATTGGTGCCATTAATCGTCACTTTGATGGTCGACGGTGTGCCATCAACGGAAGAGACGGTAAAGGTTTCTTCGACTTTATCGCCGACGTTCAATTGATTAAACGCACTGTTGGCGGTGAAT
>NZ_MAKD01000064.1:302-1056 GCF_001691235.1 Vibrio sp. ZF57 | reverse complement strand
CGTAAAGGTCTCTTCGATCTTGTCGCCGACATTCAATTGATTAAACGCGCTGTTAGCGGTAAATACCCAGTGGCCATTGGCATCAATGGTTAGATTGCCATGTGTACCAGTGAGCGAACTTGGTGTGAAGGTGTTGTCTTGGTTATCGATATCGCTGCTGGTCAGAGTTCCTGAAGTCGTGACGGCTTTATCTGTCTCATCGACAGCCACAGTCGCACTACTAACCGTCGCGGCATCGTTTGTGCCGTTGATGGTGACCTTAACAGTCGATGGTGTACCATCCACAGAAGCAACCGTAAAGGTCTCTTCGACTTTATCACCAACGTTCAATTGATTAAACGCGCTGTTGGCGGTGAAGGTCCATTGGCCATTAGCACCAATGGTGAGGTTGCCGTTGGTGCCAGTAATCGAATCCGGTGTGAATGCGTTATCTGGATTATCCACGTCGGTACTGGTGAGAGCTCCTGATGTCGTTACCGCTTTGTCAGTTTCATCGATAGCGACGGTCGCACTGCTGACAGTAGCGGTGTCGTTAGTACCGTTGATTGTCACCTTGATAGTGGACGGTGTTCCATCAACAGACGACACCGTGAAGGTTTCTTCTACTTTATCGCCGACGTTTAACTGATTAAACGCGCTGCTCGCGGTGAACACCCAATGACCATTAGCATCGATAGTCAGGTCACCGTTGGTACCTGAAATCGAATCCGGTGTGAATGCATTATCTGGATTATCCACGTCAGTACTGGTCAAC
>NZ_MAKD01000064.1:0-292 GCF_001691235.1 Vibrio sp. ZF57 | reverse complement strand
GAACACCCAATGACCATTAGCATCGATAGTCAGGTCACCGTTGGTACCTGAAATAGAATCCGGTGTAAACGTGTTGTCTGGGTTGTCTACATCGGTACTGGTGAGGGTGCCTGAAGCTGTTACCGCTTTGTTAGTCTCATCGATGGCAACGGTCGCGCTGCTGACAGTAGCTGCGTCATTAGTGCCGTTAATCGTCACTTTTATGGTCGACGGTGTGCCATCAACCGACGATACCGTAAAGGTCTCTTCGACTTTATCGCCGACGTTCAATTGATTAAACGCACTGTTGGCG
>NZ_MAKD01000063.1:0-385 GCF_001691235.1 Vibrio sp. ZF57 | reverse complement strand
ATACGGATTAACAGTCCGCCGTTCTACCAACTGAACTAAAGGGGAATTATTTGTGTCAACATCAGGTCTATAAAGACCATTATTTGTTAAGCACCAAATAATGGTGCCTCGAGGCGGAATCGAACCACCGACACGCGGATTTTCAATCCGCTGCTCTACCGACTGAGCTATCGAGGCAAAAGAATGGTGCCGACTACCGGAGTCGAACTGGTGACCTACTGATTACAAGTCAGTTGCTCTACCTACTGAGCTAAGTCGGCACACTAAATTCTTTGCTTAAAGAGTTAAACTCTTCAATTAAAACCTCATATAAAATGAAGTCCTTTAAAAATGGCTCCCCTTGCAAGACTTGAACTTGCGACATACGGATTAACAGTCCGCCGTT
>NZ_MAKD01000062.1:0-408 GCF_001691235.1 Vibrio sp. ZF57 | reverse complement strand
CAAGGTAGCCCTAGGGGAACCTGGGGCTGGATCACCTCCTTATACGAAGATACTTACGATGAGTGTCCACACAGATTGATGGTTTAGATTTAGTTAAAGCCAGAGCTTTAATTAATAACGTAAGTTATTGATTAAAGCTTTTTGCTTTATGCTCTTTAACAATTTGGAAAGCTGACTGATTGATTACTTACGAGTAATTCAATCAAATTTAAAAGTTCTCAATGTTTATCTGCTCTTATTTATTAAGAACAGTATAAACACAACAAACACATTCAAGTGTCTTGTATTCGAATGATCAGAAATGATTGTTCATTTTTTGATTCTACTTTTTATTAAAAAGTGGAAACAAAAAGTAAATTGAGTCCGGCAAACAGTCATTGAGAATTAACCCTTCTTAATGACAACCAA
>NZ_MAKD01000061.1:0-77233 GCF_001691235.1 Vibrio sp. ZF57 | reverse complement strand
ATCAACGAGTGCCCACACAGATTGATAGGTTTAAATTGTTAAAGAGCTTTGCTTATCGAAACTTTCTTTTTACAAAGAAACCCTTGAAAGCGGACGTGAATTCTAGCGATTTAATCTTAAGTGTCAAACACTTTTTAAAATTAATTTGTTTCGAACTTTCCGTCTTACTGATTACCGCTGAAGCCTTGTGGCGTCTGCCGTGTCAGTGAGGCGGCATTATAGAGATCATCGTAAACATGGCAACCCCTTTTTTGATAAAAATTCAAAAAAGTTGCTTAAGTGTCTACTTTTACGTCAAAAGCGTCTTTCACAGGTCAAAGCTCATACAATAATGGGTGTATTACTTAAAACTTTGCGATTAGATCTTTCGAAAAAGCCTCTATATCTAGCTCAATGCTCCATTTCTCACTCACTTCTAGGATGTTATCTAGCGATTGCTGAACTGTTTTTATCGTCAATGTGTTGTTGTCTAGGTCGTATACCTGTTTTTGCGTGGTGTAATAGAAATAAAGGATGGTCAGCGCGTCTCGGTCGCCTTGCTCAGCTTTGGGTTGAATACGCTTGAGCTTACGATAGATTTGATTATGGATTTGTTTAAGGTTCCATACATAAAGCGCTTCTTTGAAGTAATCATGCCCTTTCACACGGCTCGCGATAAATGCATTCAATGCGACTGATAAGATCACACCTAATACGTTCAAGTGGAAATTACCTGTCGATTCGCCTGCGATTGATTGCCCTGAACCGAATAGCTCGATCAGTATGGTTCCGAATACAATGGCGAACACTGCGAGTGACCCAACCAACGAAACCAACAGCAGGTTCATCTTCTTTCTATATTCTTCTTTATTGATCTTCTGTAACTTCATCGACTACTTCCTTATGTAAGTCACCTAATAATTTGCGCATACTATCTACGTAAACATTGGGTCGCTTCAACCCTTACCATCTTGTAATGTGGTCATTCTCTATTTAATACGGAGAGTTCTTCTGGTTGGCGCTATACGCAACTCTATTTGACTTCATTAATAGAAAAGAGTTACATACCGCCACAATTTTGGTTATTCATCAATTCATGTTGATAAAGCCCGTTTCGCTTTATCACATACTGACAAGGTACATTCCATGCGTTCATTTGTATTACGCGCTCGCGCAGCCCCTACAGAGAGCAAACTTATCTTAGAAGGTGTTGGGCAAGATGCTCATACTGAGATTCTGGCTCATACTCTGATGAACACGATCTTCGTTGCTCAATCTCACCGTGAGAATGTCACCGTACACCTTGTATTAGAAAGTACTAAAGACTTTTCACGTACGATCACTTTCGATTCAAATGAGATCACCAACATTGGTGGCTTTCATGAATCGGCATTGTTATCAGCGGTAGTAAGAGCGGTTGATGCTTCTCAAGGTATGACCAAAGAGCAGACTCGTCAGGTTGAACCAGGAATCGTCGTTCGCACTATGAGCTTTGAAAAACTAGTCAAAGAACTGGCTGAAGACCACCAGCTATACATGATGGATAAGAAAGGTGACTTTATCCGTGATGCAGAGATTGCTGAAAACCCATGTTTCCTTCTTACTGATCACATCCCTATGCCGAAGAAAAGCTACAACAGCTTAAAGCGCTTAGGGACAGAAAAAATCAGCTTAGGCCCGAACATGCTGTTTGCTTCTCAGTGCGTTGTATTGATCAATAATGAGCTGGATATTCGCGGTTTCTAGCCCCCGGACTGATAAGCTAAACAAAAAGAGCTCAACTAAGTGAGCTCTTTTATTATCTATCTCTTGGTATCGAGGGTGTTATCTCATAATCAAGCCTGATTAACCAAAGATGAAGCTGTATAGGAAGCCTGCACCCGTCGCCATGCTTAGGATAACGAATAGGAATGCTGCAATCATTTGGTTCTTGAAGATTGATTTAAGCAGGATAACTTCCGTCAAACTTGCACCTGCACTACCAATGATCAATGCCATTACTGAACCCAACGCCATACCTTTCTGTACTAGAGCTGCACTTAATGGGATTACCGCTTCAGCACGAATGTACAGTGGAATACCAATCACGGCAGCTACTGGAATCGCATACCACATACCTTCACCAGCGTACTGTGCAATTAGGTCTGTAGGAATGAAGCCGTAGATGAATGAACCAATCGCGATACCCATCATTAGGTAAGGGAAAACTTGTTTGAAGTCTTTCCAAGTTGAGAACCAAATTCTCATCCAACGACTAGGTTCTTTCTTCTCTACGATTTCAGCTGTTGCGCTTCCATCCGCTGAACAGCATGAAACCGTTACTTGTGGCTCTTCTTTTTTAGAATCGCAGCAAGATGTCTCTTTCGCCATTACGGGTGCAGGTTCGCCACATGCACTTGTACCACATGAAGATTCTGCTTTAACCGGTGCTGCTTTCTTAGGAGCAGAGTCACCACAGCTAGTGCCACAGCTTGAAGCTGAACCTGTTGATTCATACGCTTCAGGTTTTACGTAACGCTCAAAGCCAAGCTTCTCAAGTGCGTAACCAGCCACTACAGACACCGTCATTGCTACAAGGAAGTAGAACACAGCAACTTGCCAACCGAAGGTAATCACAAACAAACCAATGATCACTGGGTTCAATAGTGGGCTACCAAATAGGAACACCATCATTGGACCGAAACCCGCTCTTGCACGCAGCAATCCTTTTAAGAAAGGAATGGTCGAACATGAACAGAAAGGTGTAATTGCACCCAGTAGTGCTGCTACTACATAACCCTTACCATTACGTGAGCTCAGGATAGATTGAATCTTTTCTGGTGTAAGGAACTCTTGAAGAATCCCAACAATGTAGCTGATCGCTAAGAAAAGGATAATTAGCTCTACTGCTAAGAAAGCGAACATATCAAGTGCGTCTTTCAGCATTGTTAACATTTCATTGCTCATAATTAACTCCAAACTGGATTGAAGGTCGGGCTCTATGAGAAAAGTAACCAACCCTTAATTTCGAATATTCTCAAATTATAGAAATAAACAGCTCCAGAACAAGCATTATTTCGATAAAAATCGAAATGATTTTCGAAAACACAGTTTTTCAATAACTTACACAGACACCGTTTTTAAATTTGAATTCGACATACATTTCGACTAACATCGAAATTAAATCTTGAGGAGTTAATATGAACTTAGAAGTCGTTGCGAAAGCACTTAAAGAGTTGGGGCACCCTATTCGCCTAACCATTTATAAGAGTGTCGTTAAAGCTGGCTACCAAGGCATTGCAGTTGGCGGCCTACAAGAAGAGCTAGGCATTCCCGGTTCTACCTTGTCTCACCACATATCAAGCTTGGCGTCTGCGGGCCTAATCAGCCAAAGACGAGAAGGAAGAACTCTATTCTGCGTGGCGGAGTATGAGTGCCTAGAAGGTGTGATTGATTTCTTACAAGACGAATGTTGCGTAAATGAACAGTGCAACTAATGCACCTTTGAAGCTCGAACAAGTCTGGGCCGAGTATCAGCAAGCATTAAAGTCATTCCTGCATTCAAAGGTCAACAACTCTGCGGATGTAGACGACTTGCTCCAAGATATCTTGATTAAGACCTATCAGAACTTAGATAAGGTACAAGATGCTAGCAGTGTTAAGGCTTGGCTGTTCCAGTTAGCCAACAACACCATTATCGACTTCTACCGTAAGCATGCACGCCAACAACGTGATAGCCAAATTGATGCTGAAGATCTGTGGTTTACCGATTTAGACCACGACTCTGAATTTAAGCAGAAACTTTCATTGTGTATTGAACCTTTTATTCAGGCATTGCCAGAACAAAGTTCATCGCTACTGCTTGCGGTCGACATCAAAGGCCAAAGCCAAAAAGAGATCGCAGAAGCGCAGAACGTCAGCTATTCAACGGTTAAATCCCGCGTGCAAAAAAGCCGTGCTGATCTTAAGAACCTGTTTGAAGAGTGTTGTAACTTGTCCCTTGATCAACAAGGCAATGTGATTGATTGCGAGCTTAAGCCGAACGCCAGCTGCGGCAAGTGTTAATCGTTACATCGAATCCGTTATTTCAATAGAACAAAGCCAGCAATTAATGCTGGCTTTGTTGTTTTCATAATCTGCAAATCACTCTTTACTTAAGCAAATCTAGAGCTTGAGCGAACCGAACTATGCTGCTTCCGCTTTTACTACAGGTTGATAGCGCCCCGGTTTATGATTCATTGCTAGAATCAAGTTGGTGACTATCGCACCAAGCACAGACAGAAGAACCAATGACACATCAACAATGAACAGAGAAAGCACAACAATCGTGCAGTCTAATGCCATCTGAACCTTACCTGCTCGAATTCCAAAACGTTCTTGTAAGAACAACGCCAGAATGTTGAAGCCACCTAAGCTCATCTTGTGACGGAAAATCACCAGCATGCCGGTACCAATCAAGCCACCACCAAGTAAAGCTGCATACAATGCATGAATTTCGGCAATTTGAATCACGTGATACAAGTGATCCACGGCGAACGAAACAATCGAAACCGCGATAAACGTATTGATTGTGAAGCGCCAGCCCATACGAGCAACCGACAAAATATAGAAAGGTAAGTTAAGTGCGAAGAATACTTGGCCAAAGCTCAAATCTGTTACTTTGGTAATGAAGATCGCTAGACCAGCCGTGCCCCCGGTGAGCAAACCGACTTGGTTGAAAAAGATAACGCCGAGTGAAACCAATGCGCTACCTAAGATCAGTGCCAGTAAGTTTTCGCGAAGATTATGATCTTTATCCATGTGAATGACTCTCCCTGAATCTTTTAACATCGCGTTTCAGTAGTCTTGAAACGATTTATGCCCAAATTTACGATGTTTGACAGATAAGTCGAGTGAACGAGCAATGTTGCTTAGTGATTAGTTTGTATATTAGTTTTTACAGCTTTGTGAAACTTTAAATTAAACAGCTAGTTATAAGCCTTAATTTAGACTTTCATTCTTAATTAGATACTTGTTTCTATTAACTAACGAGCTTCAAGTTTTCTTATTTATTGAGCGCGTTTTATACCAATTCCAATCAAGCGACAATCTATGCATAAAACGCATAGACTACATCACAAATGGTCATTTGATACATACCCGACTCATCACTATGATGCGCGACTTCTTACAACATTGAGCGCATGTCAACACCGTATGTTTTCACAATCTCTTTTTGCCCAACTTGCCAGAATGACGTTATTCCTCGTCATTAGTTTGGTTATTGTGCATCACAGTCAGCCATTGATTGATCTCTTGGCTCAGCATGCCGTAAGCAGTGGTTGCCACCAGCAGTCAGGGCATGATCATTCTGGGCACGAACATCACCATGAGATCACTGACCAACACATGTCAGCGCAAGATCACTCACATCACCACCATTAATTTAAGAGTATTAGAATGAGCATTTTCCGTTTTCCTTTACTGGTATGGCTAGGGATAGGCACACTTATTATCAGTCTAGGGATCAGACAATCATTCGGCATTTTCATGATGCCAATTTCAGAGCATTTCGGCACGGGTCGAGAGTTTTTCAGCTTCTCTATTGCTCTACAAAACTTATTGTTCGGTGTGTTCCAACCTTTTGTTGGTATGGCCGCTGACAAATGGGGAGCAAGACGCATCATTATTGCTGGCGCATGTGCTTACGGTTTGGGTTTACTTCTTACCTCAATTTCTACCGAATCGAGCATGCTTTACGTTTCGTTAGGCGCACTGGTTGGTCTTGGCTTGAGTGCGACAAGTTACGTGATCGTGCTTGGCGCAGTAGCGAAAGTTGTACCAGCAGAGCACGCGGCTAAGGCGTTTGGCTTAACCACGGCTGCAGGTTCATTTGGTATGTTCGCGGTAATTCCGGGCGCACAATACATGCTGAATGAATTTGACTGGCAGAGTGCGATGCAAGTGTTTGGCGTACTGTGTTGTTTGATGATCTCTTTTGCGCTGTTCATGCGAGCGCCTAAAGCAGCCTCAAACAAACAAGCGCAAGCTGAAGAGAACCAAACACTCAAAGAAGCGTTGTCTGAAGCGTTTGCTCACAAAGGTTACTGGTTGATTCACGCGGGCTTCTTCGTGTGCGGTTTCCACGTAATGTTTATCGCAACGCACTTACCGAGCTATTTAGCAGATAAAGACCTACCCGCGAGCAGCGCTGCGATGGCACTGGCTTACGTTGGCATCTTCAACATCTTTGGGTCTTACTTCTGGGGTGTAATGGGCGACAAGTTCAGCAAACGCCACGTTATGTCTGCACTGTACTTAGTGCGTACTGTGGTTATCGGTGCGTTTGTGACTCTGCCTGTGACTGAATCAACCGCGGCTATCTTCGGTGCGGCCATTGGATTCTGTTGGTTGGGTACAGTTCCGCTAACGTCTGGCTTAGTTCGTCAGATCTTCGGTGCCCGTTACCTATCAACGTTGTACGGCTTGGTATTCTTTACTCACCAAGTGGGTAGCTTCTTAGGCGCTTGGGTGGGTGGTCGTATTTACGATTACTACGGTTCTTACGAGCCAATCTGGTGGTCAACGGTGGTGCTGGCATTTGCAGCAGCACTTATCCATTTACCAATCAATGACAAGCCCATTGAGCGACTGAAATTGGCAATGGCTTAACGTTTTATGCTGACTCCCCCACTAGCGTAAACAAGTCGTTCCAATAAAGCGAGTGAGTATTGAAAGGAAGCATCCTGAGATACTCACTCGCTTTTTTGTTGGTCGTTATAGTAGAAATTATAACTAGCGAAACTGGCATAAAGCTCACTGAATAATAAGACTATTATTTTAGTTTTCATTTATAGTATCCACCCGCTCCTTTAAAACTAATCCGCAGGCTTATGGAATACATAGATCAGACTGTCCTTATCGCAATGACACTCATTTTTGTCGGCTCGTTTGTGCAAACCGCAATCGGCTTTGGTTTGGCCATTGTTGCAGCCCCACTGCTGTTTTTGGTCTCTCCAGATTATGTGCCTGCGCCTATCTGTTTGATCGGTCTATTTATCTCGTTATTCAACGCTTTTAAACATAGAGCAAATATCTCTATTGGCGGATTAAAAATCGCATTGCTGGGCCGTATTCCTGGGTCACTGGCAGGTGGTGCTTTGTTGGTGATGGTTTCAACGAGCGTGTTATCACTATGGTTGGGCTTATTGGTAGTATTTGCCGTGATTGTTAGCCTACTGCCCTTTAGACTCGAACCAACCCCAACTAAGATGGGTATTGCGGGGTTCTTCTCTGGGTTCTTTGGCACCAGTTCTGGTATTGGTGGTCCACCGATGGCACTGCTACTCCAACACCAAGATGCCAATCAGCTTCGTGGTAACCTTTCTGCGTTTTTCGTGTTTAGTTCGATCATTTCGTTGGTTGTACAGATCCCAATTGGCTTCTTCACGCTACACCACTTGATCATCACAATCCCGCTACTTCCTGCCGCTTGGTTGGGTTACAAGGTAGCGTTATTGACGACGCAAAGCATTCCTAAAGAGAAGATACGTATCGGCTCTTTGTTACTATGTTCTATCAGCGGCTTCACTGCTATTTGGCAAGGCTTAGCTAGCTAGAAGCAGAAACATCGATAAAACAACAAACACACAGATCCACCACCAAATTATGAAAGGGCGTTCTATGACATACGACGAGTTCAATGCATTCTGTGAATCACCAGCAGCCACCAGCTACGTGATGCAGTGGAATAACTCTCACGTTTGGAAAGTGGGAGGCAAGGTGTTTGCGATTGGAGGTTGGGGACCAAACGACGAGCCTGCATTTATCTTCAAGGCATCTGATCGGAATTTCGATTTTCTCAAAGAAGAGCCAGGGTATAAACCTGCCCCCTACTTTGCTTCACGCGGAATGAAGTGGATTCAGCTGTTTGAGAGCACACCAGAAAGGGATGGCGAGTTGAGATACTACCTCACGGAGTCTCACCGAATCGTCTCTTTGGGACTAACCAAAAAGAAACAAGCAGAACTCGGGCTCAATCAATAGCCAGAGATTCCGCTTGCTAAACGAAAGCCAAATTGCTTTGGGGGAACTAACTTGCTATTAAGAACTAAGTTGCTTTTAACAGCGAAGCTCTTCTTAAATGTTTAATCCGTTCTGAGGAACTTAGGCAATAACGGTTCTATTTTTTGCGTTGGCACCAGTGGCACTAATAGGTAGATTAAGCCTGCAAAAGCGATAGATGCCGCTAAGTCTTCAGGACGATGCATACCAAGCCAAACGCGGCTATACGCGACACCACCAGCCCAAGCTAACATGCCACCTACAAGGTAAAAACGCTTCGCTTCTAAGAACAACCCACCAAAGAATGCCAAGCAAACACCCACGAAAATCATGTGTCCAGACGGGAATGAATAGTCTGTTTCGCCAAGCCAATGACGTGTTCGCCATTCACTGACCTTATCTTCTACTGACTCAATGGCCACGTTCTTTTCTTCTAGTGGCAGTTCATAAAACAGCTCCGGCATATCAACCACTTCTTGGGTAACTAAGTACTCAGTATATGGGCGTGGACTCTCCGTTGATGATTTAAGGAATGTCTTTGCTGCAAAGCTTAACACCAATAAAATACCAAGCTGCAAACAAAGGCTCACTAGCTTTGCTTTTGAGAACTTTAATGTCAGCACCAACAAAGAGAGAATCGCGAGTGTGATTAGGAACCCTTGATTACCCGCTGAATAAGTCACGAATGTCATCACTGCACCATAGAAAGGCAATACAGCACTTCCAAGGTCGAAGTCAGATCCAAAGATCAAAAAAGGCACTAGAGAATACAAGCTTAAAACGAGCAGTAATAAGCCTTTGGATTTGTTAGAGAACAGAGAAGTCATGGCTAAGATCTTTGAGATAAAGTGGTCGGATGCTATCGCAGCTTAGCATCGCCAATATCAATTTTATGTCAAAACGGTCAGTAAGCCGTCATGGTGTAACAATAATCGATTAAAGGGCCTCTTAAGTATTGAGCTGATGAACTGTCACGCCATCACCAATAATCCAGACCATCCACTTGTGTACATATAGACATCAAAACCCACTAACATAGCCTGCGCACCGCTATACACCACACGCTAAGGTCTGCCGATAAAGTGAACACTTACCGGATTATAAGGCCAGAATCTGAAAAACTTTGCTGTCAGTCCTTTAAATCCACTATCGAAAGGATTACCATCTGGTCTGCTTTCAAAGCAAAACAAATTATTAATTTTTATTCTCAGGGCGGGGCGAAATTCCCCACCGGCGGTATGTCCTTAGCAAAATCTAAAGATAAGCCCGCGAGCGCTCGATTCGTCGAGGTCAGCAGATCTGGTGAGATGCCAGAGCCGACGGTTATAGTCCGGATGAGAGAGAATGGAAACACACTCGTTTAAGTTGGAAAGGCGCACCTATCTATTGGGTTGATGCCTCCAACTCAGACGGGTGCATTTCGTTTTGGATAAAACCATAATGAGCTAAAGCCTCTTGTAATGAGTAGGCTTTGTCGTGCTCGGTTGAGATCCCTCATACAGCCCTGATTCTGGTGATATTTTAGGAGTTTAACCATGAATCAGTCTTCACTACTTGCCGAATTTGGCGAACCAATCACTCGCGTTGAAAACGCACTGCAAGCTCTGCGCGAAGGTCGTGGCGTACTTCTACTTGACGATGAAGATCGTGAGAACGAAGGCGACATCATCTACTCAGTAGAACACCTAACCAATGCTCAAATGGCGCTTATGATCCGCGAATGCAGCGGCATTGTGTGTCTGTGTCTAACTGACGAGCAAGCGAACCAACTTGAACTTCCACCTATGGTTGTTGATAACAACAGCGCAAACCAAACTGCGTTTACCGTCACTATCGAAGCGAAAGTTGGTGTAACAACAGGTGTTTCTGCCGCTGACCGTGTAACAACGATCAAGACAGCTGCAAATCCAACAGCTAAGCCTACTGACCTTGCTCGCCCTGGCCACGTATTCCCATTGCGTGCTCGTAAAGGTGGTGTACTTGCTCGTCGCGGCCACACAGAAGGTACAGTAGATCTTATGCAAATGGCTGGTCTTCAATCTGCCGGTGTACTTTGTGAAGTAACCAATCCGGATGGTACGATGGCAAAAGCGCCAGAGATCGTTGCTTTCGGTAAAATGCACAACATGCCAGTACTGACCATTGAAGATATGGTTATGTACCGCACTGAGTTCGACCTTAAGCTTGCATAACGTTTAGCCCTCAATGCTAAACACTTAGTCGTTAAGTCAACTACACTGCGAAGTGAACATTGAAAGGCCTCACTCTTACTGCTTTTAGAGTTAAAGCATATAGGGTGAGGCCTTTTTAATTTCCGTAGCTTGAAACGAGCCTGAAATGGATCGCCAAAGTGTCTCTACTTACCGAAACCTCCCCAACCTATCGTTAGAAAAGCGTAACCTCTCAAAAAATCCTGCAAAATATGAGAAACATTCACTCGAATGGTGAAGTCATGCACCATGATTGATCATCCATAATTTGAGAAAAATCATAAATCAATGAAATATAACACTTATTTATTTTGGCACGGTGTCTGCACTACCACTAAGTAGGTATACAAATATTAGGAGTTGAATATGTTTGTAGTTATTTCAGTGGGTTTATCCCTATTAGTACTTGCGGCCCTGTTTCATTTCTCAAGGAAGAGACAAACAGCGCTATCACACAGGTTTGAAACCTTAGTTCTGCTTAGAGAATTATTGTTGTTATCACGCAAACATCGCGCGGCAACGCACTATGCTCTAGCTTATAAGTTGTCTAGCGACTCGATTCGCAAAGTGAACGAGATTTACGACAACATACTTGAAGTATCTGAACTGCTTCAGTCCCATGTGTCGTTTGATAGCCGCCCTATGTATCGCATCTATCACCTCAAGCTCATCGCCATGCACAGCGACTGGCAAAACCGTAGCTTGGTGCGTAACCAATCGATTCATGGCAAAACGATACGTCACAGCATGTTCTTAATGGATGAAGTGATGATCATCTGGCTTATTCAGTCTGAGCGAGAAGACATGAGCCGTGAGTATCACATGAATTGGCAACAGATCTTAGACTGCATGGAGATCCTGACCAAGTTACGCATGTGCATACCTGATATGGAGAAGCCTGAGGAGTACGCGAGATTCAAATTCTACGCATCTCAAACACACCGCAAACTTAACCAATTATCGATTATCTGCCCTCTTAGTAGTGGGTCACCGGTTTGTACGCGAGCGATGCATGCACTCTCAGAGATCGCATCAAGTAACGAAGCGACCCAACCGGCAGATAGTATGTACGAATTAACCAGTGATATCTCTAGCGTCGTGTCGCAAGTTTACGACCAAGTATTATCCGACATTACGAGAAGCTTGTATCAGCCTTTACCAGACGTAAACGAAAAGGTAATAAATACCCGATTATCCGTACATCATTACATGTAAAGACTTCGTGAGAGGAGAGCGTGCTGGAACTCTGAATTATTGAGTTCAAATCCGATATCACCATTGATATCGGATTTTTGTATTTATGAGCTTTTAAAATTCTATCGCTATGTATCATTGCCTATGAAGTTTCAAACATCGCCAGATTTGATATCGCTAGACCAAGCTTCTGCGGCAAAATCAATGAACTGACGAACAACCGGAAGCTGATAGCTGCGAGACAGATACACCGCCCAAAGCACGCTGCTTGGCGAAACAAACTCATCCAATATTCGTATCAATTTGCCATTCGCAATCAGTGGGTTGGCTAAGTCACAGGGCAATCGAACAACCCCTTTACCATGCTGTGCAGCGCGGGTTAATACCCCAACATCATTAGCTTTGATAGTGCCAGACACCTCAACCGAAAAATGCTGATTATCCTTAACGAAATCCCACTTAGAAACACTCAAATGGCGAAAACAATTGTGCTGTCGAAGCTCGTCGACTGTTTTAGGTTGACCATGTTTGTCTAAATAAGCTTGCGATGCACACACCACCGAATCAATTTCCATTAGCTTACGAGCAATCAAGCTATCGTCAGGTTGGTCGGTATAACGCAGCGCAATATCGATTCTGTCATCCACCAGCTGAGCAAAACGGTCAGAAGCAAAAAGTTCTACCGTGATATTGGGGTGAAGCTCTGTGAACTGCTCAACCACATCCAACAACATGTGCTGAGTTAAACCAATCGGAGCAGCAATTCGAATCACACCTGAAAGAGCATCGGTTTGATTCAGTGCGGTCACTTCTAACTCCGCCGTTTCATGGAGTATTTTCTCGCAGCGCTGTAAGGCGATTTCCCCTGCAGCCGTCAAACTCACCTTACGAGTCGTTCTGTGCAACAACCGCTGTTTTAGCCACCCTTCTATCTCTCGAATATGACGTGAAACCTGCAACCGGCTCATATCTAAGTGCTCTGCTGCTTGAGTGAAACTGGCACAATTTGCGACTTCAACAAAGCTACGCATCGCCGTCAACCTATCCATCACACTTTCCCTTATCCACTGAATAAAACCTATTAGCTAGCTACATAGATACAATCTACATCATTTTATGATATTTATCGCAACCTAGTGAGCTATTAGACTGCAATGGCTGTCGAGAAACAGACTCAATAAATTAGATAATTGGAGAGACATTATGAAAATTGCAGTATTAGGTGCATCAGGTTGGATTGGTAGTCACATCGCTCAAGAAGCTCAAGATCGCGGACACGAAGTCGTTGCTGTTGTAAGAGATGCAAGCCGTGTAGAGATTAGCGATGTTGAGGTTCGTTCATTTGATTTACAAGATGAAGCCGCAAGTCTAGCAAACGCACTATCCGGCGTTGATGCAGTCATTACTTCGATTGGCGGACGTGCTCTGGGTAATCACGACATCGTAAAAAACACTGCGACTAAATTGCTGGCAACATTACCGAGCATCGGTATCGATCGCCTACTTTGGGTTGGCGGAGCTGGCTCATTAGAAGTAGCGCCAAACGTACCGCTAGTGACTGTTCCTGACTTCCCTGCGGATTACAAAAACGAAGCGCTAGCACAGGGCGAAGCTCTTGAAGTGTTCAAGCAATCTAATAGCGAAGTTAACTGGACGTTCGTTAGCCCTGCCGCAGAAATATTCCCGGGCGAGAAACTATCGACCTACCGCACTGGTGGCGATCAACTGCTCACCGACGAAGATGGTAACAGCAAAATTTCAGTCAGCGATTACGCTATTGCGATGATTGATGAACTCGAAGCTGGCAAATTCCCACGCCAACGTATTGGTGTTGCGTACTAGTCAGCTCATATATAAAAACTAAAAAAAGCCGCTTGTTCAAAACAATGCGGCTTTCTCATCTTTTACTGAGCATTCCTTTAATCCAATGGCAGATGCCCTGTTTTCACTAGGATAACCGTCTCTTCTTCCACATAAGGAAAATGCTCACTCATGTGTGGGCTGCGCATCCATGTGTGTTTTGGATACTCACCATGTTCGTCTTTAAAGGTGCCAGAAAGTACAAATATCTCTTCACCGCCAAAGTGGCGATGCGGCTGAAAACGTTCGCCAACCGGCCACTTCACTAACGCGACATGCTCGTGTTCGAACTCATGCAGTGGCATCACTTGTAAGCCGCCAATACCCTGAAGCCATTCTGTTTCCAAAGTATTAATACGAACTTGAGTTAAGTCTCTCGCGTCAAACTGGTTGAGCTTAACCAAGATCGTACAGCCATTTTTGCTGGATGGGGAATGCGCGCTGCCCGGCGGATTACGGATATAAGTGCCCGCTGGGAAATCTCCGGTTTCATCAGAGAACACACCCTCTAATACGAAGATCTCTTCACCTTGCGGATGTGGGTGCTCAGAAAACGAAGAGTCAGGATCGTACTTCACCACGCTGGTCGTGTGGCCCGATTCTTTCTCTTCTCTTTCAAGTGGCTTACGCCAAACCCCTTTAGCAGGGCTTGCGACCCAATCTAATGTCTCGGTTTCTATAACCAGTCTCTTTGAAAAGTCCATATTGAACATAATGGCGACCTTACTCTTGTTATCGTTTTAATTATTATTGTTGTCTTTCTCGTTTCTATTCTACGCGAATACTGATCAAGGAGGCTATCTCGCTGCTATTTTGCCTGCGCGATAGCCACCTAAAAAGAATCCTAATTAATTGCGGCCAGCAATCACTCCGCCATCAACATCCCAGATTGCACCCGTTACCCAATCTGCACTGTCTGACAGTAGGAAAGAGATGCTATTAGCGATGTCTTTCGGCAAACCTACTCGACCAATAGGATGGAACGCGTTGAAGCCTTCTAGCGCTTGATCCACTTCTTCAGGTTTGATGAAAGATTCGTAAATCGGCGTTTTAACAACAGCAGGAGAAACCGCATTCACGCGAATGTTGTAGTCCGCAAGCTCCATCGCCATGTGCTGTGTTAAAGCGTGCAAGCCAGCTTTTGCCATTGAATACGCAGAGGATGGTGTCGCTCTAATAGCTTGTTTGGCCCACATAGAGCCTACATTTACCACGTTTCCGCCACCGTTTTTGATCATCAACTTGCTGACAGCTTGAGTGATGAAGAAGGTTGCTTTATTGAGCTGCATGTATTGCTCGTAATCAGATTCTTGGTGTTCAATAAACGCTTTAGGGTTGAAGTAACCAGCCGCATTCACAAGGTAACCAATACCTTCTTCGAGCGACTCTAAATGCGTAATAAGACGAGACACACTCGCATCATCATAAAGGTTAGCTTGCCAACCTGAAGCGTGACCTAACGATTGCAGCTCTGACACCGCTTTATCTAACTTAGTTGGGTTATTGCCGACAACCAACACATGGATGTTTTGAGCGACTAACTGCTTCGCTGTTTCAAAGCCCATACCACTTGTGCCACCGATTACGACTGCAATACCATTTTTAGTGAAGTTCATTTTGTTATCTCCTAAGTCATGTGAACGTGGTAATCTTAGGCTTTGAACTAACACTATGAATAGTAAGTACAAATCGGTTAGGTAGGTACTTATTGGTACATCTTTATGAAAAATCAGGAAAACTTTTTTTCAAGAAAATCGGCACCAGAGCGTTCCGCTCGTATGGTCGAAACCATCTACGGCTGTAAATGGTCGCTAACGGTTTACCAATTACTGGCAAATGGCATTAATCGCCCCGGTGAAATGGTGCGCTCGGTCGAAGGGTTATCGACCAAAGTATTGAATGAATGCTTGAAGCGAAATGTTGAGTTTGGGATTTTGGATAAGCAGATGTTCAACGAACTCCCACCAAGAGTTGAATATCAGTGACGCCCTTTGGTGAGAAGTTCTTACTGATTCTGGATCAACTGGAAAGTCTACAAAACGAAATCGACGAGATGTAAGCCCAAGCAAATCCACTCTATTCCAAATAATGGACAGCACGCACTATTTAGCTGACTGGCATTTGCTCAAAACGGCCTTTCACAAAATCAATGAAGGTTCGAATTCGGCTCGGTTGATAGCGGTCTCGATGATAGATCGCTGAAAAGTCCACTTTCGGCACTATCCACTCATTAAACACCTGCTCCAATTGCCCATCATTGATCTCTTGCAAGCAATAGATGGTTGGTACACGAATAATTCCGTTGCCCGATTTCGCGCCCTGTACTAACACTCGCCCATTCTTACATTGCAGCCTACCCGTGACATGAACATCGACTGTTTTCTTGGTGTCATCCAAAGCTTGAAAGCTCCACTTACGCACCGATCCCGTTAAGCAATCATGGCGGATCAGATCTTTAGGATGGCTTGGCTTCCCTTTGCGAGTGAAATACTCAGGGCTCGCGAGTGTTCCCATTTCAATATCCAATAGCTTTCTTGCGATAAAGCCCGCGTCTTCTAAGCTCCCCATACGAAAAGCGATATCAAAGGCGTCTTCAATCAAATCGACTCGGTTACTACTGAAATCAAGGCTGATGCTGATGTCTGGGTAGAGCTGCATAAACTCATTGACCAAATCCGCGATGATCACTTCACCCAAATAACCGCCAACACAGTTTACTTTTATGTCGCCACGTACTTCTTCGACGTCATCCACAGCAGCAATCAAGGCTTGGTCTATATTATCTAAGGCTTGTTCACATCTCGCGTACAGATCTTGCCCTGCGTGAGTCAACCTTAAGGTTCGAGTGGTGCGGATAAACAGTGTCACACCCATCTGCTTTTCTAGGCTGCTCACTTGGCGTGATACGTGGGAACGAGACACATCCAACTCCTCCGCCGCTTTGGTGAAATTACCTAAACGAGCGATCAGCACGAAAGAACGAATATCAGACAGGTTAATTTGATTGAGCATGGCCGCCAGCTTACTAGTGAGGTTATGAGATAGACACTTTTATTGTTGCACCACAGCAACAGTGTTTCAAGTAAAGCGCTATATATCAACAATTCTATTTTCCTTAATATACCTCCATCGCAACGAAGCAAGGCAACAAGCACTTGATTCGAATGCACTTAAACAACCCGTCGTAGCCAACCGACGCAATAAAAGTACAGAGGAAATAAAATGAAAAAACTAATCGTAATTACAGGTGCAAGCTCTGGTATTGGTGAAGCAATCGCTCGTCGTCTAAGCGATGAAGGTCACCCTCTGCTACTTTTAGCTCGTCGTGTTGATCGCCTTGAAGCGCTGAATCTACCAAACTCACTGTCAGTAAAAGTAGACGTAACAGACAAAGCGTCTTTTGATGCAGCAATCGCACAAGGTGAAGAGAAGTTTGGCCCTGTAGATGCACTTATCAACAATGCTGGTGCAATGCTTCTTGGTCAAATTGATACTCAAGACGCACAAGAGTGGAAGACAATGTTCGATGTAAACGTGATTGGTCTTCTAAACGGCATGCAGTCTGTACTTGCTCCGATGATGGAACGCAACACAGGTACTATCATCAACATCAGCTCTATCGCAGGTAAGAAAACATTCCCAAGCCACGCGGCTTACTGTGGTACTAAATTCGCGGTACACGCTATTTCTGAGAACGTTCGTGAAGAAGTGGCGGCATCAAATGTTCGTGTTACTACTATCGCACCGGGTGCTGTAGAAACAGAACTTCTATCTCACACAACATCTCAAGAGATCAAAGACGGTTACGACTCTTGGAAAGAAGACATGGGTGGCGTATTGGCAGCTGACGATATCGCTCGCGCTGTATCATTCGCTTACCAACAACCACAGAATGTATGTATCCGTGAGATTGCTCTAGCACCAACTAAGCAACAGCCATAGGCCTTTGCCATCGCTAATAAATAAGCGATGAACTAAAAAAGCGCCACGACTTAACAAGTCGTGGCGCTTTTGTTTTGATTCAATCTAATTGCTAGTAAGAAGCGTGATTAAAACTCAACGCGGTAAACTGACGTGCTACCACTCACTTCGTTGCCAACCGCAATAAAGTGGTTACCAGAACGAGTGAAATACTTGATTGATTCTGGACCTAAATCACCCGCTTTAGCGTTGTAAGTATCGTTGTCGCAATCACCGTCTTCATCAACCTTAGTGCACACTGGTTGTGTAAAGTCTCGGTTGTTCAAGTAGCTGATGAAACTTGCATTTTTAGGCTGCGTTACGTCGTAAACCATGATGCCACCTTGGCGCTCAAGACCAATAAAGGCATAGTGCTTACCGTTAATCTCAGCCACTTCGATAGCCTCAGGTTCTACACCTTTGTCATCGCTACGATCGTCACCACTTTGGTTGTTATCATTGGTGCTGTTGAAGTTTGCAGGATCTTGCTCCAGAACGATTCGAGCGAAATCATCGCCGCTATCAAACACTAGCTCGCCTGACTCATCCCAGATAGAGAACGAGCGGCTGCCGAATGCTTGAACCTTTTGGTCAGCAGCGAGTGTCCCTTGTGGCTTAATCACTTTAAGACGTGCAAGTTGCTTGTTGTCTTTCAATGCGCCTGCTAATGGGTGGTTAGCGTCAACGTCTAACTTCTTGCCGCGTACTTCATCGACATACGCGATACAAAAGTCTTTTTCTGTGGTGTAGTTTTCGGTGCCTTGATAGTCATCGCCATCCCACTCAAAACCTTTCTCGTCACACATTTCTTGCGTGGTTTTGATGCCATACTCACGACCATCACCTTCATTCGCAGTCACAATATAGGTGTTGCCATCAACACTGTAGCTGGTGATGCTGTCTGGCATGTAAAGGCCTTCTAACATTGCGTAGCTTTGGAGATTACCGATGTTTTTGTCTTTGTTTGACGCATCTAGCTTAGCGTTATCCCAAGGCTTGCCGCCTAGTCCAAGAATCGCATCCACTTGTGCACTCACCACATCAATGGCTGCCAATGCGTTGTTCTCTTGAAGGGCAACGTAGAGTTTTCCGTTATCAGCAAACGTTAGGTATTCCGGTTCAAGGTCTTGAGCAACGGTTGCATTCGGCACAGAGATTCGAACCTTGTCGGTCAGCTCTGCATGGCGAGGCTGACCTTGATTGAATGCCTTAAAATCAATTTGAGTGACTGTGGCTTGCAAAGGGCCATTGGTTAAATCCACTAGCGTTACTGAACCTTCAGGGTCAATGCTGTAATCCGCATTCGGCTCACCTTCATTTGCAGAGGCAATGTAGCGACCATCTTTCGAGAAGCTCACCATGTCCGGTAATGCACCAGCCGTATAAGTAGTGATCAGCTCTAGCGTGTCTGAACGATAAAGTGCAATGATGCCGTTTTGTTGCTTATCAGCATTTTCAATCGCGACAGCAACTAATCCTTGATGAGTCGACACACTGTTCGCGGCACCAATATCAATACCCGAAGCTGCAGCCGCTGATTGAAGGTCGATAGAGCCCTCAGATGCTGGTGCGCTGTCAGAGTTTATCGATAACACATCTACTTTTTGTGCTTGAGCATTGACGACATAAAGCTTGTCGGTACATGAATCGTAGCTGACGATTTCGGCTGCTGAAGTATCAAACGGGGCATCGGCAATAGCACGTCCAACCAGGCTGATTCCGGTTACCTCAGCATTGGAAGCGCTTGGCTGCTCGATGGATTGGCATTGAAAGCTAAAAGCATCAAGTGACGTTTGAGATGGGATAGCAGCCGTTGGTGATGTTGACGTTGATTGAGAACACCCTACTAGAGCAGAACTTACCGCAATAGGCAGTAATAGTGTCAGCTTATTAAATTTACGATTCATATATCCTCCATGATTTGAAACGCGATCATAGAGGGCTGTTATGACACTTATCTTTCTCTTTTATTAACAATAAATGACAACAATCAGTTTGCTTCACCCATAACAACAATAAGTTGGAGTGAGCATTTCATTAACAAGCAAGCAAAAAAAAGCGCCCAAGCTGGCTGGTGCTTGAGCGCCTTTAGTAAACTAATAAAGAGGGTTAGAAGTTGTAACCACCACCGATCATGAATACCCATGGGTCGATATCAACGTCGGTTGAGTATTGTTTTCCACCCGCTTTATATTTCGCTGTAGTATCAATGTCTGCATACCAAACTGACGCATTCAAGAACCAATCTTCATTGATCATGTAATCCATACCAATGTTTGCCGCAAGTCCCCAAGAGTCATCAAGAGATAAGTCACTTAAGCCTGCATCTTTACCAGTGCCATTAAGTTCTTCATCAAAGAAGACAGTGTAGTTAATGCCCGCACCTACGTAAGGGCGGAACTTGCTGTTTGCTTCGCCGAAGTAGTACTGAACCATCAACGTTGGTGGTAAGTGTTTTGTCTCGGCGATATCACCTAAACCACCATGGTTTGTAGAAATTGTATGGGAGAACGGTGTCGCTGCAAGAATCTCGAGACTGATGTTGTCTGTAAACATGTAACCAAATGTCAATCCAAGTTGGGTGTTTGAATCCACACCAAATTTTGACCCCGATGTCTCCAGAACATCTCCACTGCTATCGTTAGGAGATACCATTGCTGCACCTGCACGGATGATGAAATCACCTTCTTTATGAGCAAGAACGTTGGTTGACATAAGAGCCGCAATAACCGCAATACCACATACTGTTTTTTTCATTATAATTTCCTTTTGAGGGCTTAATTTTTATTGGTGAATGAGTAATCATTTCTTATTTTGCGTGCAAGGTAGCATATAATAACCCTACTTTATTGATGGAAATCAATTTGTGAAAAGTTGTGATTATTTATGTAAATTTATATCGACCTGATCACTTTATTCCTTCATTTTATTGACAGTTTTGTAATGCAGCTTTTCCGTGCGTCATTTTGTTAATCCAATCAATTCACTCTATTCGGATCTTTTTTGGATCAAAATAGAGCAAGCCAATATCTCACGTGCATCATTTTGGTGCAGAACAACAAGAATCAATCTCGCCTCGTATAATATTCAATGAGTTACATTTGGCTTAGTGCTTGCAAGTCTATGTTCATAATCATAAATACATTGAGGTTCTGATCATGCAAGACACTCTAACAATCGTTCTGGCCGGCGGTGTTGGCTCTCGGCTTTCCCCTCTCACCGATAACCGTGCAAAACCTGCGGTACCCTTTGGTGGCAAATATCGAATCATCGATTTCACACTCGCGAACTGCTTACACTCTGGGCTACGCCAAATTTTGGTGCTGACTCAGTACAAATCTCACTCTTTGCAAAAACATTTAAGAGATGGTTGGTCGGTGCTTAACCCTGAGCTCGGCGAATACATCACCAATGTTCCTCCACAAATGCGAACCGGTGATAGCTGGTACAGCGGTACTGCCGATGCGATTTATCAAAACTTGTATCTACTTTCACGCAGTGAAGCCAAGCATGTGGTGGTGTTATCCGGTGACCATATCTATCGCATGGATTACGCACCAATGCTCAAGCAGCACAAAAAGAACGAGGCCGACCTAACTGTGGCGTGCATGGAGGTTTCGATTGACGAAGCCAAAGAGTTTGGTGTGATGGAGATAGATGAATCTCTAGAGATCAATAACTTTACCGAAAAGCCACGTTACCCTGCATGTGTACCTGGTAGGCCAACTCGAAGCATGGCTTCAATGGGTATTTACGTCTTTGATAAAGAAGTACTAACACAAGCGCTACTGGCGGACGCCGAAGATCCGAACTCAAGCCACGATTTTGGTAAAGATATCATTCCTAAATTGGTGGGCAACAACAGTGTTTACGCATACAAGTTTGGGGATGAAGAAGGCCGAGTGACCCAAGATGCGTACTGGAGAGATGTTGGTACTATCGACTCTTATTACCAATCCAACATGGACCTGTTAAAGCCAGCTTCGCCTATCGATTTATATCAACCTGATTGGGCGATTCGTACTTACGAACCGCAGCTGCCACCCGCACGAACCATTGCTTCAGTTGAAGGTAATCAAGGAATATTCATCAACTCGATGATAGCGAATGGCGTTGTAATTGAAGGCGGCTCGGCGCAAAACTCAATCTTCTTCCCGAAAGTGAAAGTCAGCAATGCCGCGATTGTGATTGATAGTATTCTGTTTGAAGATGTTGAGATTGGAAAAAATTGCCACATACAAAACTGCATCATCGACAAGAACGTTAAGGTGCCTGACGGAACCCAGATCGGTCTTGATGGCCTTGCCGATGCGAAACGCTTCCACATATCAAAACAAGGCGTGATTGTGGTGCCCTCTTCTTACCAATTTGAAGAGTAACCTTTAACGTTGGAATAGCTTTTCTTTAAACGAAAAAAGGCAGCGAATTCGCTGCCTTCTTATTTACTCACACAGCTTCAGTTAAGCCTTAACTGTCCATGTATTCGATTAAACAGAAACCTTAGAAAGGCCCTAACTCAATCATTTGAGCAATCACAACAGAAACCAAAGCGCCTACCGACCAGAACAAGAACAGTGGTAAGAAGAAACGAACCCACTTGGTGTAAGGTACTTTTGCTATAGCCAATACCGCCAACAAGCCACCATTGGTTGGGTAAATATAGTTAGAAATACCATCACCCAATTGAGAAGCCAGTGCCGCCACTTGACGAGTCACTTCACCAATATCTGCCAACGGAATAATGATTGGCATGGTGATCACCGCTTGGCCACTGCCCGATGGAATGAACAGGTTGATCGCAGCCTGCGAGAAGTAGATCCCTGCTGCTGCCACAAGTTTAGAGCTACCAGAAATGATCTGTGCAAGATAGAAGATAATAGAATCAACAATCTTCGCGTCTTCCATAATGGTTAGCACTGAACGAGCAAAAAAGATGATCAGTACCGCGATCAATACGTCGCTAACACCTTTGGTCCAATACTCACAGATCTTGTTCGGAGATAAACCCGCCACCAAACCCGGAATAATAGCCATCGCCACGAATGCACCCGCACTCTCGGTGAAGCCGAACCCCATCGTCAACGTGCCGAAGATCATGTATGCGAACACGCCTAAGAATGCGATACCTGCAAGCTTTTCACGTGTGGTCAGTGTTTTCGCTTCAACATTTGATTCATAGTGGTAACCCGTGCCGTGTAACAAGCCTTTGGTCGGATCTTGCTTAACTTTGCGCGCGTAGTTAAGCACATACCATGCACCCGTTAACAACATGAACATACCAACAATAAAGCGGTACCACATGCCTGAATACATAGGCAGTTCAGCGATAGTGTGTGCAATACCCGTAAAGAATGGGTTAGCCAAAGCGGCCGCGAAACCGGCACAACTTGCCAGTAAAACAACGCCAAGTGCCGTAATCGCGTCATAGCCAAGCTTGATACAGATCGGGATCATCAAAGAGATGAAAATGACATCAAGTTCACGCATACCGGTGAAGGTAACGTTGAAGAAGATCGCCGTCATGATCACAGGCGCAATCACGTATAAGCCTTGCTTCTTTAGCTTAGTAGTTAGTGCAACAACGGATGCGTCTAACAGACCCATGTGTTTGATAATGCCAAAAGCACCACCCACAAATACCACAACGCCCATCACGCCAGAAGCGGATTTGAAGCCTTTAAAAAATGATTCGAAAAAAGAGGCTAATGTTGTTGGGTTGCTGGTCAATTGTGTGTAGCTGTCTGGGTCGATAACCGTGCGGCCATTCATGACCACTCGCTCGAATTCACCAGCAGGGATGAAGTAAGTTGCAATTGCAGCAACGATCACCATGATAACCAAAGAGAGAAACGGGTGGTTTACTTCTTTCTCTGTGGGCGCTGCGTTAGCAGCTTGAGATGTAGGTACGGATGTAGATACCGTAGTCGTCATATAGACTCCTTATTTGTCAGCAACTAAGGTTCACTTAGCCGCCGGAGGGATTTTTGGAAAAACGAAACCCTTCACGCAGAACATAGTTCACGCTAACTAGGCTGTTTCTAAAAGGCCTTTGATAGATGGTGCTCTCAAATGTACATAGTGAAGTAGTGAGAACTACTCTCTTTGCGTCCGAGCAAAATGCAGATGTTCGGCCAAGTCAGGCCAAACTGAATGAGGTCATTACAAGCAGATAAACAGAAAAAGACTGTTTGGGTAATGCGTTTTTTATCAATTACAAAGACAAGCGGCGCATACTAGCATAACGAGTCATTAATTGTCAGAAAAGTGTGATTTTCGTCATGTTTTGGTGAGCAACAAAAAAGCGCCCACTAATAAGTAAGGCGCTTTTCTGCAATCGAATCGAGTTACTTAGGTGCTAATTCGTAGTTTTCTTGCATCTCATGAGGGGCAATCCCGTACTCATAATCCGCTAAGTAGCCATCCTTATAGACCTTCATTCCCTTCTCATCCCAGCTCACTTTGATCATCGCCGTGTTGCCATCTTCACTGCCTAACAGCTCCAGCATTTCTGCATCAATCTTAATGGCTTTGATGGTTTTAATACGCTTAAACGGCTTAAATTCAGTGGCCGAGAATACGATGGCCGAGCGATAACGCTTAAGCTTGAGTCCAATCGCAAAGATTCTCGATTGTTGCTCAAACTGCAACATATTGATCTAGGCTCAATTGATGAGTCTCGCATTTCAGAACTTGTGCGATTCAAAGTCGAAACGCCGGTTCGCTATGAAGGTGACATTAATTATTGGCGTCAGGGCGTCGAATTTCCTGTCGATCAACTGGCATCCAATAAAGAAGTCGATATTCGAGCACGCATTACCATACCCGAGTCTCAACTCACAGCAGGAGAGTTTCACTTCAATATGGAGTGGGCAGTTGAGTGTCTATAAATTAGTAACTTAAGCTGAGTTTTTAATCAAAGAAGAAAAAGTGAGTGAGCTGGAAAGAAAATCAATGGAGTGACAAGTTCGGAATTATAAAACCGATAAAGAGAGATTCACTGGGAATTCGCTGTAGGTTAGCGCAAATTATCAAGGATGGAGTTTTTTTGAACATGTCTTTAAAACACGAAACATAATATGCGATCAGTTCATCGGACTTTCAAGGGAGTAACAAGAGAATATTTGATAACACTGAAGTCAATCACACATGTGCTAATTCTCAGTTGGTTAATCTATCCGATGTTTGCTACGTTTAAATGACACAGTCATTGGAAAGGTATGATTTATGAAAATAAATGTTCAAACACATCATGTATCAATTAACGACGAGTCACGCAAAGACATCGAAGGTAAATTCGAGAAGATATCTAACCATTTCCCATCACTGATCAGTTGCGACATCATCATTACTAAAGAACACGGTCAACATCAGGTTGAAGTATTCACCAACTACGAAGGTGTACGAGTAACAGCAAAATCGACAGACGATGTTATGTACCCAGCTATCGCTGCAGCACTCAAGAAACTTGAAGCTGGCCTAAGTAACCGTAAGGGACAATTGAAAGCCGACCTACACGAGAAACCAACAAGCACGAAGCCAGAGATTGCTTCGGACATCATCCAAGAGATGAAATTGGTATAAATCGATAAGTAGTTAAAGCGAAATAACGAATAGACACTTATTAAGAATTTCAAAGCCAGCACATGTTGCTGGCTTTTTCGATCTTAAAGCCAAGCAAACCTTCCCTTCTTTACCGTCTCTCGAATTCAGCTCAACCCCACATCATTATTAACGCCCTTAAGTTCTTAGCAGCTATAACAATCACTTGTGGTATTTGATACAGTTATAAGCAGAAATTTAGACCACAACGGAATGTTTATTATGAAGAAAATCGCGTTGATACTTTTCCTTGCTACTCAATTAATGGCTTGTACCGAGGTTGGCAGTGAAGCTTGGTGTGCGGATATGAAAGAAAAGCCTAAAGGTGACTGGACGGCTAATGAAGCGGGCGATTTTGCTAAACACTGTATTTTCTAATCACGTTAGCTTCTAATTCTACATTGGGCTGAATTAATACGCTCTGTGTAAAACAATCCATGGAATAAGTGAGTTTTAATGGAACACCAACTAGACAACAACTGGAAGCACATCGAATGGGTATTAACCGACGTCGATGACACGCTCACTTGGCAAGGTTCACTCCCTCCAGAAACCCTGATTGTGTTACAAAAGCTGAGAGACAATGGAATCAAAGTGGTCGCTGTAACGGGAGCCTGTGCTGGTTGGTGTGACCATATTGCGCAGCTCTGGCCTGTCGATGCCGTGCTTGGAGAAAACGGCGCCTTCTTACTAGAGAAGCAAGATGATGCATTACAACTCTCATCTGAAACACCGCTAGAACAAGTGCGTAAGAACCAAGCTAAGCTAAAACAAGAAGTTGAAGCGATCTTGTTGAGTTACCCCGACCTATCGCTAACTTTGGATCAATCTTACCGCTTGTGTGAGGTCGCGATTGATATCGGCCAAAACCGTAAGCCTGTTGATCCTGAAACTGTTCAAGCGGTACTCGAAAGAATACACACTTTAGGCGCACACGCGACGGCAAGTTCGATTCATATCAACGCTTGGTACGGCGAACACTCAAAGAAAAACGCCGTGCACCGTTTCCTGGCTAATAAAGGCTTATCGCTTGAGCAAATCCACAATCAAGCCTGCTATGTCGGCGATTCAATGAATGATCAGCAGATGTTCGAATCACTTCCACTTACCGTTGGCGTGGCAAACATTCAACATTATTGGGATAAGCTAGAGCATCATCCAAGCAGGGTCATGTCGCAGCCTGGTGGCTATGGGTTTGCAGAATTTGTGGATGCGCTGCTGAGGCTTAAAAGTGAAGTAATTTAGATAATCGCTCAGACTTTGAAGCAAAAATCGCACAAGTTTTCACTCATGCGATTTCATTTATGTCATGCCCATCGACTAACCCGAAGCTCAACGAACTTAGAGAATAATCATCCCATCGCGATAAGTCAGAGCAGGAGAAACATCTTGGCCAAGTAAGACTGGGCCATCAAGGTCGACAATTTCAGATTGAACGGCGATAGGCAAAGCTGCACGCATCGCCAAAGAAGTTCCGAGCATACAACCAGACATCAGCGTAAATCCTAGCCTTTGGGCTTCTTCTGCAAGAACCAATGCTTCAGTCAAACCGCCCGTTTTATCGAGTTTGATGTTGACCATTTCATACTTACCCAACAGCGATGAGAGCTGTGAAGTGGTATGACAGCTTTCATCAGCACACAGTGGGATCGGGTGATTGATGTGTGCCAGTGACGCATCGTGCTGCTGTGGAAGAGGTTGTTCGATCATCGCAATATCAAACTCTGTTAGTTGATTAAACAACTCTTCGAGATTCAGCCCCGTCCACGCTTCATTGGCATCCAGTACAATCTGAACATCTGCCGCAGCTTCTCGTACCGCGCGAACACGCTCTACCACTTGCTCTCCATCAAGCTTCACTTTTAAGAGTTTCGCTCCATTTGCGACATAGTCTCGAGCCTGAATCGCCATCGCTTCTGGCGTACCAATCGAGACGGTCATGGCTGTCACGATTTGATTCGGTAACTCAAACAGGCTATTTGGGAAGACCTGGTCATGTTGTTTGGCTTCAAGCTCCCAAAGCGCACAATCGACCGCATTTCGCGCTGCCCCTCCGGTCAATAAAGACTGAAGATGATCTCTTAGCTCTGCCGGATCGGTAACACCTCGCTCAAACATACCTTCAAGTGCGCTAGACGCTTGTTGGATTTGCGCTAACACAGACTCCGATGACTCGCCGTATCGTGGGTAAGGGGTGCACTCTCCCTGAGCTTGTTTGCCATCATGTTCAATGTAGACACGAACAACGTGACACTCGGTTCGGCTGCCACGAGAGATGCGAAAAGGCGTTTGCATCGCGATAGTAATGGGTTCTGCTGTAATCTTCATAATTTCACTCGGTTGATGTTCGCTTTAACAAATGGAAACGTAGAAATGATGAAGTCGTTAAAGTGAATGTCGCAAATGATCAGTAATGTGTTGTACACCAAAACGCACAGGGTCCGTCACGGGCACTTGATAGAGTGTGGTCCATTCTTGGCATAATGTCTCAGCGTCTTCAATGCTAATTGCCGAAGTGTTCAAGCAGATACCAACCAATTTCACATCTGGATTCGTCAGTCGTGCCGCTTGTAAGTTGGCTTCAATCGTCTGTTCTATGCTTGGCAATTGAGCATGAGGAAGGTTACGAATATGTGGTCGCCCGACTTCATGGCACAACACCAAAGCATCGGCTTGTGCGCCATGTAATAACCCCAAACTCACGCCTGCAAACGAAGGGTTGAACAAAGAACCCTGCCCTTCAATGATGTCCCACTCGTGGTCGGTAAAATCGGGGCTAATCGCTTCAACCGCGCCGGAAATAAAATCCGCAACCACCGCATCAATCGAAATTCCGCTGCCTTCAATCAAAATACCGGTCTGCCCTGTCGCTTTAAACTGAGCAGATGTTCCCGCTTGTTTAAGCGACTTTTCAATCGCTAATGCCGAGAACATTTTGCCTACTGAGCAATCAGTTCCGACAGTAAGCAGGCGCTTACCTTGACGAAGCTTACCGTTACCAACATTAAGAACACCGTCAAAATGGCGTACATCATGAAGCTTAGTCAATCCTTGTTGCTGCATGTCAGCAAGCGGTGAAAATTCACTCAATCGTTGGTGCATGCCAGATGCAATCTCATATCCCATTTCTGCAGCGGCCATAATGGTTGACTGCCAAGAATCAGGAATAACACCACCCGGATTTGCGGTACCAATCACTAGCGTCTTCGCGCCCTGCGCTTGCGCCTCTTGCAGGGTCATATCCGTTAAGCCCAGTGAAACGGTATCACCCGTTAAACGCAGTTGACCTAGGCAGATTTCTGGTCGCCATTGATGAATACCGCGAGCTGTTTTTGCAGCGAGTAGGTCAGTAACATCCCCAAGAAAAAGAAGGTAAGGTTGAGCGATCGACATGAGTATTCCTAATTAATAAGCCCTTGTATGGGTTTACTTTAATTAAGAACTTCGAAGCTGCCGAATGCCTATTTATGGCGAGCCTATAACCTTAAGTTATAGGGTGAGTATGGATTTTCAATGAAGCGATAAATTGCTTAACGGAAATCGACTGAGGGGTGTGCTCTGCGCAAAGCATCGATACCGAAAATTGGATGTCTGGTTGAAGCGGCAACACACAGACCGCATCGTCATTTTGATATTGCTCTGCCGTCCACGGATCAACAATCGCAAACCCCGCTTGGTGCTTGACCAGTTCCGCAGCGGCGCTATACCCACGTACAGATATCGGGTGGTGATAATGCTGCTCACGTGCAATAAGGCGTTGATGTAACAGGAGGCCTAATGGATCGCGGCTATCGAGCCCGATGATTGGCAGCGGATAATTGATCAGATCATCTAACGTTAATTCCGCGGGGAAATGATCAACCGTATTGGAAGGAACCAAAACCTTTAGTGATTCGGTTAATAGCGTTTCACTTAATATCGCAGGCGGTGCTTCATCGCCAAACGCGATAGCAATATCAAGCTCATGCTTTAATAACCCAGCACACAGCTCATCACGGTTTGCAGTCAGCAACTCAAAAGACAGCTCTTGTTCCCGAGACATTTGGGCTATTACCTGAGTTAGTAATTTAGTCGCCAGTATCGGCGGCGCACCAATGCGTAAATGCTGATGGCCTTGCTTCACTTTGTTGGTCAGAGATCGAAATTGCCCCAATTGCTGATACACCTTTTCCGCTTCTGGCAGTAAGGTTTTTGCCTCAACCGTTGGCACCAACCGCCCTTTAACTCGTTCGAATAAGCCAAACCCAAGTTGTTGCTCCGTGTGCGCCAAAATACGGGTCACGTTTGGTTGCGACACATGCAAGCTGCGCGCGGCTCCAGATACGGTTCCGGTCTGCATAATGGCGTAAAAGACTTCCAATTGTCTTAGGTTCACATTGATGTCCTTATGGTTCGCGAAACAAATCTAGGGTTTGGCTTTTCTTGTATTAGCTAAGCTGTTTATCGGTCTAGCTAGCGTTTTGCGTGAGTCTATTTTAGTAGCTCAGCTATCGTAGGTTGAAGTATCTCAGCCCAAGTTTGATAAGCCTTCGCATTCAAATGCAGATCATCACACGAGTACTCGTTCGACAACAGCTTATTAGGTGACAATACTGAATTCACATCTAAGAACGCAATGCCTTGCTGTGTACAGTACTCGCTTAGCTTGCTATTGAGCAGTTCAACCGACGGATTTAAACCTTGCAGTTTAGAGCCAACATAAAGCGTTGATTGCACCAATATGCGAATCTCATTTTCTTGCCACACCTTAAGCATATCAATGTAGTTCTGGTAGATATGGTCGACATCATAACCCTGAGCTAAATCGTTTATCCCTGCCATAAAACACACCAGCTTTGGCTTCACATTCAACGTGGTATCAATACGGCGCAACATGCCAGTTGTGGT
This sequence comes from Vibrio sp. ZF57, assembly GCF_001691235.1. Lineage (NCBI taxonomy): Bacteria > Pseudomonadati > Pseudomonadota > Gammaproteobacteria > Vibrionales > Vibrionaceae > Vibrio > Vibrio sp. ZF57. The sequence continues at coordinate 47,522 of NZ_MAKD01000061.1, read as the reverse complement.
GTCACCCGCTAAGCCACGGTTGACCATCGAAACATCGCGAAAGATATCCGCCCACGGGGCCCATTCGGTGATCGAATCACCAAACATGACTAGGTCTGCACTTGGGGAAAAATGGCGATGGTTATCTGATGTCATGATGTAACGGCTCATGCTGTGGCCTCGTTGTTGAATCTCAGACTGAAGAGCAACCGCTTTGAGAATGTCACTATCTGGCGTGGTACTATCAAATTGAGCCAACAACCCTTCGATATGCGGTTTAAAAGGACTAAGACGTGTGCTCAGTTGATGATGTTCTTTAAGGGAAGATAACCTCTCTAGTAATGCATACAGAGAGCAGTTTTGACCAACTTCTTGGAATAACTGATACAGATCGAGGACAGGGTGTTGTTGCAGCGCGGCAAGTAATTGCTTGTCTTCCATGGTGTTATCTAACCCTTCAATTATCTGGTGATGAACTCAAGATAATATCCGATTGCGTACGGGATAGATAACACTAGAAGCAGAGAATTACTTTTCTTTGATTAGCAGATGGTTACGGTTATCACGGCTTTTCTTAATCAGTTCGTTGCTCTCATCCATTTCATCAGATTTAGCAAGACGATCGTAAAGCAGCACATTCACTGTCGCTGCCAAGTTCATGCAGCCAACTGTTGGTACGTACACAACATGATCGGCTCTGTCGGCGACATCTTGAGAAATAGAGCCGTCTTCAGGGCCAAAGATATAAATGGCATTTTCTGGGTGTTTAAAACGCGGTAGTGGTGTTGCACCTTCTGCGAGTTCTACGCAAACGATCTTAGTTTCTGGATCAAGATTGTCTAAAAACGACTCAACACCAGTCAACGGGATAGTACGCGCAGCACTCTTAGTATCGGTGTGGAATTTTGCGGCTTTTTCGTAGCGTTGCCCTGTGTATTTAACTTCGTCGACTTGGTAACAACCAGCCGCACGCATAACAGCACCAACGTTTGTCGGGCTCTTTGGGTTAGTTAAACCAATAGTCACATGGCTTTTGTTCATGAATCTTTCTCACTTAACGAATAGACATAGCAGGGTGCTACAAAGCGTCGCATTCTAACAAAGCAGCGTCGAATTCAAAAGCATCGATACAAACTCACTTTTTCGCGCTTAAGCCTCTAGTTGCAAGGCTTCTCACCCCAAAAACCTAACCGTCATCATATTTATAAAACAAAAACACTCTAGGATAACAATTAAACAACAAGCCCATTTACATTTTGAAACCACATTAATAATGTGTTGAAAATTGCATGAGACAATCACACAGGAAGCGTGACATGACCCTAACCATCAAAAACCGCCTTTATATTCTCTCTTTTATTCCACTGCTACTGATGGCAATTGGGATGATGAGCGTGACGTATATGAAGAGCACCGAGCTAACCGCACAACAAGTAGAATCGACGCGTAGCAATATGATGGCGATGAAAGAAAAGGAACTTAAAGCGTATCTGCAAATGGCTCAATCTTCTATTAGCCCGTTCTTGGAAAGAGGTGCAACATTAGAAGAAGCCTTACCGACATTAAGAACTCTCGAATATGGCGAGTCTGGCTACATCTTTGGCTACGACTCTAAAGGCGTTCGAGTAGTTGTTGGGCAAAATAACGATGGCATTGGTAAAAACTACTACGACCTGCAAGACAAAAAAGGCAACTACCTGATTCGTGACTTGATCAAGAACTCAAAGCTTGGTGAGTTCACCACCTACTACTTTCCAAAACTTGGTCAATCAGAAGCTCTACCGAAACTGAGCTACTCGATATTCGTTCCCCAGTGGGACTTGATGCTAGGCACAGGTTTCTATACTGACGACATCGATGCTGTAATCGCAGAGATGAAAGAGAGCTCGAATGTCGCGTTACAAAGCTCATTGACGGCGATCGCTATATTCTGTGGTTTGATTGCCCTAGTAGTTGCTGCGTTTGCCGTTGCCGTCAACCGCACAATCATGCGACCACTCGAGCAGTTTGATCGTTCAATCAGCGCATTCGCGAGTGGCGAAGCCGATTTAACCGCTCGAATGGAAACATTTAAAGCGCCTGAGTTCACTAAGCTCAGCGAGAACTTCAACGCCTTCGTGGCAAGCCTTCAAACCATCATTCGCAGCGTAAGCGATGTCGGTCAGCAAGTCGTAGCCGAGACATCTAGCATGTCTTCTCGCGCTGCGCAGGTCGACGAGATTGCTACTGGGCAACGTGAAGAGACTGAACAAGTTGCAACGGCGATGACTGAAATGACCACAACGGCGCAAGAGATCTCGAGCAACGCTAGCCAAGCGGCGGATTCCGCTAAACTTGCAGAGGGCAATGCCAAAGAAGCGCAACAGATAGTAAACGCCGCTGCAGATTCGGTGGCAGGCCTAGCGAGCGAAGTATCAGAAGCCAACACTGTCGTGTCTCGTTTAGAAGGTGATGTGCAGAATATCTCCTCTTCGTTGGCGGTCATCCAAGACATTGCCGAGCAAACTAACCTACTCGCGTTGAATGCCGCGATTGAAGCTGCACGTGCAGGCGAACAAGGTCGTGGGTTTGCTGTGGTTGCCGATGAGGTTCGTAAACTGGCAAGCCGTACTCAAGAAAGCACTGGCGACATTCACAAGATGATTGAGCAACTTAAAGCTGCCTCAGATGCTGCTGTGAAAGCGATGGATTCAAGTCAAAACCGAAGTGCGCAAACCGTGGAAGAAGCGAATGCCGCAGCCAAAGCACTGGCGAAGATCCAAGCGTCGATTGATACCATCATGGACATGAACTCGCTTATTGCGACAGCCACTGAACAGCAAAATATTGTAGGACAAGAAATATCTCAACGCATCGTGGTGATTTCTGACCAAAGCTCACAATCGGCAGAACTCGCGAATCAAAACCGTACAGGTAGCCAAAACCTCAACAGTCGTGCAAATGAGCTGTATCACTTGGTGGATCGCTTCACCGTCTAATACATTTTCGGTCTAGTAAGCCGTAATCAAACGATAATTAATCCTAAAACACGCCGGGCTTCAGAATCTCTATTCTGAAGCCCGTTTTTATCGGTGGAGGTTTTAAGCCATACACTAATCCAATTGCTCAGAAAGGAAGTCCACCAGCAGGCGAACCTTTGAAGATAAGTTGCGGTTCTGAGGATAAAGCGCCCAGATCCCTTCTTTGTCATCTCGATAATCGGACAGCACCTCAACCAACTCACCAGAATCAAGGTCTTCACTCACATAGTATTCAGGCAACTGCACCAAGCCAATGCTCTGCTTAGCTGCGTCTAACAAGGCTAAACCACTGTTGCACTTAATGCGTCCGTTAACACGAACTGAGCGAGGGCGTCTATTTTCTTTGAAACGCCAATGTTCAAATCCACCGACTAAACATTGGTGATTATTTAATTCTGATAATGTATGCGGCTCGCCATAACGTTCAATATATTCAGGGCTTGCACATACATAAAGTTGGCGTTGAGACAGCCTCTTTGCCACAAGGCTTGAGTCTTCCAAGCGGCCAAGACGAATCGCAACATCAACACCCGAATCGATAAGATCGAGCTTTTGATTGGTCAGCATCAGCTCAAGCTCTACTTGCGGGTGAAGCTTTAAGAATTGATGCAGTATTGGGGCGAGTTGGCGCTCACCATAAGTCACAGGCGCGGTGACTTTCAGTAAGCCTTTGGGTGTGGATTGCATCTGCGTGACCGCAAGCTCAGCAATTTCTAAACCTTCGACCAACAACTTACATTGTTGGTAATAGAGTTGCCCAGCCTCTGTAAGAGACACCTTTCGAGTCGTTCGATTGAGCAGTTTCACTGCGAGTCGTTCTTCGAGGTTTGCTACTCTACGACTGATTTGAGCCACCGACGTAGCGAGCTTCTGCGCCGCACCAGTAAAGCTTTCACGCTCTGCCACTGCAACAAACTCACTTACCCCTTCCCAATTGGCCATGCCTTTACCTTATGCTGAACTTTGGTTACCCATACAGTGTATTGAAGTTAGATATCAGTGTCACCTTGCTTGATATGCGCTGTGCATTAATCTTCGGCACCTATAGTCATTCCCTTACAGAACCATATTTTTGTCCTAACATTAACCTCATCCCCTATTGCTAGGGTGAGAATCTCTAAAACACTGGTACAACAAAGTAAGGTATCCCTTTGAAGAAGTTAATCATACTTGCATCAACTCTTGTACTCAGCACCACTGCGTTTGCAGCAACTAAAACAACAATTCAAGAAACAACGCTAAAATCTGACACATATGCTAGTGAAGTCGAAGCATACGATGCAGGCACCAACCTTATGGATGAGTTACGCGCAAAAACACCTTTTGAGCTTTCAAGAGAACTGCCACAGTTCCAACAGACAACCAAATACGATTCGTTCAAGATTGATGACGCGAATATGGAAGTGAAGAAAATCACTAACATGAGCGGTGACATTCATTACCAAGCGAACGTCAAAGTTGACTACCGTTACACATACAAAGACGGTCGCAGCAGCTAACACCGAATGATTGATCAGGTCTAAAAACTGATCACGTAGTCAAAAAACTGATCGCCTAGTCAAAAAGAAAGCCCGCACTCATAGAATGCGGGCTTTTTTGTCGTTCAGCTATGATTAATGGAATTCAAAACGAGCAACCATTATCAGATCATGTTTATCTGCTTATCTGCTTATCTTTGAAGATTAAACCTCAAACTGAGACACAAGGCTATCAAGCGCTTCACACTGTTCGGCCAATGCCATGCAAGCATTCTCAGCGCTGTTCGCCATTTCAACCATTTGCAGGGTGCTTTCTGCGATGCGTTGAACATTCTTGTTCACTTCTTCAGACACTTGAGACTGCTGAGAAGCTGCCGTCGCGATTTGTGTGTTCATGTCATTCATCTTGCCGATTGAGTTACGAATCTCACTCAGTGAAGACGCCGCCGTTCCTGCCTGAACAATGGTTTTCTCGCCACTCACTTTGCTTTCAGTCATCACACCAACCGCGTGTTTAGCACCTACTTCTAAGCGTTCAATCATTGATTGGATTTCGCCAGTGCTGTCTTGGGTTTTACTCGCCAACGCTCTTACTTCATCTGCGACTACGGCAAAACCACGGCCTTGCTCACCGGCACGAGCTGCTTCAATCGCCGCATTCAATGCAAGCAGATTGGTTTGCTCTGCAATGCCTTTGATCACGCCAAGAATTGAAGCAATGTTCTTCACATCGGTATCCAGCTCTTGAACCACCCCACCCGCGTTCTCGATATCTTGCGCAAGGCGTTCAATCGAAGTCACGGTCAAGCCAAGCGTGGTGTCTGCCGATTCCACTTCATGATTGGCAACATTACTGGCGGTTGCCGCATCTAATGCATTACCACTCACCACTTCACTGGTTGCTTGCATCTCATGAACCGCCGCCGCGACTACTTCACTTTCACGCTGTTGGTTCGATGAAAATTCAGCAACACTTTGCGTTAACGATTTAATGTTTTCCATCTCAGCGCGTACCGCATTCGATGTAAAAATAACTTGTTCGACGGTGACATGGATCTTGCCAACAAACTGGTTGAAAGCAGAACTTAAACGAGCGATCTCATCATTACCTTCGACCTTCATACGTTGAGACAAGTTACCGTCACCCGATGCGATCTCATTCATCGCTTTCTCTACGTTCTGGATTGGCTGAACGATAAACCGATTGGATAACCACATAGCGAAAAGTGCAGCGAAAACAGCAACGGCCATACCCACTTCAATGATCAACTTACTCGATTCAATAGAGTCATCGGCTTGCTGGCGAAGCTCTTTCTGTTTCAATTCGATCAGAGTTCGGATATCGCGCAGTTGAGTACGAATGATCGCAAACTCTGCGTCAAGCGCTGGCGAGTAATCAATATTGTATTGGTCTGCGTTTGCCGGATCAGCGAACATTGGCTCGTGCAGTGCCACCCACTTGCTCATCGCGTTAACAAGCTTTGATAACTCGCCACGTGAAGATGGATCCAACACGCCCGCTTGATACAAGGTTTCGACACTTTCAAAACGAGGAACCGCTTTGTAAGCGTTGTCTTTAAATTCAAATTTTTGGTACTCAATCGCCGCTTGGTCTTTCGAGAGTAATAGACCTTGAGCAGAAGCGATAACTTGATAAATGTCACGATACCCATCTTCCAAATTGTCTAACACGGGCTGAACCACATTATTGAGCTCATTATTAATCGCAGCTTGAGCATTTGATCTGATAACGTTGAGCACAGTAACGGTAGAAAAAACAATCACAATCACCAACAGCGGGATCGCGATTTTACTCTTAATCGAAAGATTATTGATATTCATTGGGATTAATAACCACACTTCAAATAGGGATGCGCGCGCAATATACAGCACACATATAAAATCCCGCTAAGCTTTTGTGAGCTTCATCTCATAGAAAACGATACCGTAAATTCGTGTGATGTTTTTTCAATCAAAGGTTAACTTTCGGCGACTAAAATACTCTCTGATTTAGACTTATTTGCTGCTGATACGCGCAAATACTGGAGAAGTGTTAGAAATAACACCATAATGTAGGGCTCTAAAATAAGTAGGTAAGAACATGAAAATTTGTGGTGTTGAAATCAAAGGTAACGATGCAGTCATCTGTCTTCTTTCTCTGTCAGACGGCGTATTTAACATTCCTGATTGCCGAGTTTCTAAGGTTGCGATTAGCGACGCAAACGACACACAGAATATGAAAGACTTTCAATTCTCTTTTGCAAAGTTAATGGAAGATTACCAAGTAGAAAAAGTTGTAATTCGCCAACGTCAGACTAAAGGCAAATTTGCTGGCGGTGGCTTCGGCTTCAAACTAGAAGCAGCAATTCAGTTGATCGACGGCCTAGACGTAACCGTTGTATCACCTGCTGACATCAAGGAGAGCCTTAAGCGCAACCCTCTTATGATGAAGTTCAAAGAAACTGGCCTTAAGCAATACCAAGAAGCACCGTTTACAACGGCTTACGCTTGTTTGATGAAACGCTAATCAAAAGTCGCTAGCCAATATTTTATATAGAAAGAGCCTGAATATTCAGGCTCTTTTTTGTTTCTAGTCATCGACTTTTAGTAGGATGAGTTTGGTATACAAACTACCGCTCTAACACTGTTCGCCTACGAGCCTTAATTAACTCAGGCTTTTTCACCACCAAATAAACCGCCGCAGCAGACAAGGCAAAGCCCATCGCGCCATACATGTCGAACGACTCACCGAAAATAAGCCACGCTTGGATTGCTGTCGTCGGTGGCACCAAGTAAAAGACCGAAGCCACACTTGAAGATGCACCGTGCTCTACCATGTAAAGCAACAATAGGATGGCAACACAAGACAGAACGACCACCAGCCAAATTAGAGTCAACGTGAATTCTATCGTCCAGTTTACTTGCATCGTTTCGTAACGCATTGCGAACGGCAGAAACAACGCGGCAGAAGCCAAATATTGCACCATCGCACCGCCGACCATATCTGTCCCCTGACAGAAGCGCTTCTGATACAAAGTGCCGCAGGTAATACCCACCAAAGAAACCAAACACAATAACGTTGCCAAGCCTTTTTGGTCGTCTGACTGCCATTCAATATTGCCCATCAACACCAAACTGATACCCGCAAAACCAAGCGCTAATCCCAACCACTGTGCAAAATTAAAACGCTGCGAAGTACAGCTGATCATAATCAATGCGGTAAGAATCGGTTGCAAGCCAACAAGTAGAGAACTCAGCCCGGCGGGCATACCCATATCAATCGCCAGATAGGTGCCACCAAGGTAGAAACCATGAATCAAGATGCCGACCACACTAGCGTGGAAGAATGCTCGACCACGAGGGATACAACGCTTAAGGATTGCAATCAAAACCAAGAACAGCGCCACGTTGGCTACCATCCTCAGTGAAAGTAATGTTGCGGGTTCCGCGTATTCCACGCCAAGACGTGCGCCGACAAAACCTGACGACCACAATATTACAAACACAAACGGAATCATTTTAATCAGCATTACAAACCTCTGGTCAACTCTTCATCAATGCTGTTACCTTAGTTGGGTACAGATAACTAATAAAGACACAGATATAACACTTTAAATGGTTACAGATTAAAAGTGAGCAACGAGGGCGAATAACGTGGAAGTAGAACTCAGCGGCAATAAATATCTTGCTACCGAACAACATATTAAGGCTCAAATTGATAAAGGGCTCTTTCACCCAGATGATCGTCTTCCTTCGATCCGCCAGTTAAGCGAACAGCTTGGCGTAAGCAAAAATACCGTAATTCGAGCCTATCAAGAACTCGAAGCAACGGGTTGGGTTTACTCGGTACCTAAATCTGGCTATCGCGTAAAGACACCGAACACCACCAGCTGGGATACACCAAGCCAACCTCAAAAAGTGGACCTTTTGTCTGTCACCAAATCGGTACTCTCTCGCCCGAAAGGCCGCCTGAAACTGTTGGCAGGTTCTGCGCACCCGAACATAAACAACCCTGCGATTCGTAGCTTGTATGCCGAGATTGGTCGCCACAGTCGATTACAAACTCAATTGCCTGGGTATTACCAATTACCTCCCGGCGACGAGCAATTAGTAAAGCAATTGTTAAAGATCACCCATGATCTTGGTGTGCCTGCGGGATCGAAAGAGATTGCGATTACTCACGGAGCACAACAGGCGATCAGTTTGGCATTACGTGCGCTCACCAAGCCCGGTGACATCGTGGCGGTCGAGTCACCGTGCTATTTCGGCAACCTACTTTTGCTCGAATCTCTGGGGTTACAAGCCCTTGAAATACCAAGCAGTGTTAGCCATGGCATTGACATTCCATCACTACAGAGCGCGTTGGACAAATGGAAAGTGAAGACGCTGCTGCTAACACCAAACTTTACTAATCCAACGGGCTCAAGAATGCCATTGGCTAATCGAAAAGCCCTGTTGGAGATCACCGGTTCTTTACCGATTATCGAAGACGATGTGTTCGGTAGCTTAGCATTCGATACACCAATCGCTAGTCTCAAAGAACTTGATGATCAAGATAGAGTCATCTACGTCAACTCACTATCTAAAACCTTAGACTCACGCTTGCGAATCGGCTGGTTACTGTCGGGCCGCTATCAGCCCTTGGTCGAGAAGTATCTACTATGCGATAACATGGGCAGTTCCAATCTGATGCAATCGGCGGTCGGACAGTTTCTCACGACAGGTAAATACCGCAGTCATTTATCTAAGATGAAACGGCTCTATCAAACCAATCAAAAACAATTCCAAAGTCTATTAATACAAGCTCTGGATAGCTACCCGCACCTTGTTGGTCGCTACCATTTGTCAAAGCCGGAAGGCTCATTTCTCAACTGGATAACACTGCCAGAATCGGTCGACAGCTATGCCGTCTATCAAGATTGTTTGAAGCATAAGCTCGGGATCTTACCCGGCACCGTGTTTGGGACGAATGACCAATATAAACATTGCCTGCGCTTCACTGTCGCCAATATTGAAGAGAGCAAAGAGTGGAAAGAAGGGGTTGTAACACTAGCGAAGATAATCGCTAGGCACGTACGTTAGATTACCTTTCTAATTACCATTTAGACCAAAACAACAAAGCCCCATTCAACTGAGTGGGGCTTTCATCATTATCATATCTTGAGTTGCTTAAATACGATGGTTAGTTAAATACGATTACCCTTGCCAAGCGAACTGTTCAAAAACTTTGTCGACTGGCGTTTTAGCAACGTGGTTTACGTAATTACTGATCACTTTCTGAGACAGGCCAAGAATCACTTCTAGCACTTGTTGCTGACCGTAGCCCGCTTCGAAAAATGCTGCCATTTCACTTTCAGGCACATTGCCGCGGTTACGTACCATGCTCAGCGTAAAATCATGCAGGGCTTGCAGCTTTTCAGTGGATAAAGCTGTGCGATTACGCAGTGCTTCGGTGATTGCAGGATCAACCTTCATTGAATGTGCAATGCCAGTGTGTGCAGGAACGCAGTAGTGGCATTCGTGTTCAACGTTGATGGTTTGCCAAACAACCGTTAGCTCTTCAGCATCGAAAGATGAGTCACTAAACGCCTGATGAAGCTGAGTGTAAGCCTTAAGTGTGTTTGGAGATTCAGCCAACACACCAAACAAGCCCGGCACTCTGCCCATCTGCTTTTTAGCGCCCTCAAGAATAGGTTGGCTTTGCTCTGGCGCGGATTCTACTGAGTGAATTTTGAAGTAGCTCATTGCTCTATCCCTATCAATTTTCGGTTCTAAAGTTATTCAATCACGGAGCAATTAATGAATGTTCTCCGTTGGTGTAAAAACAATATAGATCAAACAAGAACGATCGTTCAAGTGTTATTTTGAACAGTTGTTCAATTTATACATTGAAGCCAGAAGAATGTCTTCGTTCATAACAAGAAAGCCCAACAGGCAACACCTGATGGGCTTTCTCTTTTTCTCAATTTTTTTGCAAGCGGCTACCAATATTCTGCGTGGGCCAAGCCTTTAACACAGCTCGACTTGCCACTTGTTACTTTAATTTCACCACCAGTCAACGATTGAGCCAACCAACCGTGAGAGAAACTCAATTCAAAGGGCGCAGGGACTTGCTCAACGGTAATTTGCTCAAAGCCCACTTTTGAATAGTAGTTAGGATCACCGTACGTCACTGCAAGCTCAATACCCTGCTCTTTTAGGAGCTGCAAACCGGAGTTAATCAGGCGCTGACCAATACCACGCTTTTGCACCTGAGTGCTCACCGCGACTGGCGAAAGCAAATATGCCTTGGTTTCATCGTCAAATGAAAGCGACGTAAAGATAATCGAGCCTACAATCGTACTATCCGCATCCGACTCACTAGAATCATCTTCAACAACAAAGCAAAATAGCTCTGTCGGAGCTGTGGTCGTTAAAAGATCGTTGGCAAGCTCACCCAAAGTTTTACCTTCGTTCTCACCTTCTGAATCCGTAAAGGTTTGAGTGAAAACTTGAGTGATCGTTTCGATTTCATTTGAATTATATTGCCTAAATTTCATGGTGTTACTCATTTACTTTAATTTCTTGAGCACAAAGAACTGATAATCAAAATCACGTTGTTCAGAACCTTTCGAAGGCTCTTGACCCAAACCGTTCTTTGATGTGCTGCTATCGAAAAATTGTTTAACTTCATTGTCGCAATCTACGAGCGCTTTTGAGTTCGGCATCGTTGCTTTAAGCGCTTCTATTCGCTTTTGAAAGGGCTGGTAATACGCAAGCCAACCAGCGTCACTCATTGCAAAGTGATCCAAAACTTCATAACCCGCTGCTTTTGCCTGTTTAATACGCTCGGAAACCGTCGTCATGTCCGGGTACTCTTTCTGCCAGAACGCTTTGCTCGATTCGTTAGGTTGTTCGGTATTCCACACCAAATCATTAACGACCAATATGCCGTCATCACTGAGTAAATTTCGCCACTGCTTTAGCGCCTTTTCAACACCCATGATGTAAGCGCTGCCTTCCGACCAAATTAGGTCAAACGACTTAGCTTCAAACGGCAGATCCATCATGCTCGCGCATACGGTTTTGACGTTGCTTTCTAAGCCAAGAACCTGTGCTTGCTGAGTCAGAACATCTAAACTCGGTTGATCATTATCTACCGCCGTTATTTGCACATCCACTTGATGTTCTACTAAGGCTTTCGCTAACACAGAGGTGGCAATACCTTTACCACAACCGATCTCAAGCACACGTTTAGGAGAAACCGAAACGTGTACCAACGCCGCTAAAGTATCTTCCGCTGTTCCTGGCCCTAAACGCTGTAAACCCTCAAAGATCACCTCAAAATCCGCCATGTACTGGTCATGATCGTTCATGTCTTTTGAAAGCCATTTCAGTCGCAGTGCTTGCTTCTCATCAAAGCCTTGCTTAATGAGCCAATCGAGATGCGCATCAGGCGCCACCTTGTCCATCGATTCATGCCAATCTTGCAAACCACTCTCGCCTAACAAGGCCGATAAAAGATCTCTCGAACGCTGTTTCTGAGCGATCTCTTCGTCCAATTGTTCGAGTCGGTTTTGTAACAAGGAGCGGTCAACCTTGGCATCCAAACACGCCTGACACTCTTTCAACGTCAGTCCACCCGCTTGTAACTGCTGCAACAATTTCACACGCTGCAAGTCGCGTTCGGAATAACTTCGATAACCATTATTGGTGCGTTGAGCTTCTATCAAACCCAACTTTCCATAGTACAAAAGCGTTGAACGGCTCAGGCCAACGAGCTCCGCTAATTCAGATATGCGATACATCCACTTCTCCCTCATTTCAGTAGTAAAGATAAACTATGAAGTTGTAGTCAGGTCAACAGAATTTTCGACACTTTTCTCGTTCTTTACCTATTTACCTTCAAATTGATAAAGCGATCTGAGCGTGTCTTTTACCCATAGAACGGTTAGTCATCGACATTGCCTGAACGGGATTCAGGAAAGGAGAAGTATTAAACTTGATGAATTGAAAACAATTAGCTCATAAACATACTTCTTTTTAACTGAATTTTGCCAATTTCTAAATCATTCAATAATGGACGAGCGTTAACTAAACGATAAATAAACTCACCGAGTGAATACTTAAATCAACCACACATATACACCAGAAATTCCTGCTTAAATTTTTTAGAAAAATTCAAAATTTATTAGAAAAATTCAAAATTTATTAGAAATTAACCCCTAACTTTACTGAGTATTTTGTTAGTCTTGGAAACAATTATTTACAATCCAAACAAAATTTAATTGGATCGCTTGAGGTTGTTTTTCTTGAATATGAAATTATTCGGCAGTTCTTTGATTCTGTCAGGAACTGCATTAGGGGCTGGCATGCTCGCTATTCCCATGGTGTTGGCCCAATTTGGCTTCATGATCAGCTCAGTGCTGATGCTACTTATCTTTATCGGCACCACATACTCTGCACTCCTCCTGGCAGAAGCATGCACTAAAACTAAAGACAACAGTGGCATGAGCAGTGTTGCTTACCTCACTCTGGGCAGCAAAGGTAAACACTTTATCAATGCACTCTTTTACCTGTTGCTAGTATGCATGTTGATCGCTTATATCTTGGGTGTCGGTGACATCATTCATAAGCTACTGCTCGACGTTGGTGTCGATGTATCAGCATCCGTTGCATATACCATTTTCAGCCTATTGATGGGTGCTATCGTCGTCTCGGGCAAGTCTTATATCGACAAACTGAATCGCGGGCTATTCATCTTGATGGTCGTGATGCTGTTTATCGTTATCGCGTCATTATTTAGCAACATTCGCCTTGATTACCTAACTCAAACCAGCCAATACACGGCCAACGACGTGGTGCAATACAGCGCAGTTATCTTTACTAGCTTTGCCTCTATGGTGGTGATCCCGTCACTGGTTATCTACAACCGTGAAGCAACTCAAAAGCAGATCCGCAATATGATTCTGCTAGGCTCAGTGATTCCATTAATTTGCTACCTAACTTGGTTATTCGCGATTATCGGCAACCTTGGCACAGACGCGATAAGCCAGTTCCACAATATCTCTGAGTTGATCTCTGCGTTCAGCGGCCAATCTGCTTGGTTGAAAGTGGTGATCGCTCTGTTCTCTGCTCTGGCCTTGGTGACTTCTTTCCTCGGCGTGTCGATGGCGCTTTACGACCAAAACAAAGATGCGGTGACCAACAACAAAGCGTTGGCTTATGCGCTAACCTTCATCTTACCTTTGGTATTAGCTGAGCTGTTCGCTAGCCAGTTTGTAAGCATGCTGGACTATGCAGGCATGGTCCTGGTGTTCCTAGCTATCTGGGGCCCACTCGCAATGGTAGTTAAGGTTCGCAGACCTGACTTCCCTCACCTACAAACCGAAGGCAGCTACACAGCAGCCGGTGGCGACACGGCATTAATGGCGACATTTGGTTTTGGTGCGTTGATTTTCGTGTCTTGGTTTATGGGGTAGATCCCCATTGAATGGACTATCTGTTGCCATTTAGAAGACAGCAGATACAAATAGCCCGTTAGTCCTGCTATTAAAAGTAGAGACTAACGGGCATTTTACTTCTTATTGGAGTGCTTGCTAGTTAGCTCTTAAACGTACTCGCAATATCTTTCAATGAAGCTGCTAACTGAGCTTGTTCTTTGGCTGTTGCAGCTATTTGCGTTGCACCTGTCGTAGATTCTGTCGACTTCTGCTCTACTGCCATGACGTTTTGAGCAATATCTTGAGTCACTACCGCTTGCTCTTCGGTAGCGGTTGCGATCTGCTCAGTCATGCTAAAGATCTCGCTCACCGATGCTGAGATACCTTGTAAGGTGTGTTCCACCTCTTTTGAATCCTCAACCGCTTTAGACGACATCTTCTGACTGTTATCAATCACATTAAACGCGGTTTGCACATCAGACTGTAACGAGCTGATGAAACCTTCAATTTCAGCTGTCGACTGCTGAGTACGCTGTGCTAACGTGCGAACTTCATCAGCCACTACCGCAAATCCACGACCTTGCTCACCCGCTCTTGCCGCTTCAATTGCCGCGTTCAATGCTAACAAGTTAGTCTGTTCAGCGACGGACTTAATCACATCAATCACACTGTTGATGTTATTACTGCTCTCGTGTAAGTGCGTGATCTTTTCCGCTAGATCATTAATTTCAGATGCCAGTTTTTCGATAGAGTGGTAAGAGTTTTGAACCGTACTCAAACCTTCTTGAGACTGCTCATCGACCAGTTTAGCGGAACTTGCTGTCTGCTGAGTTTTAGCCGCCACCTCATTTACCGTTGCTGATAACTCTTCTGTCGCCGTCGCAACCAAGCCAATTTGGTCTTGTTGTTGCACTAGCGTGTTCGAATTGTAGTGACAGGTTTGTGAGGTTTCTTCAGCGGCTGAAGCTAAGGTCAGACTCGACTGAGACAGGTTGTCGATAACGTTTGAAAACTTCTCTAGCGTTTCGTTGAGTGCCGAAGAGATCTGTCCAAGCTCGCTGTTGCCAACGAACTTAGCGCGAACTGTTAAGTCGTTGTCATTACGAACCTTAGACAACATCACTGTAAGATCTTTTACTCTCATCGTCAGGTCGCTGATCGCCTTATAGCTCACGAAGGTCGCGAACAAGGTTATCAAAGCAAACAGACCAATACTCATCATCATCGCAGACTGCGCCTCTGACATTTTTTTCTCTGTCAGTGCGATAAGCGACTCTGCTAGGCGGTTTTCTGTTTTCTTTAGCTGAACAATACGAGCGGTAGATTGCGAGAACCAGTACACAGGATCAACATCAAAACCGCTCATCTTAGATTCAGCCAAACCACGAAGCTTTTCTACTTCTGCCACCGAACGATCATTCAATTGCTGTTCAAAGAAACGAACGTTAGCTGGGTTACTCAATACCTCAAAGTTTGAGAAATAGGTATTTTGCTCAGTCACCAAAGAGATGAATTTAACCAACATGCCTGGGCCAAATTCATTTTTAGAGAAGGTATTATTTAGGACAGCACGCTCGATACCCGCTCGCTCTTTACCTTGTAAAAAGTTGTAGTAAGCGATGGTTTCAGTGGTGATGGCAGCATCAGAGCTAAGCTCAGCAATTAACGCCGATACGCTCAGCAGCTTTGCATTCAGTTTGGTGTAATAACCCAAAGCCTCAGACAGCGGAATCGATTGAGAATCGACCCGATTACGAATAGAAGTAATTTGATTTAGGCTTTGGCTTATTTCAGTGTTCAGCCGAGTGATCTGCGGTAAATCGATTTCAGCAGATTGCCAGTATTCGGTTTTCAGATTACGTCTATTATCTGCACTGGCTCTTTGTGCACGTAGTTCACTGACAAACTTAGTGCCCTGTGAGCCGATAAACCCAGCCGTCATTCCACGCTCTTTTTGTAACTCATGCACAAGTTCACTGTACACAACCGACAAACGGGTAAGTTGGTTTAATGAAGACAATTCACTGGTGGTTTCTACGCCTTTTGAAATCGCAGAAACGCTAAGCCATAGAAATCCCAAGATCGGTAAAATAAGCAAAGCGATGATTTTTTGCTTAAAAGACATATCGGTTAATTTCATTATCATTTCCCTAGCAGCTAACAAATCTTTTCAGTCATCTAACTCGCACACCCTTAATAAGATGCGCCTCAATTGTGACTATATAATTATTCAACTTGATCAATGTGCATCAATTACCTTGCTACACAGATCGCGATGCGATGAAGGTAACATTTAACCATACAAAATTCATTGATTTACCGATAAAACTGTTAGCTAAGCGACCTAACGATACCCAAAACACATGCGACAACATTTTATTGACGTAAGCGACTGAAATCTGACACACTTTAACTACCCAAAAGGGGTAGGCCTGCACCAATTATGTGCTCAGAGAAAACGATATATTCAGAACTAACTATAGATTCAACGCTCAGCAGCGATTGATTCACAACTAATCAACTCCCTATTCTGCGCTGATTAACTGTCTATTCCTCGTTAACTAAATATGTATAATGCCGAATTATCAAAGTAGAGATTCGCAATAAATATGCGACAATAACTGAGAGATATTTTATGGACTGTCCCGCTTGCGAAGAACATATCGGTTGGGAATGGGTAGAAGAAGCGGCTATTGAACCCAATGAGGAATTCGATTGTCCAGAGTGCGAAGCAACATTGATGTACACCATCGATGAAGGCACCTACTACGGCGCTCAGCACAAGACCGTAGAAGTTATTGATGATTAAGATTATTTCCTGATGATCTGGATGTTTTATTAACTCTTTGATGTTCTAATCCTGCGCAAAGCAGCTAAACACACCTTTACTAGAACGGGCGTTCAGCATAAAATATTGAACATATGTTCAGATTAATGAAGTAGATGTTATGGCCAAGACTGCGAAGTTCGATAGACAAGATGTAGTAGATAAAGCAACGAACCTGTATTGGGAAAAGGGCTTTCATGCGACTTCTATGCGTAACCTGCAAGACGTGATTGATATGCGTCCGGGCAGCATCTACGCGACTTTTGGCAGCAAAGAAGGCTTGTTTAAAGAGACATTGGCTCGCTATACCGAACTTGGCATCCTCAATCTAAACCGCTTTCGCAGTGAAACCGAATCGCCGATCAAAGCGCTCGAAAATTTCGTAAAACGTGCCGTTGTCGAATCAAAACAAAGTTCGCCAAATGGCATGTGTATGCTGGCTAAAACGGTCGCAGAGCTGACTGATGAACACGCAGAGCTATTAGCTGAAGCGAAGAAATCACTCAAGATCATGGAAGGTGAGTTCGCCAAGCTGATTGCAGAATCACAAGAACTGGGTGAGATCAGCAAAGAGCGCGAGCCGACTCAACTTGCTCGTCATGTTCAGGTTCAGATCGCAGGCCTGCGTACTTACGCCAAAACCTGTGACGATATCGATTTGCTCAACTCAATGGTTGAAGACGTATTTAAGTACCACCCTTTTTAGCGTCTGACCTTATAGATTGGGCACAATACAAAAAGACTCCACTTTCACCTTAACCGGCCTGAGCGGAGTCTTTTTAGTTTTGATCTAGTTAACTTTATAGATGATAAACTTTGCGGTTTAAGGATTACACCTTTCTCATGATCAACGCTTGCGCATTAAGCATCGCTTCCTTAGTACTGACATCTAAGGTTTTCACGTTCGCAAAGCGTTCAACTTCTTTAATCGCCACGTCGTGAGCAAAGATCACCAATCTCGCCCTTTCAATGTCTTTCTGGGTAATGCGATTGCCTATTCCGTTGGCACCCTGCGTTTCGACTTTAATCCGAACCCCAAGATGATGCGCCGCCTTTTCTAAGGATTTCGCTGCTAAGAAAGTGTGGGCAACTCCTGACGGACAAGAAGTAATCGCCAATACATCCGCTTGCCCCTCTTCCGTTACCGAGCCTCCCGTGAACTGATTAGAATTCGCTTCGCCTTCGACCACGTTCTTCTTCAGAAGAATCACGATAAGAGCCGTCGTTAGAGCACCTGCTAGTGTGCCGACGATATAGCCAATCTTGCCATCAACCACTGGCAATACAATCCAGCCGCCCCATGGTGCATGGTTCACTACATGGAACATAAAGCCGACCACGTTCCCGACAATACCACCAGCAACAACCGCAGGCAGAACGCGCGCAGGATCAGCGGCTGCAAATGGGATCGCACCTTCACTAATGCCGATCATTCCCATAATGCCCGCAGCTTTTCCGGCTTCGCGTTCGTCTCGTTTGAACTTCTTAGGTGATATAAAAGTGGCAAGAGCCATGCCTAATGGTGGCGTACAGATCGCAATACCGACGCCGCCCATCAACCATGGTTGAGTATTCACCTGAGTTTGGGCAAACAGCGTTGCGACCTTATTGATCGGGCCGCCCATATCAAAGGCCGTCATCGCACCCAAAATGCTACCCAACACCACTTTTCCTGAGCCTGCCATGCCAGTTAGCATTTGGTTCATCTCTAGCATCACTTGGGCAATAGGAGAACCAATCACCCACATCACAGCCCCACAGGTAACAAAGGTACCGACTAGTGGATAGATGAAGATTGAGCTCAGCGAGATCATGCTGTCTGGCAGCTTGATCTTCTTGAGTAGATTAACCACAAAGCCCGCGAAAAAGCCGACCACGATCGCACCAAGGAAGCCGGTGTTGTATTGATTGACCGCGACCCAAGAACCAATCATGCCCGGTGCTAAACCCGGTTTGTCGGCCATTGAATACGCAATGTAACCACCGAGCACGGCGGTAAACAGGGTTAACCCTGCGATGCCCATTTGTGCGATGTCAGCCAGAACGCCACTCTCAGGCACTGCGCCATGACCCGACATCATTACCGACAAAGACAAAAGCACACCACCCGCGACCACGAATGGAATCATGTGTGAGGTGCCGTATAACAAGTGTTCTTTAAGGCGATTAAGAGATTGTGCCCAAGGGCTGAGTGGCTCGACATACACTTCATGATGGCTAGAGGCGTAACTATCGAACGATTCTAAATTGGCTTCGAGAAATAGCTCTTGAGCTTCCTCGACCGACTCCACCGCCTTTAATTTTGTAACAAAGCCATCTTCGATAAGTCTGGTCGAAATCTGAGCTAGTACCTCGATATGGTGGTCGTCGTGGTTGTCTGGCGAAGCGAGCATGAAGAACACGTCCGACAGTTCGCCGCCGTCTGCACCATAATCGATACCAGACCTGCTGATACCTACAGCGACAGCAGGTTTAGCGACGGCAGTACTTTTCGCGTGTGGAATCGCAATACCATCGTCAAAACCTGTATTACCGATGGCTTCACGCTTCCAGATGTCGTCAAGAAATTCACGTTTATTAGAGAGCTTACCGGCACGGTCAAGCAGTTCAACAAGCTCTTCAAATACCGCCTGTTTTGAGTCTGCTTGTAAATCCAAACAGATAATCTCGGGCTCGATAATGTTGGTGATATCCATATGCTGCTCTGCCTCGCCTGATTTCAGACTGAAGTAATTACGTAAGTGATAAGGTTAATAAGATGAAAAGATTAACGGTGTGAAGGCACTCAATATATAGGACGAAAGGTGCATTAACTGGATTATTGTAACCAAGAACTCAGAGTGTGACTTTCACCTTGGAATAAAAAACGCCAATCCATAAAATCCCCAGAACCCATAAACATATCGTCCCTCCTCTATGCGAGCTTTCTATACTGAAGTTCCCATACAAGATAGCTTTTGCAAGGTAGCTTGTGAAAGGTAGCTTATGTAACGTAACAGGGACGAGATTAAGCCGAGAATAATAATGAGAATTGTAGCGGTAACTGCGTGCCCTACAGGCATTGCGCACACCTATATGGCAGCTGATGCTCTAAATAAAACAGCCCCTAAGTTCAACGTTTCAATCAAGGTTGAGACGCAAGGCGCTATGGGTATTGAAAACTTACTGACCGCCCAAGATATTACCCTCGCAGACAAAGTGTTGATCGTCTCTGATATCGACATCGAACAACCAAACCGATTTGACCCAGCTAAAACCTTATTCATTCCCATGGAAGAGGTATTGTTGAGTATCGATAAAGTCTTTATTAAGCATTGTCGAACTTAAACTTTTCATGAACGAATACCAGATCACCTTCTTCGTTAACGATCCTGCCGCGAACTCACATGTCGCGCAGCCGCTGACTCGCTTAGCGAAGAAATTCAAAAGCAACATCCGCATTATCAACATCACTCAAAATCGAACCGCTGATCTCTCCAAATCCGTTGCGATGCTGCAAGTAGGTTTACTTCGTGGTGATTTGTGCCAGATAACCGCGGTCGGTATTGATGCGGAGCTTGCCTGCTTCGTTCTCAAAGATGTAATTGCCGAGCATTACGATATGGTTGGGTCGCAAGTAAACCATGAATTCTCTAAAGATTTAATCCAACGAATGCCACAGATATGCCCACCTTGTGACATCAAATGGCACCACGCTAAGGCGCAAACTCAACTGACCAAATTTGAATGCTTGAAAGGCCTCGCTCACCTTGTTTATCCAGAAGACCCAGATGAACTAATTCTGGCATTCATTAAGCGAGAAGAACGCTCGTCTACGTGTGTGTCACCGGGTATCGCCTTGCCGCATGTGATGTTTGAATCGACTCAAGATCTCTCAATTGCCGTTATTGTCAGTGACGACCCGATTGACTGGGCATCACGTATTGGCGAAGTGCATGTTGCTATTGCTTTGGTATTGCCAACCAAGCCACAGCGAGAGCACATTGTGGCGGCGACCAACCTAACTCGAAACCTGCTTCACGATCAGGTCAATGAACGTCTGCAAAAGACTCGAAGCAGTGTCGACCTACAAGCCTTGTTGATGTACATCTCGTCACGCCTTATCTAATTCATCTCTTCTGGTCAAACTCAAAGCATCCATTAATCCCCTGTTGTGACACCTATCCAATCGTTATAAGCTCATTTTCTCATACAATAAAAAACGGCTGAGCATTAGAGCTCAGCCGTGTTATGTTTAATTACTTGTTTAACTGGTTAGCTAACTTAAGCTGTTTTTTTCGCTTGTTTCGCATCCTCAACCGAGTCGTCTACAGCTTTCACCAACAGCAAACCAACTACGAATACGATACCGCCACACAGTACGAACATCATTCTTCCCCAGAATGGGTTCGGTAGAGCAAACATCGCCATCACTGCCACACCAGACACTGCGATCAGTGAGCCCAGCATGTGACGTTGTTTGTTGTCCAGTTTCTTCTGTGCTGTTGATTCAGAAACCAATGGTGTCGCAAGGTTGTTGAAGAAGGTATCAACATCTTTCTGACGAGACGCTTCTAGTGGTTTGTAGAACAATGTCGAAAGAACAAAGAAGCCGCCAGTAAACACTAGGTGCGCAATCAGACCTACTGCAACTTTCAAGTCAGACCATTCGCGGCCTGTTAGAGGCTCTAGGTTGAACAAGTTTTGTAGCATTTCAGCGGTAATCACGAAACCAACGATGTAAGACACAATCGCACCGACCACTAGCGTACCCCAACCTGCCCAGTCCGGAGTCTTCTTAAGGAAGAAGCCACAGAATGCTGGAATGGTCATTGGGAAGCCAATAAGTGCACCCACGTACATCATGGTGTCGAACAAGCTCAAGCCTTTTAGCGAATTGATAAACAGCGCGATAAGGATGATAGCTAGACCGAAGAAGGTAGACATCAACTTAGACACAATCATCAGCTCTTTCTCTGTCGCGTTTGGACGAAGAATCGGTTGATAGAAGTTGATTACAAAGATACCAGAGTTACGGTTTAAGCCTGAGTCCATAGAAGACATAGTTGCCGCAAACATCGCTGCGATTAGAAGCCCCACCATACCCGCTGGCATGTATTGCTCTACGAAGTAAAGGTAAGCGAAGTCGCCTGCTTTAGAGCCTGCGTCTGGGTAATGTGCTGCAAGGTCAACGCCTTGTCCTGCTACAAACCAAGGTGGCATGAACCAAATGATTGGACCAATTGTCATCAGAATACACGCCAACAGCGCCGCTTTCTTCGCGTTCTTA
This sequence comes from Vibrio sp. ZF57, assembly GCF_001691235.1. NCBI lineage: Bacteria > Pseudomonadati > Pseudomonadota > Gammaproteobacteria > Vibrionales > Vibrionaceae > Vibrio > Vibrio sp. ZF57. The sequence goes on along the minus strand of NZ_MAKD01000061.1, from coordinate 25,527 downwards.
GAGTCTTTTGCCGCTAGGTAACGGTAAGAGTTCAACATATTGTTGGTGATACTGAACTGCTTGAAGAAGATGAAGAATGCCCAGATACCGAAGATGCTTACGTAGTTCAGGTTGTTACCAGAAACAAACGATGCGCCTTCTGCTACAGGGAAATCGTTGATGATTTCAGTAACGCCGCCACCTTGCACGATAGCCACAGCAGCACATGTTACGGTTACTGCCATGATGATAACCATCTGCATGAAGTCAGACGCGATAACCGCCCATGAACCGCCCGTTACCGACATCACTAGTACAACAAGGCCGGTTAGAACGATGGTGGTTGTCATATCGAAGCCAAATATGCCCGATGCGATAATCGCCAAACCGTTCAGCCAGATACCCGCAGAAACAATACTGTTCGGCATGCCAGACCAAGTAAACACTTGCTCGTTGAAGCTACCAAAACGCATACGAATCGCGTCAATTGGCGTTACCACGCGTAGTTGACGGAATTTCGGAGCGAAGTACAGGTAGTTCATCAGGTAACCAAATGCGTTCGCTAGGAAGATAACCGCGACAGCCATACCATCGGCATACGCTTTACCCGCTGCGCCAGTGAAGGTCCAAGCACTGAACTGAGTCATAAACGCAGTTGCGCCAACCATCCACCAAAGCATGTTACCGCCCCCGCGGAAATAGTCACTGGTTGTACTGGTGAACGTTCTAAACATCCAACCTATTGCGATAAGGAAAAGGAAATAAATTCCTACGATCAGAGTATTGAGTTCCATGTATAAGTCTTCTTTATGATGAATATCTGAAGAGCATATTATCTATTGAATTTTTAATTTGTAGTATTATAAGTCAAGGTTGTGATGGGGCGTATAAACCTGAATATTTGATTTCGAGGCATGAATTACACGTTAGTAAACAAAGAACAAGCTGACGAAAAGTAAACATTTAAAATCAATAACTTAAAAACATTTCAATCAGTAATCTGGATAACAATAACAAGATTTTATCGTCTCGATAAGTGGTTTTTAATTTACTTAGCATTCATTAAATGCATCGTATTAATACATCAACTCTCACACGTTTAATTCAATAAATAGGCAACGAAAAATAATAAGCAACTCGCAAAGCGAACCCGTAATGTTATTAATTGGGGTTATTTAGTGAAACGGGATAAATAGAAATCGTGCCTAAAGATAAGGTTGGGAAATAAGGTGTAGAAATAAACGGTAGAGGAGAACACAAAGCAAATTGATCACCACACCACAGAGTCCACTGTGGTGATCTAGTCATACAAATTTCGGTCGTATAAGCTCTGGTCAGAAAAGGTCATTTGAAGGGATATTAGATTGAACCACGATATTCAGTCGGGGTTCTTCCGGTGCGGTTTTTGAATACTCGGCAGAAGTAATTCACATCCTTAAAGCCACAACGTACCGACACTTCATTGAGTTTGAAGTTGTACTTCTTAAGCATGAACTTAGCGCGGTCGACACGAACACGGGTAATGTACTCAGCCAGCGTCATGTGGCCTTGTTGGCGGAACATTCGCGACAAGTGGTTCGATGAAATGCTAAAGCGCAAAGCGATGCTGTCTCGCGTGATCTGGCGGTGGAAGTTCTCTTGGATATAGATACAGATCCCTTGATACACATCCTGTACGCGGCTGTGAGACTTCTCGACAGGCGCATCCAGCATCGTCTTGCTGTATTGAAGCAACGCTTGCAGCAATAATTCATCCATCGGCTGCTTGTTGCTCTCGCGCGCTAACGAGCTGAGCGCCTCCAAAATATTATCAATCGCAAAGCCAGAGCGAGTCTGAATACTATGCTTTTGGATATCGTAGAAGCTCTCTTCCCCTTTGCGCTTGCTCACCAAGCTTAAACCAAGCTGACGACGCCCAAACAACATACTCAGTACCGAACAATCAGTATCCCAGTTCGGCTTGTTCCAACAGTTAGGCGGGATGAAAATCGCATCCCCTGCTTTCGCAACAACATTGGTGATCTTGCGATCATGACTCTCCATTTCATTAATATACTCACCGTCGAGCACCAGCTCTAAACGCGGAAAGTTCACCTGATAACTGAATGCTGAAGGCGTGTGAAAATCTCCCGCAAACCAGATGTTATGAAACGGTTCTCGCTCGTTTAATACCGACGAGATTAGGTCATGAAATATCATTGTTTCGAACTCTTATAAGCAGCAATAAGGCTACGGGAATAGATATACTCCTTAGTGAAACATAGCGCTATTGAGCAAAATCACTATTTGAGATCTAGGTTACAAAAATCCAGTAGTGGAAATAAATCTCCAGTCTAAGGCCAGATTTAGAACACTGTTATCATGATAGAAAAATCAATCTAAGCCCTTATCAATAAAAGCGTTATAACCTCATAAAAGCTGTCAACACTCCCCCAAACAGGCACTCCTAACCGATCAAAATCACACTCCATTTATAAGGCAACAATCATCCAGTAAATGCATTTTTTCTTCACTACAGAAGGCAAGCCGTAGATTCCAGAATACCCCTAACAAAATAAAAACAGAGTAGGGGTTCATTATGATCACGACATTGATCAACCAAAATTTGATTAAGCTTTCGCTTAGCGCTAATTCAAAAGAAGACGTATTTAAAGAGCTGATAGACGTGCTTTACGCACAAGGCAGAATCTCAGACAAAGTACAGTTTCTTGCCGACATTAAGGCTCGTGAAGAACAAGGTAATACCGGGTTTGAAGAAGGTATTGCTCTGCCACACGCGAAAAGCAGCGCGGTGGTCAAACCCGCGGTTGTTATCGGTGTCCATCAACAGGGTATCGAGTACGGCGCAGATGACGGCCAGCCATCAAAACTGTTCTTCATGATTGCCTCTCCTGATGGCGGCGATAATCACCACATCGAAGTACTGGCAGAGCTTTCTTCAAAATTGATTGAAGAAGGTTTCATTGAAAACTTCATGAATGCTCAATCTGAACAAGCGGCATTAGAGCTACTACTTACCAAACCTGAACCTGCTGAGACAGAAACCAATGTTGAGAAGCAAGGCTTCATCATTGGTGTGACAGGCTGCCCAGCTGGCGTCGCACACACATATTTAGCAGCCGAAGCACTAGAAAAAGGCGCGGCGGCTCTTGGCTACGACATCAAGGTCGAAACCAACGGTTCTATTGGCGTTAAGAACAGCCCAACTCGAGAAGAGATCGAACGCGCAGATGCGATTGTGGTGGCTTGTGACAAACAGGTCGACATGGCTCGCTTTGCCGGAAAATGCGTTATCAAAACCAACGTAAAAGCGCCAATCAAAGACGCGCAAGGCTTGATTAAGCAAGCACTCAACGCGCCAAGCTACCAAGCAGAACAAGCACCGACCAACCAATCTGTTGCAGAGAAAGCCTCGCAAGCACGTTCAGACGTTTACCGTTACTTGATGAATGGCGTATCTCACATGATCCCATTCGTGGTGACGGGCGGTCTTTTGATTGCCCTAGCACTAGCCATTGGCGGTGAGCCGAGTGAATCTGGCATGGCAATTCCTGCTGGCAGCATGTGGAACCAAATCCTAGAGGTGGGTGTGGTGGCCTTCACCCTGATGATCCCAATCTTGGCTGGCTACATTGCTTACGCGATTGCTGACCGCCCTGCCCTAACCCCTGGCTTAATTGGCGGCTGGATTGCCAACAACGGTTCTTTCTATGGCGCTGACGCAGGTACTGGCTTCATTGGCGCAATCATCGCGGGTTTATTAGTGGGTTACTTCGTTAAATGGATTACTTCGTTTAACTACCACAAATTCGTTCAACCGCTTGTGCCTATCATGATCGCTCCGATCACTGGCTCTTTGTTCATCGCAGGTTTGTTCATTTTTGTTATTGGCGCACCTATCGCTGGGCTGATGGATGCTCTTACTGCACTGCTAACTAGCATGAGTACAGGCAACGTGGTTCTGCTTGGTATTGTCCTTGGTGGCATGGCCGGCTTTGATATGGGCGGCCCGTTCAACAAGGTGGCGTTCCTATTCTCAGTCGGCATGATTGCCAGCGGTCAAACTCAGTTCATGGGTGCAATGGCATGTGCAATTCCTGTCGCTCCACTGGGTATGGCTATCGCAACCAGAATCGGCCGTAAGTTCGACTTATTTGAATCTTCTGAAATTGAAGCAGGCAAAGCAGCAGGCGCGATGGGCTTAGTGGGTATCTCTGAAGGTGCCATTCCTTTCGCGGCTCAAGATCCAATGTCGGTTATCCCTGCCAACGTGCTTGGCTCAATGACTGCTGCGGTAATGGCGTTCTCATTTGGCATCACCAACAGCGTTGCTCACGGTGGTCCAGTGGTCGCTCTACTTGGCGCAATGAACTACCCACTGCTAGCACTCGTGTGCATGGCATCTGGTGCGGGCGTAACTGCGGTTACTTGTATCGCGCTTAAAAATCTACGCAAAGCCAAGCTAGCAACAGCAGCGGCTTAAGCCATTTCAACTCCAATGGCTTGAGTCCCTCTACTCTCGTATTTTAGTAAATCGAGTAGAGCTCAAGCCATGTTTCCCTTCATGGTGATTTCGATGTCTGATTTTTCTTTAGCGAACGACTCGTTCGTACAACGCTTTTTCTACCCTATGACCAACGTAATTCAAAACTACGCATGGGGTAGCCCTTCTTCGTTTAGCCAACTGTTTGGTATTGATAACCAATCAGGTGAGCCACAAGCGGAGATCTGGATGGGCGCTCACCCTAATGGTTGTTCGATAGTCACTGACAATGGTCATCAAACCACGTTGTCGAACTTGATTTCTAAGAACCTAAACCTGTTTCTGAGCGAGAAAGTCGCGAGCCGTTTTGGTGAACTTCCGTATCTGTTTAAGGTGTTAGCGGCGGAGAAAGCGCTCTCTGTTCAAGTTCACCCGAACAAGCAGCAAGCCGAATCTGGCTATGCTCTAGAAGAGCAGCAAGGCATTCCGATGACAGCGGGCAACCGTAACTACAAGGATCCCAACCACAAGCCAGAACTGGTGTATGCCCTAACCGACTACACCGCGATGAATGGTTTCAGATCGATCAACGAGATCCTTGAGCATTTCCATTACCTCGATGTTCCAGAGCTAAACTCTATGGTCAATGACCTAGCGGGCGATCAAACGCCTAATGGGTTAGCCAGCTTCTTCGCGAGCTTATTGTCTTTACAAGGAGAACAAAAAGGCATGGCGCTGACCATGTTGTTGATGAAGGCGAAACTTTCAGATGCCCCTGTGTTCCAGTTGATTTCAGAGTTGGAACAACAGTATCCGGGGGATGTCGGCCTGTTTGCTCCGCTGCTATTGAACGTTATCACGCTAAAGCCGGGGCAAGCCATGTATCTGGATGCCGAGACGCCCCACGCTTACATCAAAGGCACGGGCTTAGAGATCATGGCGAACTCAGACAATGTATTGCGCGCTGGGTTAACGCCTAAATACATGGACGTGAATGAACTGGTTTCTTGTACTCGATTTAAGGAAAAGCCTGCGGATAGGTTACTGCTCAGCCCGATAGAGCAAGGTGATGTGATGGAATACCAAATTCCAGTCGAGGATTTTAAGTTCTCTATCGTGCAAAACTCACATCAGCGACGGATCACTACCGAAGGTGCCGAGATCCTACTACCTCTCGACGAATCTATGGTGCTTACTCACCAGTGCGGCGAAACCTGCGTGATAGAGAAAGGCCAATCGGTATTCATTCCTGCTTATGCTGAGAGCTACAAACTGGACTGCGTTGGCCGAGTAGCGCGTGCTTACAGCTAGCTCCCTTAGAACTCAGTACAAAGTCTTACTGCCCTGCTCATGCGGGGCATTTTTGTTGCTGATGAGGCCGCTCGGCGTGTCAAAAACATAATCAAAAACACCATCAAATATGACCCATCTCACACTGGATGAATGATGCAAATCACACTTAATTTTGCTTGGTACAAATGTACAGTGAAGGGCTTTTATTTGCTATTTCGCGAATGCCGTTAATCCATTAATTTTAATTCAAGAACTTCAATAGTGAATGAGTTAATAAATGGTCACACAGCTAACTAACGTCAACTTAATTAATAACAACCTTCAAGCGAATAATAAAAAAGAACTGTTTGAAGAATTGGCAAGCATGTTATTTGAAAACAACCGAATCAGTAATAAAGAAGCCTTCTTGGCAGACATTGAAATTCGTGAATCTCAAAGCATTACCTCAATGGACGGCATCGCTTACCCACACTCAAAAAGCAAGGCGGTAACTGAGCCAGCAATCGCTGTCGGTGTTAAGCGTAAAGGTATTGATTATGGCGATGAAGACGACATCAATCCAACCGTATTTTTTATGATTGCCTCACCCGACAACGGTGCTGACCATCATATTTATGTACTACAAGAACTATTTGGAAAATTCAGTGATGAATTTATTCAAGATATCCATAACGCAAAAGATGAACAACAGATCCTTAATATTTTAATTAATTCATAAGGCGTAGAAAATTATGAGCACCCTAACAACTCAAGCTACGAATACCAGTAGTAATTCAAATAAACAAAATAAAAACAGTAGTAGCGACTTTAAAAAAATCCTTAGTACCATGAAAGGCCACCTGCTTTTCGGAACCTCACACATGCTACCTTTCATCGTAGCCGGTGGTGTTCTGTTGGCGTTAGCGGTAATGGCATCAGGCAAAGGTGCTGTACCAGCAGACGGCTTGCTAGCAGACATCTCTAATATCGGTATCAAAGGCCTTGTTCTTTTCCCAATCATTCTTGGCGGCTTTATTGGTTACTCCATTGCAGACAAACCAGCACTTGCTCCTGCGATGATCTCTTCTGGCATCATGGCTGACATGGGTGGTGGCTTCCTTGGTTGTATCGTGGCAGGCTTTATCGCCGGTGGCGTGGTGTTCCAACTTAAGAAGATCCCGCTTTCTGCAAACATGACGGCGCTAGGTGCTTACTTCATCTACCCGCTTTTAGGTACGTTAATCTCTGCAGGTATCGTACTGTGGGGCATCGGCGAGCCAATCAAACTGTTCATGTCTTCAATGAACGAGTTCCTAGCTTCAATGGCTGGCGCATCTAAGATGGTTCTAGGCACAATCCTTGGCGGTATGACGGCGTTTGATATGGGCGGCCCTATCAACAAAGTAGCGACCCTATTTGCTCAAACTCAAGTAGACACCCAACCTTGGCTAATGGGCGGCGTAGGCATCGCGATTTGTACACCACCTCTAGGCATGGCTCTGGCGACTTTCCTTTTCAAAAACAAGTTCTCTAAACAAGAGCAAGAAGCAGGTAAAGCAGCAGCAATCATGGGTTCTATCGGTATCTCTGAAGGTGCTATCCCATTCGCAGCGAATGACCCAATGCGCGTGCTTCCTTCAATCGTAGCCGGTGGTATCGTTGGTTGTGTGTTTGGCTTCATGACAGACGTTCTACTGCACGCACCGTGGGGCGGTCTAATCACTGCGCCAGTATCAAGTAACATTCCAATGTACGTCGTCGGTATTGCACTTGGCTCGCTAACCACAGCCGTTATCGTAGGCTTCTGGAAACCTGTAGCGGTAGAAACAGAAGAAGACATGGTTGAAGCGCCAGTACAAGCTCAAGCAGCGCCTGTAGCAGGCGAAGGCGAGTACGACATCGTAGCAGTTACATGTTGCCCTTCTGGTGTTGCACACACCTTCATGGCAGCGAAAGCACTAGAGAAAGCAGGCTTAGCCGCAGGCCTTAACATTAAGGTAGAAACTCAAGGTCAAAACGGTATTCAAAACCGCATCACCGACCTAGATGTAGCGAACGCAAGACTGGTTATCTTGGCTCACGATATTCAAGTGAAAGACGCTCACCGCTTTGCTAACGCGAACGTGATTGAGTGTTCAACCAAGGAAGCAATGAAGAAAGCCGCGACTATGGTGGCTATTTAAAACCTGAAACAAGTTAAAAGATAAAATTACTACCCCCTAGTAACTAAAATCCCCATTCGTCTAGTCAACGAATGGGGATTTCTTTTTACAAAACAACTCGTAGGATCAACAGAATCAGCTCTTAGGATCGAGCGTCTCTTCGGTTTCTAAATCGAACAGGTGACATTGGCTGGTGTTGAAATGCAGCACCGTTTCTTCACCACTGTTTGCCGTGCGATCCGCATCAAAAGGCACGCGAGCCACCAGCTTATCTGCACCGAGTTTAAAGTAGAGATACAGCTCATTACCCATCGACTCAACCACATCAAGCCTGTGCGTTTGAGTATTCACTTCCGCCAGCGGCGCATCGTGATTAGCCAGTTGAATGTGCTCTGGACGAACACCAAACCATACCCACTCACCCATCTTTTCACGAGCGATAATCTGCTTGTCTTGTGGCAGTGTCCAACGAGTCCCACTTTCAGAGACCACGTTCATCACGCCATCAATCTCATCCAATCTCACCTTGAGAAGATTCATCGCTGGCGAACCAATAAAGCCTGCGACAAACTTGTTTGCTGGGTACTGATAAAGGTTCATTGGCGTATCGACTTGCATAATCTCACCTTGATTCAACACACAGATGCGATCGCCAAGGGTCATGGCTTCCACCTGATCGTGTGTCACATAGATCATGGTGGCGTTCTGCCCTTCTTGCTTCAGGTTATTGTGCAGCTGTGCAATGCTGACACGAGTCGAAACACGCAGCTTGGCATCCAAGTTAGACAAGGGCTCGTCAAACAAAAACACATCTGGCTTACGCACCATCGCACGGCCAAGCGCCACACGCTGCCTTTGACCACCCGACATTTCACCCGGCTTATTATTTAGCAGGTGTTCGATATCGAGAGTCTTGGCTGCATCTTCAATTCGCTCATTGATTTCATGCTTTGACAGCTTCTGTTGCTTCAGGCCAAAAGCCATGTTTTCGTACACCGACATGTGCGGATAAAGCGCGTAGTTCTGAAACACCATCGAGATACCACGATCTTTAGGTGGCAATTCGTTTACACGCTTATCGCCAATGTAGACATCGCCTTCTGAGATATCTTCAAGGCCTGCGATCATGCGAAGTGTCGTAGATTTTGCGCAGCCAGACGGCCCAACAAACACCATGAACTCACCTTCGCGAATATTCAGATCGACACCGTGCACAGCCTTAAAACCATTTGGGTAGGTTTTTTCTACCCCTCTCAGTGTGACTTCAGCCATAACCTGTCCTTAAATCAATTCGTTAAATACTATCTTTGCAATCTGTCGTGGACGTTTTAGCCACGTTCTTGCAGTTGGTTGAGCTCAAAATGGGCGACTGATGCGATAACCAGATCCGCCACTGGCTCTAACTCGCTGTGTTGTGCAGTCCCCGTCAGAACACCGACATTGCTTGCGCCTGCATTGCGGCCAAATTCCATATCCGAAACCGTGTCACCAAACATGATCACCTCATGAGGCTCAATACCGCATTGTTCACAGAAGGCATTGAGCAGTGCTGGCGCTGGTTTAGGTTCGATATCACCATCTGAGTAACCGACATAATCAAACATCTCGCTCAAACCCGATTGCTCTAGTGTGTAGATGGTTGAGTCTTTGGTGTCTGCGGTCGCGATGCCTAAAATCATGCCTTGCTGCTTAAACAGGCCAAGCTTTTCAGCCACACCTGGTAGTGCTTCAATCCAGCTTGGGTTCTCTTCCACTTCGTCATTGAAAGCGGCTTTGGTCACCTTAGTGAACTCAGCGAGCGAGACATTAGGTTGCAGCATGTTGAACCACGCTGTTGCGGTATCTTCCACTGGGTTTGAGGCTAATAGTCCATAGTTATCAACCACATCACCTTCCACGCCGATAGCCAAGAGTAACTCAGCAGGTGTGACAGTTTGATTACCCTGATGCTGGTCACTGTAAGATTTCACACGCTCACAAGCACCACGAGAAACGTTGAGCCACATCTTGTGGAACTCTATCAATGTGCCGTCTTTATCAAATAACATCGCCTTAAACTTCATCACGGCTCATTCGCTCCATTAGTTCTCCCCAAGTACGCACTAGGGGTTGGTTAAATTCTGGTTGTTTGCCGTCGAATACGGCATTGATGCAGCCTTCAAACTCACGTTCGTCACATGCAGATTGAGTGCTGTTGATTAATGCAGAAGAAAGTTCTCCACGACGGATATCCACTCGGCACCAACGGTAGCCTTCATCAATATGGATACTTTGCAGCTCATCATTCAGAGCGATTCGTTCAACAATCTCGCCATCCACCACGCACTCAGCGTAGTAAAGGTTTTCTGAATCAGTGACAGCGATACGATAAGTGAGAGCCTGCCCTTGAGAGTCGTTGCCCGGCAGCAAATCACCTAAGTTGATGTCAAACTTCAGGCCACAGCGGCGCTCTAGGTAAACCTGCCCATTACGCAAACCAGACAAGATGCCTTCGCCGCTCAAACCATGGCTGTAAACGAAAGTTGATGGGTCACCGTAGATAGAAGGTTCATCCGATTTTGGATTGCGTTCATGGGGTTCAAGGTGTGAATCACTGCCGCCAATCGCCGTAATGCGTTGGCCACAATTCCACATTTCATTGAGAACCAATAACGCCTCTTCGGTCGCTTTTGGCGAGGTCGACCACGTTGGGTCACAACACACTTCAAACGTAGACACTTGGCTAAGATCCACTTGATCGTAATGCCAATGCCACGGCTTCATCATCGGGTGATTAATGCCAAGGGAACTGTGTCCACTTTTAGCTAAGTTCAATCCTGCTTCCATCGTCGCTTGGCTGCTGTGCTCAACGTCTCTAAGGTCTAAAGACTTAACCGGGCCATGCACATTAAAATGCCCGAGATCGGTCGTGACTTCTAACGCTGGTAAAAACAAACATTGGTTTGATACAGGCAGCTTAGGCTGGCAGATGTTGTGCTCGGTGAAGAAGAAGAAATCGAGCACTTGTGATTCAACAATATCTTTGGCCGCGGCCAAGGTATTGTGACCATCAGAAAGCTGAGTGTGAGCGTGTAAATCGCCGCGATACCAACGAGAATCAGAACTCAGCATATGGCTGTAATCAAACTCGATATCGTGATCACTTGTCACCGTTGGAGTCAGTTCTAACTCAGCATCGCTATTAACTGACTCATCAGAGCAAAGTACATCGACTTGATACTGCATCGCACGCTCGGTGCGAAACTCACCTTCAAGATTGTAAAGTTCTAAGAACCACTCACCTGATGGAATCGCACCATCAATCGCACCTAAACCAGAGTTTTTCGGTTGGATAGAGAGTGACTTGTGCGCCTTTTCAAATAGCACTTTGCCACGAAATGCTTGGTTGGCATCATACGCCGATGCGTACAAGAATCCTTTTTTCACCGTTGTGCCGGTAATAATTACGCTGTGAGAACCTGTTGGCACATCAAAGGGGATACGTACTCTGCCAAACGGCAGCTCACCTTGAAATTGGGTCATTGTCTTCACCAAATTCGTCCTAATTGAAGGACTGGGTCAAAAAGAGGCCCACCCGAGTAGATGGGCCTTTATGCATGCAAAGATAGTGTTAATCCACTTTGCAGATTAAGAACGATTCGCTCGGTCTAGTGCACGTTGCGCTTTCTTAGCCGCTTGTTTTAGCGCTTTGTCAGCAGGCACGTTTTGGATTTGAATCTGGTCTGCAGCCACCTTCAGCGCATCCATAATCTTACCGTTGGTAGGGTCAAGGAAATCTTTGGTCGCCGTGTTTGCTTGCTTCAACGGAATCAGAGCTTGTGGGTTGTCTTTAGTGAACGCTTGGTACTCTGGTACTTCAGAAACGCTGTTGCGCACAGGGATGTAACCTGTGAACATTGACCAAGCTGCGGTGTTTTTCGCGTTGGTGTAGAACTCAACAAACTCAAATGCACCTTTCGCCGCTGCGTCATCTGTGCCTTTTGGCATAACGTAAACCAGCGCACCCGCTTGTGGTGCTGAAGGGTTTGAGCCCCAACCTGGTTGTGTGGTTGCCGAAAGTTTAGTGAAGTCCAAGTCACCTTGGTCACCCGATGAACCGGTATAACCAAGTGCGTTATCTTTCATCACGTCATCAATGGTTTTGTACCAGTATTCCCAACCTTGACCGCCGTAATGAATACGCATGATTTGATCATCGTGGATCCACTTACGGAAGCTGTCCCACACCTCAACCCATTCAGCCGAGTCGATTAACACGGTTTTGCCATCATCACTGATGATCTTCGCGCCGTTAGAGAAAGCCGCGTCAATCATGTTGTCTTGGCCCCACATCGGCTCCCAGCCGTAAAAGGTCACGTTGCCTTTGTCGTCACGTTGGGTAACTTTCTCAGCCACCTTAGCCACGCCTTGCCATGTGTTTAGGTCTTGCTCAGTAAAACCGTTGTCTGCCAACACCTGCTTGTTGTAGTAAAACACTTGAGTTGTGCCGTAAGCAGGTAGGCCGATGATGGTGCCATCGTCTGCCGTCACTTGATCTTTAAACGCGCCAATGAAATCAGAGAAGTTGAACTCTTCATCCATAAACGGCGTTAGGTCACGGCTCAGACCACGCCCGTGCATCGCTTCCGCACGACCTGAATCTAATAGCACAAGTTCAGGTGCCGTTTTCGACGCTAAACCAGCTTGCAGCTTCTGGTAGGTTTCCGTGTAGTTACCTTGCAATGCAGGCTTCACCACATACTCATCTTGGCTCGCGTTGAACTCTTCGATGAGCTTAGTCATCATTTGCTGTGGCTTAGTACCACCGGAATACCAAAAGTTAACTTCGGTTGCCGCAAGAACACTGCTAGAGAACATAGACGCGCTTGCTGCGCCAGCACACACTAGTGCGAGAGTTTTTAGTTTCATTTCCGTTTACTCTTTTACGCCGTTATCGGCGATACCTGAAAGAATCGTCTTTTGACAAATGACGAATAGAATTAACAAAGGCAATACTGCAATGGTGCTCGCCGCCATAATTTGCGACCAGTTCAACCCATAGTTACCTTCGGCAATAAAGTAGTGACGAATACCAGTAGCGATCAGATTTAAATCCTGAGTCGTAATCACCAGGCTTGGCCACATGTAGCTGTTGTAATTGGTAATAAAAGTGATGAGGAACAGTGTTGCGACTGCTGCTCGGCATTGCGGTAAGATGATTGCCCATAAGATCTTGAGCTCACCTGCACCATCAATTCGTGCCGCTTCAATCAGCGACGGGTGCACCTTGATAAACACTTGGCGTAGATAGAACACACCGAAAACCGACGCCGCGTTCGACGCCACTAGCCCCATGTGCGAATCCAACAAACCCAGTTTTGCTAAGGTGATATAAGACGGAATGTAAGTCACCGCGCCCGGCAGCATGTAACAACCCATCACGATGAAATAGAGCAGCGTCTTCGAGCGAAACCTCAGCTGAGTCAACGCGTATGCAAACATCGCCGAATTCACAATCACCAATAGGGTCGTGAACAAAGCCACACTAAAGCTGTTGAAGATGTACAAGCCAAACGGCGCGCTGTGAAAGGTTTCGACAAAGGTCTCCCAGCGAAACTGCTCTGGAATCAAGTCCAGTGGGTTAGCAAAGATCTCATCGTTGCTTTTCAGCGAACCAGACAACATCCATAGAAACGGGAATACCATAATGGTTCCGCAGGTTGCTAAGAACAGGTGCTTAGCCAGTGCGAGGAACGAACTACGATCCACTGAGGCTTTCTTTGACACAACCTCTGATTTGGTCGCTATGGTTTGGGGGCTAACTTTGGTTTTCGCTGCGTTCTGATTCAATACTTGATTGGCATCCAATACTTGCGTGGTCATAATTCTGTCCTTTCAAAAATCGACTAGTAGTACACCCAGCGCTTGCCGATGTAGGTATTAATAAGTGCCAGCAATCCAGTAATCAGGAATATCACTAACGATGTCGTGGCCGCGGGCCCCATTTCGTAACGCTCAAACGCTTGTTGGTAGAACAAGTACAACAAGGTACGTGTCTCACCACCCGGCCCGCCCTGCGTTAAGATCTGGAACTGATCGAACGCCTGCATTGCCGTGATAATGTTGACCACCACTAAGAAGAATGTGGTTGGTGAAATCAGTGGCAGCGTTATCTTCAAAAAGCGCGTTAAGCTGCTGCAACCATCAATCAAAGAGGCTTCATACAGCGACTCTGGAATCTTGTTAAGCGCACTGATGTAGAACAGCATCGTCCAACCAATCGCCTGCCACACCGTCACGATAATTACCGCAATTAAGGCTGTGTTACCGTTTTCTAACCATGGAATCGCACTAAACCCTGCCGACTCCAGTAAGTGGTTTGCCAAGCCTGATTTGGTCTCAAATACCCAAGACCACACAATCGACACCGCGACTGTGGGTGTAATCCAAGGCGAGAAGATCACCGCACGATAAAACTGGCTGCCCTTGAAATTTTTGTGCAGCAGCATCGCAAACACAAGGCCAAGAATAATGGTGGGAATCACCACACCCACAGAGAACCAAAACGTATTGAGCATCGCTTGGATGAACTCGTAATCCTCAACCATGTACTCGTAATTTTCTAAACCGATGAACGAATAATCTGGCGAGATGTAATCCCAGTCGGTGAAGCTGATGTAAATCGAATAACCAAATGGTACGAGCCAAAAAGTAAACAGTGGCACCAATAACGGTGCAGTAAATAGCAGTACCTTTAAGCGGTTTTTCATTGGTTCTGAGAAAGCACTCATGGTGACCTCGTCCTTATTTGTATGCGGTTAAATTAAGGGGTTTGTGTGACAGGTTAGTAAGAGCGCCCTTCATTTTTTTTATGGCTACTCATTAGAAAACCTTTCTTCCAGTTCACCGTCTTCCATTTGGTGATAAAGCCAATCACAAAAGAAATTCACCTTGGCACTGCGTCTGTGTTTGCTAATCAAATAGTGGGCAGATTCGGCAGGCATTGAGGATTCAGTCGCCAGAACCAGATCGTTTTTCTCTAACAGCTCAGACACCGCTAGCGAACGCACCAACAACACGCCAATGCCATGTTTGACCGCCTCTAATGCATGCAGAGAGTTACTCACTTCAAGTAGCACCTTCGGTAAGGTCATCTCGAATTGGTTGTGACTCAACCATTGCAGCCAGTTCTCTCGGTAGCCTTTTACTTGCACTGTCGGCAGAGCAGAAAAATCATGCTTAGCCAAGGCATCTTGATATTGGTTTTTAAAGTCTGGGCTACACACCAACTGCCAATGTTCTTGAAACAGTCGCTCACTATGAGTGTCTTCGCTTTCGACCTTGCCGTTGGTCAGCTCGATATCGACATTCTGACAAGGGTTGGTTGATGGCCAGTCCACCAGCTGAATATCGAGCCTGATAAAAGGGTATTTCTTATAGAAGGCTGGCAGTCGAGGTAACAGCCAGTTATGACAAAAGGTGTGATTTACGCGCAAGCTCAACACGTCGGTTTCTTTTTCCCCGAAGAGGATTTGAGTCTGTAATTTCAGGTGTGCTAATGAACCCGCAACAATCGGTTGATAGTGCTGGGCAGCTGACGTCAGCTTTACGCCTTTGGAGCTTCGCTCAAACAATGTGGTATCGAGAAAGGTTTCTAAACTTTTAAGCTGCTGACTCACCGCAGCTTGGGTAACACAAAGCTCGCGCGCAGCAGCGCCAATAGAACCGAGGCGGGCAACAGCTTCGAACGCAACAAGGGCACGTAGAGGGGGTAACATGGCTTCACCTGATTGAAATAAAAGTGAAAAATACTTCAATCAGGTTTCAGTTTTTTGCGCTTACCGTTACAGATTAATGACGAAGGGACGTTGATCAGATATTTATGATCAACGTCCCTTTTCTTTATTTCATGTTCTTAGCGGTGTGTCGCCGCGTGAATCAAACGCAATTACTCTTTGATGTAGAGATCCTTAGAATAGATACGCCCTTCTACATTGTTCTTCGCAAAACCACCAACACTTGGTCGTACTAGACGAGCCTGCATGTAGTAGTAAATTGGTGCGATCGGCATATCTTCTGCCAACAACTGTTCTGCTTGATCATAGAAACCTTGGCGATCTTGTTCACTGGTTGCAGCTAAGGCGCTGTCCATTGCTGCGTCGTACTTGTCGTTATTGTAACGAGCAAAGTTACCCGAAGAACCAGAGCGCAATAGGCTCAAGAAGGTTGATGCTTCGTTATAGTCACCACACCAAGAGGCGCGCATTACATCGAAATCACCTTGGCGACGTGACACCAAGTAAGACTTCCACTCTTGGTTTTCAAGCTCAACTTGTGCACCTAAGTTGCCTTTCAGCATTGATGCAATCGCCACTGCTATGGACTTGTTCGATTCACTGGTGTTGTAAAGCAGTTTGAAGTCCAACGGATTAGACGCATCGTAGCCCGCTTCTTTCAGTAGCTCTTTTGCTTTTTGATCACGCTCCTTCTGAGTCCAAGTACTGTATTCAGGTTGTGTCGCATCAAAACCAGCCGTGTACTCATGAGCAAAGGTATAAGCCGGTAAGTTGCCGACCTGAGTAACACCATTGGTGATAACGTCACGCATCATGGAATAAGAGACGGCTTTACGTACCCGCACATCATCAAAAGGTGGTCTCGTAGTATTGAATGCGTAGTAATAAGTACACAGCAGAGGCACTGTGGTAAACGCATCTTGGTATTTGGTTTTAAGCTGCTGCGCCATGTGTGTCGGCACGTCCGAAGTAATATCGACCTCGCCCACAGCATAACGGTTAATCGAGGCATTCTGGTTCTCAAACGGAATGTAAGTCACTTCGGTTAAATGCGTATCTGAACTGTCCCAATATTTCGGGTTCTTCTTCAGCTCAATGCGCTCGTTCACCACCCACTCGTCTAGCACAAATGCTCCATTACCAACAAATTGCTTAGGATCGCTCCACGGCTTGTCGCTACTCTCTAGGGCTGCTTTGTGCACTGGCATCATGGATGTGTGGCCCGTCATCGCCACAAAGTAAGGCACTTTACTATCGAGTTCGAACTTCACCGTGTGTTTATCGACTGCAGAGATACCTAACTCTTCAACTGGCTTTTTGCCTTCGGCTACGTCAGCGATATTGTTGATTTGAGTAAGCTTTAGGTACCACACATTTGGCGATGCCGTTTTAGGGTCTACCGCGCGTCTTATCGCATACACGAAATCATCGGCCGTCACCGGATCGCCATTCGACCACTGCGCGTCTTTACGTAGGTGGAATACAAACGTCTGGTTGTCTTCGGTTTCCCAAGACTGTGCAACACCTGGGGTGATATTGCCATCGCGATCTTGAATCACTAAACCTTCAAATAGGTCACGTAGAATGTGCATTTCTGGCAGGCCTTCTGCTTTCGCAGGGTCAAGCGTCGCCGCTTCTGCATCGTTAGCACGAACTAAATGTTGTTCTTTCGCCAGAGAAGTTCCCGCAGGCAATGTGTCAGCAACGGCAGTTACTGAGATAAAAGGGGTCAATAGAGATGAAATGAGTAAAGCCGTTGAATGTTTCTTAAAATCCATATGTTTTTGCTCTCCTAGCCTATCTTTGAAGCAAGTAATAAAATTAACAATGCGACTGTTGACGAGTTTTAACGCTTTAGTTTATTTAAGTAAGTTTGTGTAATCGTTAATACTTGATAGTACTTGATCAATCAGGAGATAAAGGTGAGTTTAATTCCAAGAACGGAAAGAGCTGCATTTTCAATAAAGCCGCTGTCATATGGAAAATCAGTGTTGGGTGCGCCTTTGCTCTATTTCCCCGCGCAAATAGAAAGCGAGTCTCGCGGGCTGATCTTAGCAGGCACACACGGTGATGAAACCGCTTCTATTGCAGGATTATCTTGTGCGCTGAGAAGCTTGCCAGCCGCCAACTTGAGACACGATGTGATCCTGTCGATGAACCCAGATGGCAATCAATTAGGCACTCGCGCCAACGCCAACCAAGTCGATCTGAACCGCGCCTTTCCGACTCAGAACTGGACAGAAAACGGGACCGTCTATCGCTGGAGCTCCCACACACCAGTCAGAGATGTAAAAGTGAAAACCGGCCAAGCCAACCAGCTCGAACCTGAAGTGCAGTCCCTCATCACACTCATTGAACAGCGTAAGCCAAAATTCGTCATCTCTTTCCACGAACCACTCGCTATGGTCGACGACCCAACTCAATCGGAACTCGCCACTTGGCTAGGCAAGCAATTCAACCTACCGCTCGTCGAAGACGTGGATTACGAAACCCCAGGCTCATTCGGCACTTGGTGCCAAGAAAGAAGCCTACCGTGCATTACCGTAGAACTACCGCCCGTTTCAGCGGATTTAACTATAGAAAAGTATTTGGATGCGTTTGTGGCAGTGTTGGGGTGTGAGGGAAGTTAGCGCAACTCATTTTTGGACAATACTTTGTTAGATTAATTGCTTTAACAAGAGTGCAATATATAAGAATAAGTAACTTGAAATCTGATTTGTGCAGACTACCCCAAGATTCTAATACTCACTATTTTTCATTTATTTTTTGACTACTGTAGACTTTCTTCAAACCACCTACTTCCTATACTCACAGATATTGTGGGACATTAAAGGATCAATATATGAACCGAGTTTACTCACTTGCATTAATAGCGAGCTTAACCATGAGTCCAATTTCTCTTGCTGCTGAACAAGCGGATGTGATTATCACTAACGCCAAGATTTACGGTTACGACGATGCAGATGCTATCGCGATTTACGATGGTAATATTGTGTATGTTGGTAATACACCCGAAGTCAATGCCTATCGGACCTCGACAACTAACATTATCAATGTTGAACAAGCTTTTGTGATGCCGGGTTTTATCGATAACCACAACCATGTGTTTGAAGCGGCTTCGGAGGCAGGGGGCAATTGTGAGCTGAATATGGATGCTTCACTGGAAGAGCAGATCCCCTATCTAAAAGCGTGTCGTAAGCAAGCTAAGTCGAACGAATGGCTAATGGGTTATGGCTTTTCTCTTGATGCAATCCTAAGTGAAGACAACCGTTATACACCTTTAGAAGTGATTGACCGTATTTTCCCGGATCAACCAGTGGTGATTATGGAGCAGACTTCCCACTCCATGTGGGTGAATTCAGCAGCCCTTAAGCAAGCAGGCATCTCCAAACACTCCCAAGAACCGCAAGGCGGCAAGATTCTTAAAGACGATGAAACTGGAGAACTCAATGGCATTTTGCTTGATAATGCGGGCGATATTGTTATGGAGATGGCATGGAACAGCTTAGAGAGCCAATTTGATCAAAGTTACGAAGGCTTAATGGCAGGCCTTGAAGAAGCGGCCGCTCATGGTATAACCACAATTGGTGACGGTCGATTATATTGGAAACGTGGCTGGTATGAAGTGTGGAAACAAGCTGAAGAAAAAGGAAACTTAACGGCTCGTGTATCGCTTCGCCCGTGGATTTACCCGGCCGACTCCATGGAACCCCAGCTTACATTTTTAAAGAAAATTCAATCCAGCGACAAATCTCGTTTGCTACTGGTGGATCAGGTGAAAATGTATAGCGATGGTATTTTCATTAACGGAACTGCAAAAACACTGGCTCCGTATCTAGACACCTATATTCCTGACGAGCCATACGGCATCAACTATATTCCACCGCAGCAAATGAAAATCTGGCTTGATGAGTTAAATCAAATTGGTTATAGCGCTCATATTCATGCTATAGGTGATGGAGGTATTCGTGAGTCACTGAATGCTATCGAATATGTTCGCAGTCAAGGCGCAGATAAACCTTATACACTAACTCATGTGGAGCTGGTGAACTCAAAAGATGTCCCACGTTTTGCCAAGCTGAATGTAACGGCAGATTTTCAGGTTGGCTCTGATTATGTGGCTTACCATGATCACAAATGGGCAGAAGTTTTTCTTGGTGCTAAACGCACCAGAGCCATGATGAACCTGAAAGCCATCTTTGATACAGGGGCTAACGTCTCTTTGAGTAGTGACTGGAATGTGCATGATATCAATCCGTTAGTTGGTATCGCCAATAGCCTTAAAATGGGTAAAACGGGATTGCCGGATATTCATTCAGCGATTGATGCTTACACAACCAACGCCGCAGAAAGTTTGGGAATCAGTGATATTACAGGTTCGATAGAAGTCGGAAAATCAGCAGACTTTGCCATTTTGGAACATGATATTACCCGCTTGCGGGTAGGTGAGATTGCCGACACTAAGATCTTAATGACAATGTTACAGGGTGATATAGTTTTCGACTCAGAAGAGTAACTAAAAAGGTGCAGGATGTTTCCGGCACCTTATTTTTTCCACGGAGGTAAGAGTGCTACGTAAACGTTTCTATATTGAAGTGAGCCTGAAACAACTAATACTGCTGGTGATCCTTGTCCCGGTACTGTTTAGCTGCACCTTCGATAGCATGCGCGATATGGAACATGGTAATCAGTCGGCGATTTTAGCCGTTATTGGGCTCATGATGGCTGCTGGTATTATTGGCGTGTTTGAAGCGACATACCAGAAAACTCAGCTTGCTAATCAGATTCAGCGAATTCTGGTTCACTTCACTAAGCTACTTCTCTTTACTGGTATTTCTGAGCTTATGATCTTGGCGATAGCGGCTATTGGCACCACATCAACGGTATGGGACGATCCATTGCTATGGGCGCTATTACCTATTTACGCCTCCCTGTATATCTATGATTGGTGGGATGCGCTTATCGCAGCGTCTGACTAATTCGCTACTTGTATTGGTGTTTCTGGGGCAGAAGATGGTAGTGTTTAAAGGCTTTAATTACCATACTCCCACTTTCAGAAAGGGTTAGTCCGTTGCGCCAACACAGCTCAACTTTTCGGTCAATGCCAGAGAGTTCGAAGTCGCATTTGAGAGCAACCAGTAGGCCGTTTTCGATTTGCGTGCTAACACACTCCTCTGGTAAAAACGCAAATCCCTTATTGTGTTTGAGCATAGCTATGAGGGGATCGATATCTGAGAACACACAGTAACACGGGCTAAAACCATCGTTGTCTTCGCTACTTACTTCACCCCATACTAACTCGCGGTATTCACTCAAGTCCTTACTGGTAACGTGAGATAACTGAGCCAGTGGATGGTCAGGACTACAGACTAGAATTTCTCTATAGTACCCTAGACGGCAATAATCGAAATGTTTGTGATGAATAGTTTCCGACTCATGGGTAATTATGACATCTACATGACCATCGCCTAAGTCTTGCTCCAGTTGGGTTCTTTCATCGCGATAGACCTCAACACTCAAATGGGGTAAATCTAAAACAGAGGCTAGAGGTTGCGTAAACACAATGTCAGGGATGTAGTTTTCAATCCCTATGGTCAGTACAGTCGGCTCATTTTGCATAAGTATTTCAGCACCTTGGACAAACTTATCAAGGTGGCTCAGTGTATGAGTAAGATGGGGAAGTAAACGTTCCCCGTCTTTACTCAAAGTGGTTTTATTTCCTGTTCGGTCAAAGAAGTTAACCCCCAGATCGATTTCCAGATCAGAAATCCATTGACTAACCTGAGATTGCTTTTTACCCAGTTTACGTGCCGCGGCAGAAATCGATCCAGTTTCTACGGCTAATAACAGTGCTTTTAGATGAAGTGTGTTCATAGACCAATACTTAGAGTTGATGGTGCTTTGACTAATTCCAGTATGTATTAAATGCGTGACTCATTTCTTGAGATCTCAGCTCAGCCAAATTACACAATAAGTCCTTGTTCTTTATCAATTAAGACATATGTAGAATTAATAATTCTACTCGAAGATAAAAAAATATTAATAGAAAATTCTCCGCGCCCACCTATCTTGAATTACTATGCTCAGCGCGTAGCACCCGAAAAACAAGCCCTATTCGAAGAAAGCATACCGTTCTAACCCAAAAAAGAATGTATTAAAGACATATATGAAAAAAGATAAAGTAAATCACCAAAAACATTTTTAAACTAAGCAAACACTCTAAATTGTTTTGGGGCAGAAGTGCTTCATAGTGAATTTTGCAACAGGCTGTTGCAAAATTGGGGTTGGAGTTTGTCCAGCAGCCTGTTGGACATTCGATGAAGCAGGCAATTTACTAATTGTGCAGCAGCTTGTTGCACAAATAAATCTCATGTTGGTTTCATGCGCACTAAACACGTCTTGGGGCAAAGGTGTGTTTGCCATGATCGGCGCTAGCACACCTCTGATAACAACATACTATCAACTTAACCACGGCGCTTTTTGGCATTGATCTTTTAATAGAGATAAAAAGCCAGTGACTCGCGCTGACCTCTCATGCGCAGCAGAACTCACGAGGGCAACAATATCGGCATTTGGAAGCTCATAATTTGGCAATAATCGCACTAATTTACCACTATCAATCTGTGATTGAATATCCCATTCAGATCGCATGATAATCCCTAAGTCTCTTAAGGCCCAGTCTTTAATCACTCTGCCCTCATTACTTGCAAGTGAAGGACGAATTCGAACATTTTCTATGGATCCTGAGACTGTATGAGTAAAGCTCCACAACGTGACATCTTCATTAT
Source organism: Vibrio sp. ZF57 (assembly GCF_001691235.1). Lineage (NCBI taxonomy): Bacteria > Pseudomonadati > Pseudomonadota > Gammaproteobacteria > Vibrionales > Vibrionaceae > Vibrio > Vibrio sp. ZF57. The sequence continues at coordinate 3,068 of NZ_MAKD01000061.1, read as the reverse complement.
TTTCTCTCAACGCAATACATTGATGCTTCTTAAGATCTTGCGGAGTTTCAGGCTGTCCATAACGTGATAAATACTCGGGCGAAGCGCAAACAAAGCGCTTGTTTGGGGCTAAACTCACCATCTTAAGGCTGGAATCCGTCAGGTGACCAATGTAGATGATAATGTCCCATTTATGATGGTTGGCCCAGTTTGGCTTATCTGATAACTCTAGCTCCACCTCTAGGCGAGGATGAGCTTTTTTATACTCACCTAATAAAGGGGCTATCACATCGTTGCCAAAGCCAAGGGGCGCCAATACTCTTAGACAACCACTGACATCCCCTCTGCTTTCATTGAGTTTATCGGTGAGCTCGTCCAAATCTTCAAGGATCGAAATACCAGTATCAACTAAAACGCGCCCTTCTTCTGTTAAGCTAACCACGCGCGAAGGCCGTTGAAGTAACTTAAGGGATAGCTTCTTTTCGATATGTTGAATACGCTGAGTGACTGATGGTGGCGTTATATTGAGCGTACGAGCCGCATCTGCCAATGTTCTATGGTTAGAAACTACCACAAGAAATCGAATATCTTCTGTCGTCAACATTAACTTCCAACCTAATGTATAAGTAGATTTTTGTTAATATAATTCAACTTCTTCCTACTTCATAATCATTTCATCAATAGTTAACTTCACTTTGCAAGTTTAGGTAAATGAAATGATTAAGCATACGGAACACCCTGATTTAGAAAAAAAATACAATGCCATCGGCACACCATTTCTCTATTTGGATAAACAAAAATTTTTGAGCAACCTTGCTCAAATGCGCAGCCATATGTCGAAACTAGGCACACCACTAAGGCCCCACTTTAAGACCGTAAAATCGTTAGATGCGCTTCCGTACTTAATTGACTCTATAGAGGATCCAATCACTGTATCCACCCTTGAAGAAGCAGAACAGCTTGCCAGTTATGGTTGTAAAGACATTCTCTATGCTGTTGGCATATCAAAAGAAAAGCTATTGCGAGTCGAACTGCTACTGAAACGTGGTATGAGTATTGTGGTTTTACTTGATAGCATGGAACAAGTCGATTTCGTTAACGCCTACTGTCAAGAACGTGGGTGTGTTATTAGCTGCCTGATAGAGATTGATTGCGACGGACACCGAGGTGGAGTAAGTGCAGATTCCGAAGCCCTGATTGCAATGGCTAAGAGCTTAGGTAAGGGTTTGGGCAATTTTAAAGGGGTGATGCTCCACGCAGGTGAGTCTTACCACTGTAAGTCTCGAGAAGCGTTAAACCAATCCGCCAGTAATGAAGTAGCGACTGCACAACTTGCGGCGAAACGCCTCGAGTCGGTTGGGATTTACTGCGAAATAGTCAGCGTGGGTTCTACCCCGACGGCATGCTCATACACAAACACAAGTGGAATCACAGAAGTCAGAGCTGGCGTCTATTCATTGTTTGACTTAGTGATGCATCGGCTTGGAGTATGTACTTTAAACGATATCGCAATCTCAGTAGTAAGTAGTGTTATTGGACACAACAAATCGAGGGGGCAAATATTTGTTGATGCTGGATGGATGGCTCTTTCTTTAGATAAAGGTCATGACGAACAATGTTATGGCGTGGTTCTCCAACCGAATGGCCAAGAGAGTCAAATACTGAAAGTAGTGCAGGTAAATCAAGAGCACGGCATACTCGAAGCGGCTTCTGGAAGCGAGATCGACTTCGAATGTTTTCCCATTGGTTCTAGAGTACACATCGTCCCAAATCATGCATGCTCTACAAGCGCGATGCACAGTAAATACTATGTCTTTGACTTGGTCGAGGGTCAAATTGAGCAATGGCAACGTGTTTCAGGGTGGTAAACATGATTTATCTAGATGAAAAAACGACAGCAGCGTTAATTTCTCACGAGCTGGCATACAAAGCGGTCAAAGCGGCATTTTCTTCAGTACAAGATCAGCACTCATCAATATTTCCGGTCGTTAACGCATCAGGCCCGATCGAAGGCTCAATGTTTTCACTCAAATCAGCATGCACAAATCAATTACTTGGTTGGAAAATGGGAAGCTATTGGCCTTGCAATAATCAGTTTGGGCGACCGAACCATGGTACTCATATCTTTCTTCTTTCACCGGATACGGGGGAAATGAAAGCCATTTTGTCAGCAAGTTTGGTCAATGCCTACCGAACTGCAGCAGCTGATGCCATCGCTGTTGATCTACTGGCGAGACAAGATTCATCTGTACTCGCGTTATTTGGCACAGGTCATCAAGCTAAATACGAAGCGCTTGCCATTTCAAAAGTTAGGAATCTATCTAAAGTCCTGATTGTTGGTAGAAATCAGACTAACGCCAACCAACTAGCGAAAGAGCTAAGCAAAGAAGGGTTAACAACAGACATCAAATCCGCTCAAGAAGCCTGTGAAAGCGCAGATATTATTGTTACCGTTACAGCGTCTACCGCTCCTTTGTTTGAATCTTCATGGGTAAAACCTGGAACTCATATTTCTGCAATGGGAGCAGATAAAATAGGAAAACAGGAACTTCCACCATCGCTATTTGAGAACGCCACCCTCTATTGTGATTATTTATCTCAGTCCAAAACGATTGGTGAGTTCCAGCATGCGCCAGATAAAGAGATCTATCAGATCGGTGACAAGCTTCAATTAAAAGAAAGGAACAAAAACGACATTACTATTTTTGATAGCTCAGGAATTGCCTATCAAGATCTTTATATTGCGCAAATAGTTTTAGATAAATACCTATCCAAGGGAGATGACCATGAATAACGTTAGCTTTTTAAAAATAAACGGTAACACCATCGATGACATTATCGACCTCTCTGTGGAAGAGTCCCAAAAACATCTCATTGCTAATAACGCAGAATGGCTTGCAGAGGCGAGTTTCAACGACGATAGCGTCAGTTACGGCATTTATTTAGACGACAAGCCAGCAGGGCTCATCTCTCTTATCGATCCAAGACTACTCGACAAGTTCGATGATCACTTTCAAAAGGATCATTTGTACGTGTGGCGCGTCATGATTGACCATCGTTTCCAAGGAAAAGGATTGGGGAGTCAAGCG
>NZ_MAKD01000060.1:0-236 GCF_001691235.1 Vibrio sp. ZF57 | reverse complement strand
ATACGGATTAACAGTCCGCCGTTCTACCAACTGAACTAAAGGGGAATCACTTGTCTCAACATCAGGTCTATAAAGACCATTATTTGTTAAGCACCAAATAATGGTGCCTCGAGGCGGAATCGAACCACCGACACGCGGATTTTCAATCCGCTGCTCTACCGACTGAGCTATCGAGGCAAAAGAATGGTGCCGACTACCGGAGTCGAACTGGTGACCTACTGATTACAAGTCAGTTG
>NZ_MAKD01000059.1:0-257 GCF_001691235.1 Vibrio sp. ZF57 | reverse complement strand
AGCCCTAGGGGAACCTGGGGCTGGATCACCTCCTTATACGAAGATATTCACGATAAGTGTCCACACAGATTGATATGTTTAAACAGTTAAGAGTAACCTATGTCCCGTTCGTCTAGAGGCCTAGGACACCGCCCTTTCACGGCGGTAACAGGGGTTCGACTCCCCTACGGGATACCATCTTTAAGCACATTTATTTAAGTGTTTTTAAAAATGGTTCATTTTATTGAATCAAGCTCTTTAACAATTTGGAAAGCTGA
>NZ_MAKD01000058.1:0-256 GCF_001691235.1 Vibrio sp. ZF57 | reverse complement strand
CAGCCGCTATTACTAGAGAGTTAGAGGAAGAGTTAAGAATAACCGTTACCAAACCTCAGTTTTTATTAACTATCGATCATAGTTACCCTGATTTTGATATCACCATGCATTGCTTCGTTATTGAAATTCCTACTCGTGACATTGAGCTTACCGAACATATTGACTCTCTCTGGCTCTCTAAAGCGCAGCTTTTAGAGGTGGATTTGTAGTGGTACGCTGAATTTGGTCACTTAGTTAGAGGTGATATCATCACCTC
>NZ_MAKD01000057.1:0-28782 GCF_001691235.1 Vibrio sp. ZF57 | reverse complement strand
CTTGAACGTCCTGACAAAATCGATAAACAAAAAAGCGGCAAGTATTTTCATACTTGCCGCTTTTACATTCATATTAGTTATTGGTTGCCGATACGCCATCTGGAAAACGAAAGCAGCCAATATAACTGGATAGTCCTATCGCTAGACGCCCCTTGGGCTAGAACAGCGTTTGTTGTCTCTTTTCAGGTACAGGTTGAACTTCACCGTAATTACGTAGCTGTTCCATCTTACGGATATCAAGCTGAAGCTCAGTAACATAGCTATCGCCCACAGGGTAGCTGCGTACCACTTCTGCACCGCGGATTACGCCATCAACCGCACCAGAAGTACGTTCCGTACCAAGGCGTTGATCTTCCAACTCTGCCCGACCACTCACTCGCATACCGTAAACTTGTTCTGCAAGTTCACGATAGGCGTCGATCTTAGAAGCTCTCATCGCACGGATACGTCTTTCTTCATCGTTACGTCCTTTCTGCTCACTGATACTCGCGTAGCCAACGGCAACTAAGTAGTCGTCTGGCCTCATGTTTTGCAGTGGCTGACAGCCAACAAGCAGTAAAGCGGCAACAACAAATATTAACTTCTTCATCTCGAACTCCTAAGGGCGAAGAATAACAGTATAAGGCTGGCTGATCGTTGGGTCAGAACGAATGATAACGCCATCTTGAGTTCGAATACTGTTTAGAGTATCTAGGTCACGACCAATACGGTCTGCAGGCAAGAAGCCTTGTGCCGTCGCCACGACAATGCGAGTTTGCATGCCAACAACACGAGCATTGACTAACACACCACCTTCTTGGCGAAGCATAGTGCCTGTCAGTACGTACTGTACGTCTTGTTCTTGAGCTAAGTCTTTCCAATCGCGGCTTAACGCAAAGTCACCTTGATGAGTCACTTGAATAGAACCTGTTGTTTTGAAATCAACCACCTTGAAGCCACGACGCTGAAACTGATGAATGAAACCTTCTGATACCGAGTTTCCTAGCCAGTTCGTTGTGTCCATGTGTTGCAGGTCAACAAACGACGTAATCGCTATCGGAGTTCTTGCTGAGATACTCGTATTCGAAATGATCAGATCTTCGGTCATACTTTCCACGAAGAAATCCATGGTATGACGAGGGCTATCCATCAACATAAACTGACTGCCTGAATATTCAGACTTGCCGTTATAGATTGGCGAATAAGCGCATGAGGTCAACAACATGACACTCATTACTACGAGCCATTTTTTCATTCTCTTATCTCCAGATAGGTTTAGTGCTCCCTGTTCCAATATGTTCTCACCATTATTCTTTTCAATGGATTACAATGTTGGAACAGTCTTTGCTTTTCATTAATGGTTCAGATTAAGAAAAACGCACTTAAGTCAGCTTCAAGCTTATAGTTATTTGTTAAGCAATATTTATACCCAACTGGTAACGAATAGATGAAAAAAATAATTTCTTACTTATTTTCAATAAGTTCACTGATAACCATAAGCTTCAGTGCTCATGCCTCTTGGTATGAGGTTACCGGTACCGCAGCCATCGTATCGTCAGAGGAAACGGCAAGGGTCCATGCTCTGGAAGACGCGGTATATAAAGCGATCCAGTTCTCAGGAGCCGACATTGGTAGCATTGCCAACCTCACGCCGTACCTCGACGCAAACAAAAAAGAGTTTCAATTTACCAATCATGAAGTGCGCTACATCTTGGTAGAAAAAGAGAAAAAACGCAGTGGCAATATAATGATCACCGCAAGGATCGATATCTATCCTTCGGCAAATGCTTGCCATGAGAGCCAATATAAGAAGACATTTTTGGTCGGCAACATCGATGTGACTTCCCCACAGCAAGCTGTAATGGGCAGAATCTATAACATCGGTGATGATTTTGGTCATGTCGTAGATCGACAGCTGGCGCAAGAGTCTCGCAGCTTTGTTTCCGTTGGCACGACCAATTACGATATCGACAAGCGTCGACCAGAGGTGATCAAGATGATCGCCCAAGACACTGGCGCGCAGTACATCATTGGTGGCGACATTACCGATTTAACCGCGACCATCGAATCCAAGCTTTTGAAAGACGACATCATCAATCGTCAGTTTGCGTTAGAGATGCAAGTCTTCGATGGTAAAACAGGACATCAGGTTTACAACCGTAGCTATCGTGAAGTGGCAAAGTGGCCATTTGCTAAGACCAGTGAAGTCGACACCCGCAGTGCCCGTTTCTGGGCATCAACCTACGGCAGCATGATGCTGCGTGTTAGCCGTAATATTATGTTGGACTTAGAATCGGAAGTGTCATGTAAGATCACCCTTCCAGAGGTTGCAGCGGTATTTGGTAACACTGTGACCATTGATTTAGGTCGAATGCATGGCGTACAACAAGGTGACAAGTTGCAACTGTGGCACACAGGTTCGTTTATCGACCAACGCGGTTTGCCACGCAACAAGGTTTCTCAAAGCGACATCACACTGACCGTTTCTCGCGTTTATGAAAACGAAGCAGAACTGACGATCGACCAACCAAGCCTTGCTGGAAGCATTCAAATTGGTGATGTGATGCAGAAAATCATGTAGTTAGCGACACGCCCGCCTCACAGTTTCTAATAAAGCCTTAGCACTTTTGTTAAGGCTTTATTTTTTTTCATGGGTATTAGTTTCGGTTTTGCAGTATTTGGCGTAATCTTATTAATAACATAATCATCACTTAGCAAACTATGAGTCAGAATAATCTAATTGGTGCTACCGGTTACCGCTTTATCTCGAAAGGTAAAACCGCTTTTAAGATCCACATTCATACTCCCGAAGATACGGTGTTGCATCGGTCGGTCGGTTTTGTTCGTATGGGTGAAGACAAAGCACTGAAGAAAACCATTAAATTAAGAGATGAACTGGGCAGACAGCTATGGGGCAAATTTTGGCCCAAAGTCCTCAAAGAGCCCTACCTGATGACGCGCCTGCCTCATAGTCTAGAACCCAAAATTGTATTCAAACCAAATCCAACTCAGAGTGATCCTGAGCACCGCGACGAGTGCTACATCGCTAAGTGGCGCGTCTTCTCTGAGAATGGTGACTACAAGTACAAAACCAAGGTATGTTCAATCAGAAAGCACGGCCGACTTGCCGCTTATAGCCAAACCAAAAGGGCGCTACTGGATGCCCACAAAGATGTGATTGATCTACTTATATTTATGGGACGATTGAACAGCATCGACTTAAAATAGGCTTAAATCCGATTAAGCTGACCGCCCATATTTTTCAGATACAAAAACAGCCGCACATTGCGGCTGTTTTTAATTTATGACGATCCATCGTGGCAATTTAGAGTATTGCTACATACAAAATCGATTACCTAGTTTCGGCATATCTCAGCCAGTGTCGCCAATCGGCGCTTAGACTCTTTCACATAAGGGTTGGCTTGATCCCATGCGTAACCCGCCAGAATTGAGCACACCATCTGCTTAATCTTTGGATTTGGATCTTGATAGAAAATCACATCCTGCAAAGTACCTGAGTACCACCCCTCAACATACGTTCTAAAGGTGTTTACACCAACCATCAAAGGAGCGGCATAATCGCGTTCCCAATCTACCTTCTCACCGTTAAGTTGCTTTTCGACACACTCAACCGCAAACTGTGCCGACTTCATCGCAATCGTCACGCCTGACGAGAACACCGGGTCAAGGAACTCGCCGGCATTGCCAAGCAACGCGTACTTATCCGTCGCCAAATGTTTTACATTGGCAGAATAGCCACCAATTTCACCCGCAGGGTTTGGATACTCGGCGCTTGCCAGTATCTCAGCCAAGCCCGGCTCTTCCGCTGCCAGCTGTTTAATTGCAGCAATCTTGTCTTCTGGATAGGACTCAAAGAACTTAGGCTCTCCTACGACACCAAACGAAGAGACACCGTTACTAAACGGGATCAACCAATACCAAACATCAGGGTTGGTTGGATGCACAGAGATAAGAATTTTATTTCGGTCATATTCAAGATCGGTATCCACCTCTGCAATATGATCGTTAATGTGCGTAAAAATAGCTTTGCGTGGAGGAAGCGATGACGGCTCTTCCAAGTTAAGCATTTTTGGTAGCACTCGACCAAAACCACTGCCATCCAGAACGTATTGAGCTTCTATCTGATAACGCTCTCCACCCAGCACTTGTACATCTAAAATGGTGCTGTCGTCGGTGAAATTAATGCCCATTAACTCATGTTGGTAATCAATGCAGACACCCTGCGCCTCAGCCGTATCTGCCAAAACCTTATCAAAGGCACCTCGCTGAACCTGAAACGTAGTTCCAGGGCCAGAAGAGAACTTGTCTTCAAAATTAAACGCCGTATAAACGCCATTTTTGCGAAAGGCAGCGCCATCTTTGTATTGGAAGTTAGCGTTGATCACTGCGTCAGTCATCCCAGCCTGTTCAATCACTTCCATACAAGCTGGTAATAGGCTTTCACCAATAGAAAAGCGAGGGAATACGCTCTTTTCAATCACTCGAACATCGATGCCTTTTTTATGAAGTAAAGACGCAGCAATAGACCCTGATGGCCCAGCTCCGATGATCACCACTTGAGTTGATAGTTTTTTCATTATTTAAGCCATGTTTGTTATTTTTATTGCGCGCCAGCTTTCAATTCAAGAAGCGTGTGACCAAGACCGATATCGTCGGTGCGAGTTACCACTTCAAAGCCCGCTTCTTCAACGATCTCTAAGAAATCTTCACTGCGGTAAAAACGGCTGTTGCCATTGGCCAAGCAGGTAAAGTAGAGAGACGTCGCGTTTAAGCTATAAGAAGCCGCATCGTATTTCTGTGCATCCCAAAACAGTTCAAGGATATAGACAGTCGCGTCTTCTGACATATGAGAGCGAACGCGCTTTAATATGCTCAGAATCTCCATTGGCGAGAAACAATCAAGGAACTGACTCATCCACCAAACATCCGCGCCCGTTGGCAGAGTTTGCTGTTTATCGAGCATATTCGCTGGGAATGGCGTGACTCGCTCTTGATGACCATGCTTTGCCGCGTTTGCCATTGCCATTTCTAGCTGCTGTGGCAAATCAACAATCGTCACCTCAACGTCCGCATCATGGTTGCAGCATTGCATCGCCCACTTACCCGTGTTGCCGCCGATATCCACCAGCGACTTAGGTTTCTTGCTGAAGACTTTTTCAAGTAACACAGGGAACGAGCGATCCGAATAGAAGTGATCAAACTTGAACCAACTCTCTTTTGCTTTTTCTGGCAATTGAGACAAGCCTTGGTAAATGGTTTCCCAATCACCCAACTCTTTCAAGCCTGCAGGTGTCCCTTCTTCAATCGCTTCTGTTAGATGCATCATCGCGGCATAACAAACATCGGCTGTGAAATCCATGTTTGCGTTAGTCATACCATCATGCAGAAGGTAGAAACCAAGGTTAGCCATTTTGTAGTTAGGCTTTTCCCAAGTCACAATATGAGCACTTAACGCCATATCGAGCAGGACTTTCACGCCGTACTCAGAGACACCGGTCGATTCAGAGATAGACTCTGCTGGTAAACCCTCGTTGCCCGCGTCATCTAACGCTTTCAAAATGCCTAAATCACGAAGTGTACGAGCAGTATGAAAAACAATCGGAGCGAAAGACAATTTCTGCGCTTCTGTTTTTGCTTCTAATGCGTTGAATGGATCTAATTTATATTCCGACACGAAAAACCTAACTTTAAATAATAGAGAGTTACTCAGCTGCCATTTGCGCAAGCTTACGTTTAATATCAACGTTTAAGTTATTAACCCAACGGTTGTAATTACGGTGTATTTCACCATCGTCGTACTTCAAATTCTCTGATTCAACGTAAAGAATAGAGTAAAACTTATCACTATAAGGAATTTCAACCACAGCGTGGTGCGAACGAACATACAATTCAGCGCGGATCAAACCAGGCTTTATTTCTGAAACCAACCAGCCTCGATTTTCAGCAGATTCAGAAATAGCTGATTTAACCTGTTTACTTTGAAGATTCAGTGCAACTGGAGTATCCTCAACATTCATTACAGGTTGGACGCGTCCACATCCTGCAAGAACGAATATGAATAACATTGAAACTGCTATTTTTAGTAATTTCATTTAAATTCCTTATCTGTGTTTATTTATAAGCGCGCATAGTATTTAGTTAGACTCAAAGCAAATCAATACTCTATGTCAAATCAATCCCAATTAATGTCGTTTAATATTGAGAAATGGTCTGCAAATTCAGCGGGGCTCAATTCTATTGCTGAATGGCAAGCGTGGAGCACTAATTTAGATTGGCCACAAGATGGCTCAACTGAATTTAAAGCGATCCCACCGATGATGCGCCGCCGAATGAGCCTACAAAGTAAATTGGCCGTTCAAACTGCATTGACACTCTTAAAAGACAACTCGATTGATTATCTGGTTTTTGCCAGTCGACATGGTGAACTGCACCGAACCGCAACCTTGATCCAGTCGATATTGGAAGGTGATGATGCCTCGCCAATGGCGTTTTCACAGTCCGTGCATAATACAGCTGCAGGGTTAACTACCATCGCAGCGAAAGCACCAATCCCTCTGACCTCTATTGCGGCCGGCCAAGATACTTTCCACAACGCTCTGATCGAAGCTTATCTTTACCTACATCAGTACCCGTCACATCGTGTACTCGTCATTGACTTCGACCAGCCTTTGCCTGAGCTTTACCAAGAATACGAAACACAAGACTATACGGATTATGCTCTTGGCTTAGTGCTCAGCGTTGGCAGTGAATATTCTATTACTAGAACAGTAGAAGCCAACCAAGCACCTTCCGTGTTACCACAAGGGCTACAAACGCTCCAACATATCTTATTGGGCGCAAATAAGTGGGCTATTGCTGGCAAGCACCAAACTTGGTCTTGGGTAAATAACACCGAGACAGGTCCACAATCATGAGCAAAATCGACCAATATTGGCGAGTATTCGCGACAGGGCTGTGCTTTACCATCTTTGGTCTAGGTGGCTTAGTATTAAGCTTCTTAATCTTACCCACTATCGCGCTAACGACTTCCAACACCATTAAAAGAGAGCTTAAAGCACAGCGATTGATTCGTTTCTCATTCAACGCCTTTTGCCAAATCATGAAGTTCACCGGAGCAATCGATTACCGAATTGATGGTGCAGAACTACTGCGTAACGACCGTAACTGCATTATCGTCGCCAACCACCCAAGTTTGATTGACTATGTGCTGATCGCCTCTCAACTTCCTCAATGTGATTGCCTCGTCAAAGCGGCCATTTGGGAAAACCCTTTTATGAAAAGGATTGTCAAAGCGGCAGGTTATATACCGAACCAAGCCCCTGACGATCTTTTAGAGCGCTGTGAAGAACGCTTCTCACGTGGCAATGTCATGCTGATTTTTCCCGAAGGAACTCGCACAACGCCAGGAATTGAACCATCCTTACAGCGTGGGGCGGCACAAATCGCGACTCGAACACAAACCGATTTACGCGTGATTCATATTACGGTTTCTCCGACATTCTTAACGAAAGAGAAAAAATGGTATCAAGTTCCTGCGTCGAAGCCCTTTTTTCATGTCGCGGTGAAAGGTAAAATAGAAGTCGAACCATTTATTGAAGGCTCAAATAATTTAACTTCGGCAGCAAGGCGCCTTAATCATCATCTTGCACAAACAATTTTCCCTTCCGAAGAAAACATTTAGCGTATCAATAACATAACAGGCGATATCGGCATTTCGAAAATACCTCATATAATGTAGAATCGCCACCTTAAAGCAGCATTCAGATAAAGCATTAAGTAGGCCAAAGTGGAAACATTACACAACGAACTGAAACAACTGATCATCGACGCATTGAACCTTGAAGACATGAGCATTGATGAGATTGAAACGGAAGCTCCACTATTTGGTGATGGACTTGGACTAGACTCTATCGATGCCCTTGAGCTTGGCCTTGCTATCAAGAAAAAGTACAACATTGTTATCGATGCAGATGATTCAAACACTCGACAGCACTTTGCGTCAGTTGAAAATCTAGCGAACTACATCTCTTCTCAAACGAATAACTAGACAGATCTTTATGACACAAGCTAACCAACAAGAAGTATACAACCAGGTTAAAGATGCGCTTATTGAGCTGTTCGAGCTTGATGCTGAAGATATCACCCCTGAAGCTCATCTCTATCTTGATCTAGACCTAGACAGCATTGATGCCGTTGATTTGGTCGTTCACCTACAGAACGTCACAGGTAAGAAGATCAAACCTGAAGAGTTCAAAGCAGTGCGCACCGTTAATGACGTTGTCGAATCTGTGGTTGAACTATTGAAGGACGCCTAATGCGTCCTCTGCTGACTTTACTGTCGGCAATTATACTTTTCACTTATCCAATAGCGGTTTACTTTGGACTCAACAAGTTTGGCTTACAAACCGTTGGTATTGCCTTAGCCGCTATCTTTGCTGTACGCATTTTCACCGGCGGTCAGGCTAAAATCAAAGAGCTAAAACACCTAGCTTGGATCAGTGGAAGTGCCGGTATTGTTCTGCTGGCTTTAGGCTTAGCCTTTAAGCAACACGGCTGGCTAACCTATTATCCCGTTATCGTTAATGTTTGTATGCTGGTTGTATTCGCTTCGAGCCTATGGCAACCACAAACGATTATCGAACGTCTTGCTCGCCTTCAAGAGCCTGAACTTCCGCAAAGTGGCGTTGATTACACACGACAAGTCACCAAAGTGTGGTGCTTGTTCTTTGTTATCAATGGCTCTATTGCCCTTTACACCTGCTTCCAACCGCTAGAAGTATGGACCCTATACAATGGCTTACTCAGCTATCTGTTTGCAGGGTTACTCTTTGCAGGAGAGTGGGTAGTAAGACAGCGCATTCGTCAGAGTTAAATTGTTATGACCCAAACCGTATCTTACACCTCATTGTCTGAGCTTCTCAGCCAGGACAGAACCCCTGAATCTATTGTCTGCTTTGACAACAATAGCGAGATTACGTGGCAAACATTTAACGACGACTTATCTCAACTCGTACAATTTTTGTCTTTATCCCCTTTTCAACGAATCGCGATTTGTACCCAAGACAGCTACCTATTTACGGTGGCCTTTTTGGCATGTGCAGCAGCCAACAAACACATCATCTTACCGGGCAACTACCAGCCATGTGCGCTTGCTGAGTTAAGTAAGCAGTTTGATTGCCTGCTAGTTGATAACTCGATTGGCGAAGTTGAGGTGAGTGACGTTCGTAATATCCAAACCTTATTGGATTCAAACACTGAAGCACAAAAACCTCTAACCGAGAATCTTACGACCATTGATTTGGCAACAGTCCCATTAACTCTGTTCACTTCAGGTTCAAGTGGCACGCCAAAAGCGATAGATAAAACGTTAGAACACCTAGATATTGAAACGGCTCAGTTACACAAGAACTGGGATGCTTTACTCAAGGGAAACCGAATCCAAAGCACCGTTTCCCACCAACACATCTATGGCCTGCTGTTTAGAATCTTATGGCCGCTCTGTTCTGGTGTGCCATTTGCTCGAAACAACCTTGAGTACCCAGAACAAATTCTGTCTCATGCCAATAAAAACTGTGTACTGATCAGCAGCCCAGCGCTACTTAAACGATTAAAGCATGAGACCAACAAGGTACAACTTGCAGGAATCTTCTCTTCGGGTGGTCCATTGCCTACCGAGTCGGCTCACCAGTCACGAGATCTGCTTGGTCATTTACCGATTGAAGTCTTTGGTAGCACAGAAACCGGTGGCATCGCATTTCGTCAGCAAGAGAGCGCTCAAACGCCTTGGCAGCTTTTTGCCTGTATTGAGGCTAGTCTCAACAGTGAGAATTGCATTAAGTTATTGTCGCCGTACATCGATAAGAATAACTGGTATCAAACCTCTGATGAGTGCGAGATGGTCTCGGAGAATCAATTCATATTGAAGGGCCGAACGGACCGAGTGATCAAGATAGAAGAAAAGCGAGTATCACTGGTTGAAGTGGAAAAGCGACTGGAGCAACTGCCTTGGATAAGTGAGTGCGTGGTTATTCCATTTGAGGAGCCTGAGCGATTAATATTAGCCTCTGTTTTGGTATTATCAGATGAAGGCCAAGCCGCTCTATCGACCATGAGCAAAGGTAAATTCTGGTTGATGCTGCGTACAGAACTCAGAAAGTGGTTAGAGCCAATCGCAATCCCGAGAAAATACCGTGTTGTCGATGAGATCCCCCTCAACAGCCAAGGTAAGCGATTAACATCTCACATAGAACAGCTAATAAAATCATAGAAACCGCTGATCGTATTTTACACTGAGATTATCTTTTTATATTTTTGTCAAAGAACCAATATTTGCCCAAGGATTCTAAGCACGCCCTATGGATAAAAGAAAACCAAACATCATTGCTGTAGACACGGTAGAAAATGAATCGACCCTGACACTTCATGTTAGCGGAGATATCACCGACTTTAATGGGCACTTCAAGAGCTTCCCTATTCTACCTGGCGTCACGCAAATTGATTGGGCACTTCACTACGCAGTCCAAGAGTTAGGCGTTCCTGGTTTCTTTAAAGGAATGGAAGTCATTAAGTTCCAAGAGCCTATCCTGCCTGACGCTACAATCCAGCTATCACTCAAATGGGATGCTGACAAAGACAAGCTGAGCTTTAGTTACACATCAAACAACGGTGAACAGACCCACTCTTCAGGCAAAATGAAGCTGGGAGAAAAAAGTGAATAGCGCTCCCGTTGAGGCTACTTCTCAACACCACACAAAAGAAAGCAGCTACAAGGCTTGCTTCCTTATCCCGTGCTTTAACCATGGCGCAACCATGCCGGCTGTGGTGTCGTCACTTCATCATTTTGAGTTACCGATCATCATCGTTGACGATGGCAGTGAACTCACAACAAAACAGTTTCTGTCTCCCCTAGCAGAGAATTCAAACGTAACCTTGGTGACGCTTGAACAGAACCAAGGTAAAGGCGGCGCAGTAAAAGCCGGAATCAAAAAAGCGCAGCAACTAGGCTTTAGCCACGCTATTCAGATAGATGCTGATGGGCAACACGACCTGGAAGCCTTGCCAACATTGATTGAGGCCTCACAAGCTAAGCCACAACGTCTGATATCAGGCCAGCCTATCTACGACGACAGCGTACCAAAAGCAAGGCTCTATGGGCGCTACGCGACACATATCTGGGTATGGATAGAAACCCTTTCTTTATCAATTAAAGACAGCATGTGTGGCTTTAGAGCGTATCCTATCAACCAAACTCAAACTGTGTTGAATAAGTACGATGTTGGTTCGAGAATGGACTTCGATATCGAGATTTTGGTTCGCCTGTATTGGGAAGGTTGCGACATAGACTTCGTTGAAACGCGCGTTATCTATCCTGAGAACGGCATCTCTCATTTCGATGCGTTGTGGGATAACGTCAAAATCAGTTGGATGCATACACGTCTATTCTTCAGCATGCTGCCAAGAGCACCAAAACTGATTGCTCGCCATTTCAAATCCGATTCAGCTAAAAGTGGTCAAAATCAAGATTCATCGACCGGACCAAACAACAACGAGCTAGAACAGCCTCATTGGTCTCGCACTCAAGAACGCGGCACCGTACTTGGCATCAAACTGTTGTTGGCCGTTTATACCCTATTAGGCCGAGGTGTCTTTAATCTGATTTTGCGTGGTGTGATGCGTTACTACCACCTAACGGGCAAACGCGCACGAAACGCCTCAGAACAGTACCTGTTTCAACTAAAGGTTTACGCAGAGCAACAAAACATTGAGTTACCTGTGGAGCTAACCAGCTATAACCATCTGCTTTCGTTTGGCCATACGATGTTAGACAAACTGGCGGCATGGAAAGGGGATTTCTCGGCAGATAACCTGACTATTCATGGCCAAGACCAATTCGAGAGCATGGTTGCAAATAATCAAGGTGTGCTAATCCTTGGATCTCACCTTGGCAATATCGAACTGTGCCGCGCTTTGGGTCGCAGACACTCGAACATCAAAATCAACGCGCTGGTTTTTACAGAACACGCCGAACGTTTTAATTCCGTAATGAAAGCGGTTAACCCGCAGTCAGATTTAAACCTGATTCAGGTAACTTCAATGGGACCGGATACCGCTATCTTGTTGCAACAGAAACTAGAGCAAGGCGAGTGGATTGTGATTGTTGGCGATAGAACCTCCACCAGCAAAGAGAGTCGCTCTGTATGGGCTGAGTTCTTGGGTAAGGAAGCGCCCTTCCCTCAAGGACCATTTATGTTAGCCTCGGTTCTCAAAGCGCCAGTATTTCTATTATTTGGACTACGTGACGACTCACAATCCAAGCCGCATTTCAATGTCTATTTTGAGCATTTTAGCGACAAGATAGAACTACCAAGAAAGACTCGCGAGCAATCTTTACAGCAAGTCGTGCAGAAATACGCAGATCGACTTCAGCACTACACACTGAAAGCACCGCTTCAGTGGTACAACTTTTTTAATTTTTGGACATTGAGCAAGCACCATGACGAAAAAGAATCCAAATAGCATCACCTTTGGTGCCGAACGCCTCACGATTGAGGATGTTGTCGCTATCTCACAAGGCGCAAAAGCCTCGATGAACTCAAGTGAAGCATTCACATCTAAGATCGACCGTGGTGTCGCATTCTTAGAGCGCCTACTGAAAGAGGAAGGCGTAATTTATGGTGTAACAACGGGCTACGGTGATTCATGTACCGTTGCGATTCCACCAAACCTTGTTGATGAATTACCACTACACCTAACACGCTTTCACGGCTGTGGTTTAGGTGAAATACTGTCTCACGAGCAATCCCGTGCAGTATTAGCAACACGTCTGTGTTCGCTGTCACAAGGCGTATCTGGTGTGACTCACGACCTACTCAACCAAATCGTTACCCTGATCAACCAAGACATCTCACCGCGCATTCCGCAAGAAGGATCGGTGGGTGCCAGTGGCGACTTAACGCCGCTATCTTATTTGGCTGCAGCCCTAATCGGCGAGCGCGATGTTATCTACAAAGGTGAAGTGCGCCCAACCAGTGACGTCTACAAAGAGTTAGGAATTAGCCCTATCAAACTTAAGCCAAAAGAAGGCTTGGCGTTGATGAATGGTACGTCTGTAATGACGGCATTAGCTTGTATCGCTTACAAGCGTGCGGAATATCTAGCTCAGCTATCAACTAAGATCACCGCTATGGTATCAGTCGGTATGCACGGCAATGACTTCCATTTCGATGAAGCGCTGTTTGCAGTCAAACCTCATCCTGGTCAACAACAAGTTGCTGCATGGCTGCGTGATGATCTGCAAGCGGATCGCCCGCCACGTAACAGTGATCGCCTCCAAGATCGTTACTCTCTGCGCTGTGCTCCACATGTTATCGGCGTGGTTCAAGACTCTCTGCCTTGGCTACGCCAAATGATCGAGAACGAGCTAAACAGTGCCAACGACAACCCAATTATCGATGGTGATAATGAGCGCGTACTGCACGGTGGACACTTCTACGGTGGACACATTGCAATGGCGATGGATACGTTAAAAACTGCAGTTGCGAACCTTGCTGATCTGCTTGACCGTCAAATGGCTCAGCTGATGGACTACAAGTTCAACAACGGTTTGCCATTCAACCTAACGGGTGCTGAAGGCGAACGTAAGCCAATCAACCACGGCTTTAAAGCAGTACAGATTGGCGTTTCAGCTTGGACAGCAGAAGCATTGAAACACACCATGCCAGCAAGCGTATTCTCTCGCTCAACTGAGTGTCACAACCAAGATAAAGTGAGTATGGGCACCATCGCAGCTCGTGACTGTTTACGCGTTCTAGAGCTAACCGAACAAGTGGCAGCAGCGTCACTACTGGCGGGGACACAAGCACTCGAACTTCGTAAGCGCCACAATGAGCTTGATGAGCACCACATGAGTGAGAACCTCAAGCACATTCGCGACGAAGTGCTTAAGGAGTTTGAATTTATCGTAGAAGATCGACCACTTGAAGGCGATCTACGCCACTTCATTGCTCGTATTCAAAGTCAGCACTGGTCACTTTACTCATAAAGTAGCCAACCCTTTACGCAATATTGTTGAGAGCGATTTATGTCTGAAATCCTTCACCCATTACAATCTGAGGTGACGCTTATCACCTCATTCCAAGATGCCGACCCAATGGGCGTGATCTATCACGGCAACTACTTCCGATTCTTTGAAGAAGTTAGGCGCATCATGATGGATAAGATTGAGTACAACTACCATGAGATGAAGGATTCTGGCTACATGTGGCCTATCATCGATACCCGCGTGAAATACATTAAGGCGATACCGTTTAATCACAAGATTAAGGTAACGGCGAAACTCACCGAGTGGGAAAATCGCCTGCGCGTCGATTATGAAATTCATGATGCTCTAACCGGTGCTCGAATGACACGTGCTCACACCATGCAGGTTGCCGTCACCATCGAAGAACAAGAGATGTGCTTTGCCTCACCCAAAGTGTTTACTGACAAAGTCGAACACTGGCACCAATTTGGTTGCTTACCTCTAGCAACTGAACATCAAACACAAACCTCTAACCCACAGCAGGTGAACCATGAATCTGTTTAAACGCAGTCGCAAATACATCAATATCGCGCTAATTGGACTTACTGCGATGATGGCAAGCGGCCTTGTAAGCGCCAAAGAAAACTCTGCTGCTGTCAATTCTATTTCAGAGCTGCAGACGGTGCTCAGCGAAAATAGTATTGTGCGTGGTGAGTTCACTCAAACACGCAATATGGAGATGTTCGCCCAGCCTTTAACGTCACAAGGTACATTTCTGTTAGACAAATCAAGTGGCTTACTCTGGACACAAACCACTCCGTTTCCCGTGAACTTAGTGCTCACCGATAACAAACTGAGCCAAAGGTTTGCCGATCAACCCGCAAAAATCATCACCGACAAAGAAAATCCAATGGCGTTTTATTTCAGCCATATCTTCTTGTCAGTGTTTCATGGGGACACGCAAAAACTTCAGGAACAGTTCGCACTCAATTTTGAGCCCGCAACTAACACCAGCTCTGATGAAAATGTACAAGCATGGACACTGACTCTAAAGCCCAAAAATGCACCGATGAATGCGGTGTTTGAGGCTATCACGCTGCAAGGCAACAGCGATATTGAACGTATTGAGTTGAAAGAGATTCGTGGAGATAGCACAGTGATCGAATTCAGTCAGTTAAGCCATCTACCGGAAGTATTATCAGATGCTGAAGCGAAACAATTCCAACTCTAGTCTTGCCCTTGTTTGGCTTGTTGTTGTAATGCTGTTTAGCGGGTTGTTGACCAAACAATTCGCTTTTTCTTCGTCGGTACCGATTGAAAGCAACATTCTAAAGTTACTGCCCGAAAACCAGCAAGACCCAATGGTAGAGCAAGCCTTTCAGCAGATATCCAGCTCGATGAGCGAGCAAGTGGTATTTATCATAAGCGCTCCCGATATCGAACAAACCATGGTTGCGACCGACGCTTTTGAAAAAGCTCTCAACCAAAGAACTTTTTCAAGTCAGCCAACTCTGTTTAAGCAAGTTCAAGGTAAAATCAACGCCAGCACTCAAAGCCAGTGGAGCGATTTCTATTTTCGTCACCGATCTCAACTGCTGACCCAACAACAAAAAGAGACGCTGACACACTCGCCTGATTCGCGAGCTCAATATGTCATTCAGTCTCTGTACAATCCATTCTCAGGCGTCACTGCAGCAGAGTTATCTCTCGACCCATTCTTGTTATTTCGCGACTACATCAGTGCTATTGGCGTCCAATCAAGTAACTTTGTTCTGAAAGAGGGCTATCTCACGGCCCAGTCGAATGAGCAAACTCATATTTTAGTCACGGCTACTCTGGCGGACTCACCTTATAGCTTGGCGATTCAAGAACAACTTCCAGATCTTGATTCAATTGAGCGCGAGGTCGAAAAACAATTTGGCGTCAAGGTGCAGCATACTGGTGTGGTGTTCTACGCCAATTACGGTACCGAAAGCGCGAAATCAGAAATCAGTACCATTGGTTTGGGCTCATTGGCAGGCGTTATTTTATTGGTGTGGCTGACATTTCGTAGTGCGCTACCACTTGCCTTATCTTTACTCTCAATCAGTACAGGATTATTGGTTGCACTGGCAAGCACTGTCGCTATCTTTGGTAAGGTGCATCTATTCAGCTTGGTGTTTGGCGCTAGCTTGATTGGCGTATCCATCGATTACTCTTTTCACTATCTCACTGACCGTTTGGCCGCAGGAAGCCACTGGCAGAGCGATAAAGGCCTAAAGCATATTTTCATTGCCATCACTCTAGGTTTAATCACCAGCTTAATCGGATACTTAGGGCTACTGGTTGCGCCATTCCCAGGCTTGCAGCAACTGGCTCTGTTTTCGTCGATTGGACTGATCGCAGCTTACGCCAGTGTGGTGTGCTGGTACCCCGTTTTAGCGGTAAAACCAGGCCAAGAGCGCCCTCTTCCCCTGTCGAAACTTTGGCATACTTGGTTAAGCCTTTGGAGCAACCAAAAATTTAGAATTGGCTTACCGTTAACAGTGACTGTCGTTAGCTTGATGTCACTCAGTCAAATTCGTTACGACGACGATATTCGCCAGCTTCAGGCTATGCCCGAACAACTCAAACAACAAGAGCAAGCCATTACTGAGATATCAGGGTTAGGCAGTGGTCAAAATATGCTTTTGGTCACAGCTCAGAGCGACCAAAAGCTACTCAAAAAATTGACAGAAATCACCACAAGCTTAGATTCGCTGGTCAATAGCCAAGGTATCTCCGGGTATCGCAGCATCAATCAACACTTGTTAAGTAAACAAGAACAGCATGATAACTATCAGTTGGTTGAACAACTCTATAGTCAACAAAGCCATATATTACAAAGCTCTCTCGGTTGGTCTACGTTTCCAGAACTACCAAAATTCGAACCAATCACGGTATCTGGATTTTTGGAGTCTCCAGTCTCAGAGCCTGTTCGACCACTTTGGTTAAAACCTATCGACGGGCAAGCAGCGTCGGTCATTTTGATAAAAGACGTCACTGATGCTGAGCTGTTCTCACAGTGGTTGGAGTCAGATTTTGCTCAGAAGCAAGGTGTGAAACACCTCAATAAAGCGGATGAAATCTCCTCTCTTTTTGCTGAGTACCGCGTCAAGATTACCGAGCTGTTATTGATAGCATTGGCAGCTATTGGCATGCTGTTAGGCTGGCGCTATGGTGTGAAGCAAAGCCTGTTAATGCTGTTGCCTTCATTGATTGCAGGCGTAGCAGGTTTGGCGGTCACGGGCATTTTAGGCTCGACACTGAACCTATTTAACCTGCTTGGTTTGATTCTGATTTTAGGGATTGGCATAGACTACACCCTGTTCTTTGCTGAGCAAAAGAAATCGCTGAGCACCTTATTAGCGATCACCTTGTCAGGTCTCACAACACTACTTTCATTCGGCTTACTGTCGCTGAGCCAGACTCATGCCATTCATAGCTTCGGTGTTACCGTCCTAACTGGTATTTTCGTCGCGTGGTTGCTTTCGCCACTTGCAATCAGCAACGAACAAGCAGCGGAAAAATCAAACTCTCGAGAGGCTTTTAGATGAACAAAACAATCAAGGTAGCGCTCGCCGTTGGATTGAGCTTATTACTCAGCGCTTGTTCGATGGTGTCTCAACTGCCTACAGGCGCAAGTGTCACAATCGACAAAGACACCGAGCTAGCCTTGCCGCTGCCTGCTGAGCTGGGGTACTCATTTACGGCGAGCCAGCTGATCAGCGCAACATGGCAAGACGATACGCAGCAACTGCCTGTTCAAGTCGAAGTCACACCAGATAAAGTCGTGTTAGCGGGTTTTTCCTCTTGGGGAACACGCATCTTATCGCTGCAATACCAAAACCAAGCCATTGAGACTCAAGTCCTGTCCGGTCTTGGCGCAACCCTGCCGCAACCTGAGCAGGTGTTATTTAATTTAATGCTGACTCTATGGCCAATTGAAGCATGGGCTCAGCCTTTACAAAGCATAGGCGGGCACCTAGTCGATACCGACAAAACAAGAACCGTTTTTGACGATAACCAACAAGCCATCATTCGTATTGAATACCAAGCAAAAGTCGGCGAACCAAAGACATCTGGAGAAATTGTTTTCAAGCATCTGATCCAAGGCTATACCATCACCATACAAACGTTGAACTCAACGATTGTCGACAACCCAAGTAAGAGCTGAACATTATGCCTGTTTATATCCAAGACTGTGGTTTCCACTCCGCATTAGGCTCAAGCCTTGCTGACATTCATGGCTGCCTCAAAGGCGAGCATGAATCAAACATGGTTGAAGTAAGCGATATGCTGAATGATGGTAAGCAGACTATCGTCGGTAAGGTCGCTGGCAAACTGCCGGAGATCCCATCAGATCTAACGCAATACGCCACTCGCAACAATCAGCTGGCGTTATCCGCTCTTAATCAAATCAAAGACTCTATTGAGCAAGCAAAATTACAATTTGGCGCAGATAGAATTGCCGTAGTTATTGGCACCAGTACCTCAGGTATCTCAGACGGCGAAGCGGCATTCAAACATAAACTGGCACATGGTGAGTTTCCTGAGCATTACCATTATTCAAAACAAGAACTAGGAAATACCTCTGAATTTGTTAGCCAACATTGTGCATTAACAGGGCCAAGCTATGCGATATCGACCGCTTGCTCGTCCAGTGGCCGTGTATTTTTGACCGCGCAGCGATTGTTGGATTCTGGAATGGTTGATGCTGTGTTGGTTGGAGGTGTCGACACCTTATGTAAGTTGACGCTCAATGGTTTTCATGGTCTTGAAGCACTTTCAACCACACATTGTAAGCCATTTAGTGCAACCCGAGAAGGTATCAACATAGGAGAAGCAGCGGCATTTATGTTGCTCAGCAAAACAAAGTTAGCCGGTGTTAATGCAGCACAAGACACGTCAAACATTGCCTTATTGGGCTGTGGGGACAGCTCTGATGCACACCACATTTCAGCGCCTCACCCTGAAGGCAATGGTGCTGAACAAGCAATGAAAAAAGCGTTACATTCTGCACAGTTAAACGCAGATGACATTGGTTATATCAATGCACATGGTACAGCAACGCCACTCAATGACTCGATGGAAAGTAAAGCCATTCATCGTATTTTTGCAAACAAGGTTCCCGTCAGTTCTACCAAACCGCTGACCGGGCATACTCTAGGCGCAGCAAGTGCGATTGAGGCTGCAATTGCGTGGCATATTTTGAAATATGACTTACCGCTTCCCTTACAAAAATGTCAGGATAAAGCTGAAGATATTGAGATTGATTTGGTAAACTGTTCACAGAAACTTAAAGCAAAGAACATCTTAAGCAACTCGTTTGCTTTTGGTGGCAACAACATTAGCCTGATTTTTGGTGTAGTAAATGACTGATATCCCTTCTGTAGACCAACTTCTCCCTCACGATGATCCGATGATATTAATCGATCGTGCTATCAGCGTAGAGGCGTTGTCGATCCACTGTCAGGTCGATATTGGTGACCATAATCTGTTCTTTGACGCCGAATCTCAAACGGTACCAGCATATGTTGGAATCGAGTTTATGGCGCAGTCTGTAGCGGCATGGTCTGGATATCACGCACTTAAAAACGGCACCACGCCCCCAATCGGATTCTTACTCGGCTCTCGTCGCTATAAATCACTGTGTGATGAGTTTACTCAAGGTCAGACCCTTGATATCTACGCCGAACAGATGATGGAAGACAGCGGTATGGCTGTGTTTACCGCAAGAGTCGAAGACCGAGGTGAGTTAGTGGCTCAATGCCAACTCAACGTCTACGTGCCGACCGAACAAAAATTACAAGAAATGAAAACTAGGAGCCCATCATGAGCCGTCAGGTTTTAGTCACTGGTGCCAGTAAAGGTATTGGTAAAGCGATCGCTATTCAACTCGCGAAAGACGGGTTTGAAATCGCCGTTCATTACATGGGTGACAAGCAAGGTGCTGAAGAGACGCTAAAGTCGATCACCGAACTGGGTGGCGCTGGACGTCTTATTCAATTTGATATCAGCAAACGAAGCGAGTGTCGCGAAAAGCTTGAGTCTGATATCGCTGAACATGGTGCTTACTATGGTGTAGTGAACAACGCGGGCATTACTCGTGACACTGCATTCCCCGCGATGACGGAAGAAGAGTGGGATGGTGTGATCCATACCAACCTAGATAGCTTCTACAACGTACTTCACCCTTGTGTAATGCCTATGGTTCAAAAGCGTAAAGGTGGCCGTATCGTCACTCTAGCGTCGGTATCCGGCATTATGGGTAACCGTGGTCAAACTAACTATGCTGCAGCAAAAGCGGGGGTGATTGGCGCAACTAAGTCTCTTGCTCTAGAACTCGCAAAACGCAAGATCACGGTAAACTGTGTCGCTCCTGGCTTAATTGACACAGGTATGGTTGACGAGCACGTGAAAGATCATGCACTTCCTCAAGTACCACTGCGCCGTATGGGTGAGCCGGAAGAAGTAGCCGGCCTAGTCAGCTACCTAATGTCTGATATTGCAGGCTACGTAACTCGCCAAGTGATTTCAGTAAATGGAGGCTTAGTATGACCCGCCGCGTTGTTGTAACTGGAATGTCTGGTGTTACTGCTTTTGGTAACGACTGGCAACAGATAGAGCCTAAGCTAAAGGCCTGTGAAAATGCGACTCAATATATGCCAAGCTTCGAGCAATATGATGGTCTCAACACAAAACTTGCCGCGCCTATTGATGACTTCCAACTGCCTAAACACTACAAGCGTAAGCAAGTGCGTGGCATGGGACGTGTATCACGCCTAGCTACCGTTGCGACTGAGAATGCATTGGAGCAAGCCGGCTTAATTGGTCACGATGTATTGACCAATGGCGAAACTGGTATCGCTTACGGCTCTTCAACTGGCAGTACCGATGCGGTTGGTGCTTTCGGAGTAATGCTGAACGAGAAGTCGACACGAGCAATCACAGCAACCACTTACGTTCAAATGATGCCACACACAGCCGCGGTAAACGTAGGTCTGTTCTTTGGTCTGCGTGGCCGCGTGATTCCCACCAGCAGCGCCTGTACTTCAGGAAGCCAAGCCATTGGTTACGCCTATGAAGCAATCAAACACGGCTACCAAACCGTGATGGTTGCCGGTGGCGGTGAAGAGCTATGCCCAACTGAGTCTGCCGTTTTCGATACCCTTTTTGCTACCAGTTTAAAAAACGACACGCCAGAAAAGTCCCCTAGCCCTTACGACAGCGAGCGCGATGGCCTCGTTATCGGTGAAGGCGCCGGTACACTTGTTCTTGAAGAGTATGAACATGCTGTTGCTCGTGGTGCAAAGATCTACGCTGAGATCATTGGTTTTGCCAGCAACTGCGATGCAGCCCATGTGACCCAACCTCAGATGGAAACCATGCAAATTTGTATGGAAAAAGCTCTAAAGGATGCTCAACTTCCGGCAGAAAAGATTGGCTATGTTTCTGCGCACGGTACCGCGACTGAAAAAGGCGATATTGCGGAAAGTAACGCGACCGCGAATATCTTTGGCGAAGTGCCAATCAGTTCATTGAAAAGCTACTTTGGTCATACGCTTGGCGCGTGTGGTGCGATTGAAGCTTGGTTAAGCCTAGAGATGATGCATTCAGGTTGGTTCAGCCCAACATTGAATCTTGAGAATATCGACGAACAGTGCGGCAAGCTCGATTACATCACTGGCTCAGGTCGCGAATTGGATGTTGAATATCTGATGAGCAACAACTTTGCCTTTGGCGGAATCAACACTTCCATCATCTTTAGAAAGCTCTAGATGCATCTAACTTTATAGTGATAAAAAATAAAGCCAGCAAAGATAAACCAGCTGGCTTTGTTACTCTAACCTCAATAAAGGGAAGCTCTCGTTAAGCCCCTAAAAATACCGCCCCGTAAATCAAGCCGCTTGAGATAACCCATGTCGGGTGAACTTTGAACTTTTCCAATGTAATAGCGGCGAAAGCAAATAGCAGCACGAAATGAATCACGCCTGCTTCAACTCCTGATATCACCAACTTATAAGTTAGGATGGCCATAAGAGCTGCAATGACAGGCAAAACCCAAGCACTGAGAGCCTTCACTTTCGGCGCATTGCGGTATTTATATAGGATGCTCATCGCAATAATCATAATCAAAATCGTTGGTGCAGCCGTCGCAAATACAGCTAAAAATGCACCAAATACACCGCCGACTTCATAACCAATATAACCTGCCATTTTTGTTGCAATCGGACTGGGTAGTGCATTCCCTAATGCTAAAATCTCAGCGAATCGCGTCGCATCCATCCATTGATACTGTCCAACAACCTGCGCTTCAATCAGAGGGATAATTGCCGGCCCACCACCATACCCAACAATATTAGGAATAAAGAAAGCTAGAAAAATATCAATATAGATCTGCATGATTACCCCTCCTTCTTGCTAGTCTTAAGTTCAATATTTTTTTCGGGTTTAGCCAATACACCAACCAGAACCGCAGCAACAATCAATCCGGGATGAACATTAAAGACAAGGATCAGCACTAAAGAAGCTACCGATAACACCCCAGTAGCTAAAGCCCCTACTGCTTTATGCCCTTTAATAAAAAAGTCGTAGCACAGCTTCGCCATCATCCACGTCACAATAGGAACAACCCCCATAGCCATACCAGCTACCCAAGGAGTATCTCGATATTCGTTCAGCAGACCTAAACCTGCAATCATGACGATAATTAAAGGGACGATTGTCGCAAGCACGGCATTGGTACAGCCCCCTACCCCCCCGACTTTATAACCAATATATCCGGCCATTTTAGTCGCGATTGGCCCCGGTAAAGTATTACCAATAGCTAGTACATTGGAGAATTCGTCATCGTCCATCCACTTATAATTATCTACGACCTCTTTATGGACTAATGGGATCATCGTTGGCCCGCCACCAAATCCAAAAACACCAATACGAAAAAAAGCGTTAAATAAATCTATCTGTTTTTTCATTCCAACTCCTAATATGCCGCAATAGAGCCATCGGTACGGGCTTCTGTACCACCACATAACACACCTGAGTCTGGGTCTTTCACAATAATTTGGCCACGGCCATAGGTTGTATAATCTGAAGCTACTTGTACTTTGTGTCCCTTACGAAGCATCCCGGTCACAATGTGGCTAGGCATTGCCTGTTCAAGGCCAATATTCATATCCCCCATCCACTGCCAGCGAGGTGCATCTAATGCAGCTTGCGGGTTCAATTTAAAATCAATCATATTCATCACAACTTGCATATGACCTTGAGGCTGCATAAAACCCCCCATCACACCGAATGGACCAACAGGTTGATCACCCTTGGTTATGAAACCAGGAATAATCGTATGATATGTCTTTTTGTTAGGTTGTAGATAATTATCATGAGTCGGTTCAAGAGAGAAATTCTCACCTCGATTTTGAAGAGCGACGCCGGTACCGGGTACAACAACCCCTGAACCAAATCCATGATAATTACTTTGAATGAACGACACCATATTGCCTTCATTATCTGCTACAGCTAGGTAAACTGTACCACCAGCAGGAGGCTTACCTATGGAAGGTTTGATCGCTTTATCACCAATTAAATCACGGCGCGCCTGAGCATATTCGTCAGAAAGAAGACCTTCAACTGACACTGACATCTTATCGCGT
Source organism: Vibrio sp. ZF57 (assembly GCF_001691235.1). Lineage (NCBI taxonomy): Bacteria > Pseudomonadati > Pseudomonadota > Gammaproteobacteria > Vibrionales > Vibrionaceae > Vibrio > Vibrio sp. ZF57. The sequence goes on along the minus strand of NZ_MAKD01000057.1, from coordinate 5,088 downwards.
TGAGTGATATAAGCTTGGCCATCCACATAAGCAAGTTTCATCGCTTCGCACTGCTTATGGATTGTCTCTAAATCATCTCGACTCTTGAACTCATCCTTTTTCAACATGTTCAGGGCCATCAACGCTACCATGCCTTGTCCATTGGGTGGGATCTCCCACACATCATAGCCCTTATAATTAACACTAATAGGGTTAACCCACTCAACCTCATAACGCTCAAGATCAGACTTTCGAATCAGCCCTCCAGTCTTTTGAGAAAAGGCATCAATTTTATCGGCAACCTCTCCTCGATAGAAAGTTGCAGCTTTAGTCGCACCAATATCACGCAGAGTCTTAGCATGCCCCGGACTAGTAAACAGTTCGCCGGGTACGGGCGTACTTCCATTTTTGGTAAACAAATCAAACCAAGCTTGTTTTAACTCACCATCTAATTCAGTACTAAAAGTTTGAGCAGCTTTGTCCCACAGAAAGCTAATTGTTGGGGACACAGGAAAACCTTCTTCAGCTAACTTGGCAGCAGGTTCCATTAAATCTGAAAATGGAAGCTTGCCAAATCGCTCACTAAGAGCTGCCCATGAGGCTGGAATACCGGGAACAGTGACAGGAGTCCAACCATATAAAGGCATTTTTTCATTGCCCTGTTGCTCCATTAACTCTGGGGTCAATGCCTCAGGAGCAAAGCTTGAACCATTTAAGCCATAGAGTTTGTCTTTAACCCAAACGATGGCGAATGCATCACCACCAATCCCACAACCCGTTGGCTCCACAACCGTGAGTGCCGCGGCCGTTGCGATGGCCGCGTCAATTGCGTTACCACCTTGCTTCAAGATATCAGAACCAATTTGAGCAGCGAGAGGTTGAGACGTTGCGACCATGCCATTCTTTGCGTAAGTTGCCATACGCTGAGATGAGTAAGGGTAAGAGAGTCCATCATTACTAAGCATTGCTAACTTCCTTTTTAACAACTTTAAAACTATTAAGATTTTTATAAAGGTTATAGATACCTGCTATAACCACTACAACTGCGATGATAGTACGTACAGTACCGCCCATCATAAATAAAGGGACTGAGAGTGAAACCATCATCAGAGGTATAAAGTAGGTTGCCCACATTACGTGATTACGCTTGCCTTTTTGGTATGCAGGAAAACATGACGAGAACACAGCTAATACTAAGAAAAACAAAGACCAAGGGCGGCTTAAGAACACCATTAAATCGGAATCAGTAGACAGAGCTCGGGAAAAGTTAACCTCTGCGATATGACCTAACACCACACCCAAAATCATTGGAGCAAGTGGAAAACCAAGCCCTTTCAGTACAAAACCAACCACTCCAAAAATAAACAATGTCCAAATATCAGCCTCAAGGTTGTTCAATGAAAACACTCCAACTGAGCAATATAGAAGAATCACCGAGGCAAGCGTATACATAGGTACTCGCGTGACTTGAACAAAGGCTTTCAAACATAACGATTGCAACGCAACCATGAAGAAGTGAGCAATAAAGAAAGCAATGAAAATTCCGTTTGCAAGGACAGGTTGTTCACTAATAAAGCCAGGGCTTGGCACAATATTATGTACCATCAATGCTCCCAACATAACGGCAGTCACGACGTCTCCAGGGATACCCAGCGCCATCATAGAAATAAGAGAACCGCCGGCTGTGGCGTTATTGGAAGCCTCAGGGGCAATAATGCCGTCTGGATGACCTTTACCAAATTGTTCTTTATCTTTAGACGCTTTCTTTGCTTGATCATATGCAAGTACATTGGAGATAGAACTACCAGCAGCAGGAAGAATACCTGTGAACACCCCAATTACACTAGAGCGGACTAGGTTTACCCAGCTAGATAGCACCTGCTTGATCGCTGCGATATGGTTGATTTTCGTTGCCTTACCAGTTTCTCTCATTAATGGCTCTTTAGCCTTGTTCTTATCTGAGATATCACCAAGTAACTGTGAGAATGCAAATAGACCAATTAGAACAGGTAAGAAAGCAAAACCATCAACTAGGAACTCGGTACCAAACGTAAAGCGTTCGACACCATTCAAATCATCAGTACCAACACAAGCAACTAACAGCCCAAGAGCACCTGCAATTAAGCCTTTGACTAGGCTTTCATTCGATAAACTGGCCGTAATAGTGAGGGCAAAAAGAACAAGAGAGAAATAGTCCCAAGGCCCAAACTCTAATCCGATATTAGCGAGTTGAGGCGCGAGTAACACCAAAACAACTGCCGAGAAAATACCACCAAAAAACGAAGCCCAAACCCCCAAACCTAACGCTAAACCAGGTTTCCCTTTACGAACCAGCGGAAAACCATCAAATGTCGTGGCAATAGAAGATGGAGTACCAGGAATACCTGTTAGCATCCCCGACATTAGGCCACCAGAGAGTCCTCCGACCATCACAGAAATCATGGTAGCCAGACCTTGGATTGGGCTCATACCAAAGGTAAATGGCAAGGTCAGAACAATCGCCATTGTTATCGTAAAACCAGGAACAGAGCCTGCTAATAGACCGCCAAACGTACCCGCTGCCATCAGCATCATGGTATCAAAAGTAAACAGCTGACTTGCAGCCTCTAATACATCTACAAACATGAATTCATCCCTTAATACATGAGTGAGTACAGTAATTCACCTTCAGGCAACATCACACTGAGCCCGAAAGTAAACACCACATACATTACGGCGACACTACCTATCGCAATACACATATGAATCAACATGTATTTCAATGTCTTATGGCCAATCATTGTTAGGACTAAGAACACAAAAGTGCTGCCACCAATTAACATACCAAGGTACGGTAACGAATAGACAAACCCGGCAAATAACGTAAACACAATGGCGACGTTACGAGGAAAGAAAGTCTTCCAGTTAAAAGATTCACTTTGTACTGGTTTGAGGGACGTTAAAAAATAAATCACACACAATGTAGTCAAGACCGAAAGGACTATGGTTGGCCACACATTTGATGTCATGGTGCCGTAGTTTGTACGCTCAATATCATCAAGTGCGTCGATAAAAGCACCACACCCAAGCAATAAGATGAGTCCGACAACACTGTCCTTATTAATGAAGTTCATATTTACTGTTCTCCGTAACACGCGAAGTCTTATAAAAAAGGCAGTCGTAAACAACCGCCTCCTCAATTAAGGCTATTTCACGTTGTAGATACCAACTTGCTTGGCAAGCGCTTCCCATGAACCAAATTCATCACCAAGTGCTGCGGCATAATCATTAGATGCTAAGTATTTAACTTCTGTGCCTTTTACTCTTAGCGTTTCTTGAATTTCTGGACTTGATACCGCTTTCTGGAAGAGCGCTTCGTAATAAGCAATGATTTCTGGAGATGTTCCTTTTGGTAGAGCAATCCCGCGACGCACACCAAATTCAACATCAAAGCCTTGTTCTTGCGCTGATGGAACGTCTGGAAGCTGGTTTTGGCGCTCTTTGGATGTTGTTGCTAATAAGGTAATTGCACCGGTTTCAACATTTTTGCGAGAAGACGTTAAGTTTGATAAACCAATATGAGCATTGCCTGATAGTAAAGCGGTTGTACGTTCACGCGTGCCATCATAAGAAACATGACGGAATTTAACATCAAGTGCTTCTTCTAACATAAGCATGGTGTAGTGAGAGGTTGAGCCTAGCGAGCCGGCAGCCACAACTGTATTTGGGTGTTCTTTAGCGTAACTTTGAAGTTCAGCGAGCGTCGAGAATGGTTGCTGACCATTCGCGCCTATATATTCTGCAGTTTCTGTTAACTGCACTACAGGTTGGTAGCCATCCCAGTTCACTTTTGCTTGGCCACCAAGGTAACTCGTCATAACCGACTGATGAATCGCAAGCAGTTCACAACCGTTTTTGCGAGATTTCAAAAACTTTTTAGCCCCTTTATTACCACTACGGCCCGGCATATTAACAACTTGCAGCTTAGGATCCGCTCCTTGTGCATTTGCCTCTTCGACAATTGTTCTGAAGATAATATCAGTACCACCACCGGCGCCCCACGGCACAATCAGCTTTGCAGTACTACATGGCAGGTCAAGGTCACTTTGAGCGAAGGTAGCAACAGAAAAAGAACCTAGTAGGATTGCAAGCGGTAAAGATTTTTTCATATTCATATAATCTCATCCTTGTTATTATGTACTTTTTTTTAAAATAATCGATTATTTTAAAACTGTGCAACAAATTAATCACATGGTGTTAAAGTAGTCAATAGGGAATATTAAGAGGATGAAACAGTGAGTCAGACTAAAAGTTCTATAATCTACGAAAAAATAAAACAAGATCTTACTGATGGGCTGTACCCTGCTGGGGAAAAGCTAAAAATATCTCGTTTAAAAGAGAATTATAATATTAGCTTAACACCACTAAGAGAGGCACTGAGCCAGCTTGCCGCACAAGGAATGATTGACCAGGAGAATAACAAAGGATTTTCCATTCCTAATTTAAGTTATTTAGATATTCTTGATATCAAGCAAACTCGCATATTGGTAGAAACGGAAGCACTTCGCTTATCGATCAGAAATGGGGATATGGACTGGGAAGCGAGTCTAGTTGCAACTCACCATAAGTTGGACCGATTAAGCTTATCTTTGAAAGATCTTGAAGCGTGGAGTGCGGCACACGAAGAGTTTCATTCTATTCTATTGTCAGGGAGTGGCTCGAAGTATTTACTCGATTTTTCAGCTCGCCTACACCTTGCTTTGGATAAATATCGACGTATCGCTGAACCGAATCAAAAGATCCGTAAAACATTAGACGCGCAACATAGTGAGTTGCTCCAACTTGCCCTAGAAAGAAATATAGAAAAAGCGGTTGAGGTATTAACCTCTCATATCACCCTATCATGCCAGTCTGCTATCGACTTACTCGCATCCAAAGAGGCTCAACCATAATTAAATGGATTAAGTGACTTAAAAATGAATGGCTTAAGTCGGTAGTAACTCTCTCCAGGCACGTGATAACAACAGCTCCAGTCAAATAGCACCTAAATAAAAAGGTTCATCGCGGATTAGCGGAAACTAAAAACAAAAACGGTAGTAAGTGATATGGTTTAGTCGCCAAACAAAAATC